>CAMNBC010000050.1 GCA_946532115.1 uncultured Treponema sp.
AATGCACCTCCTAAAATTGAACTTTATTTGTCCAACTTTAGGGGTGCACTTCATTCCAGACAAATGGAATGCGGTATTTTTTTTGAGTTAATCTTATGAATTATTGACCGAAAAATTAAATTATAATTCCACCAGCAAGCAAAACACCTGAAAGAAGCATAAAAACAAAATCACTCACATGAAGCGGGTACTTTTTTGTACAGCTTTTTCTTGTACGCAGGTAAAAGCCTCTGAGCTCTGCAGCAGTAGCCGTTGATTCTATTTTTCTTACCGAAGAAATTAGCAGTGGAAAACAAAGCGGTAAAATCATTCCAAACTTTTTAAATGGATTTTTCACCTCAAAATCAACACCACGGGCTTTCTGCGATTCTATGATTCCACTCATTTCTGAAGAAAAAACCGGAATGAAACGAATTGCACTTGTAAAGGTAAATGCATATTTATATGGAATATGCAGAACTGTAACAAGTGTATTTGAAAGGTCATTCAAATTTGTAACGGAAATCAAAACCGAAAGCGGCAGCGTTGCCCCCATCAGTCGCAGTACAAGAAGCAAGCCCTTTTGCACAGCTAAATCGGTTATTCCAAAGTTTCCAATTGAAATGATTGCATTACCACCGCGGATTGCAAGCAGTTGAAGAATAAAAAGAAATACAGACATCTTAAACAACCCCTTCAAAATTCCAAAGGTTCTTCCTAAAAGTCCATTTTTTTCTTTTCTACCGTTACCAATAAATGCAATCAGAATATTAAAAAGAATAACTCCGACAAGAAAGAAATAATTTGAGGAACAGAATGCTGATGCGCAAATCAAAACCGAAGCAAAGATTTTTACCAGCGGATGCATTTTATGAAATACAGAATCTCCATGCAGATAATCCAAAAATCCCTTCATTATTCAGCCTCCCCTGCTGCACCAGCTTTTATTTCTTTAATTTTTGATATCATTTCTTCTACCGTAAATACATTGTTAAAATCACCGGACTCCGAAGCATTCAAAAGCATTGCCGTCTGAGCTATCTGTGGCGGTAAAAGTCTAGCCTTTTCAAGCAGCTCTTTATTTCCAAGTATATCGCGAGTTTTGCCAGCTGCAAGAATCTCTCCCCTATTCATTACAATTACAGTCTTTGCAAAATCAAGAACAACTTCCATATCATGACAAACCATTACAACAGTTGTTCCAGCCTCATTGAGCACACGGATTTTCTCCATGACTTCCATACATTCACGATAATCAAGACCGGTTGTCGGTTCATCCAGAATCAATATTTCCGGATTCAAGGCAATAAGGCATGCAAGACAAAGTCTCTGTCTCTGACCCCGGCTCATATTAAAGGGCTCAGACTCTGCCTTGAAGCCAAACTCGCGGATTGTTTTTTCTACTCTTTCATCTATTTCGGCCTGAGGCACTTTATTGTTTTTCAGGCTAAAGGCAATTTCTTCACGGACTGTTGAACAGCAAATCTGTCTGTCTGGATTCTGAAACAAAAATCCAATATGTTTTGCCAGATCGCTCACTTTTTTATTTTTTGTATTTTCACCAAGCACAAATACGTCACCGTTGCTTGGTTTTAATAATCCATTACACAATTTTGAAAAGGTTGATTTTCCAGCTCCGTTTGAACCGGTAATCGCAATAAAATCCCCCTTATTTACCTGTACATTTAAGTTGCGTACATTTGCTGTTTCATTATAAGAAAAGAATACATTTTTGAATTCAAGAACTGTCTCAGCCATTTTCTACTTCCTTACCACACTGCCCTAAGCGCCAATACATTTCTCTATAAACACAGCTGCCTCTTTTGCATCCAGACAGATTCTATCTTCCCGACTAAATGATGAAGGAATAAGCCCTTCATCTGCCATCTTTCCGGTAAGAGTAAGTACACGAGGACAGTTAATTCCTGCCTCTTCCATTTCCTTTTGATGTGTTAGAGTACTTCTTATTTCTCCGTAATGAACACAGTTCCCTTTTTCAAGAACAATCAGTTTTTTTGCATATTCACAAAGCAGCATAATTTTCTGTTCTGCAATTACAACTGTAATTCCCTTTTCTTCATTTAACTTTTTCAAAAGTGAAAAAATCTGAACTGATGAAGCCGGATCAAGTTCACCGGTAGGTTCATCCAGAATCAAAATATCTGGTTCAATTGCAAGAATTGCCGCAATTACAACTTTTTGTTTCTGACCGCCACTCAACGAAGAAATCTCTCTGTGGCGAAGCTCTGTTATTCCTAAATCTTCAAGAGCACCTGAAATACGGCTTTCAATCTGTTCCTGCGGAATTCCAAAGTTTTCAAGTCCAAACAAAATCTCGTCTTCTACAAACGAACTTACAAGCTGACTGTCAATATCCTGAAATACAGAACCAACTTTTAGTGCAAGTGTACTTGTATTTGTATCAAAAGTATCTGTCCCGTCAATCTTTACGCTTCCGTAAAAATCTCCACGATAGTGATGAGGTATAAGAGCATTCATACAATTGCATAAAGTAGTTTTCCCAGCTCCTGATTCCCCGATTATTCCGACAAAATCACCTTTTTCAATTACAAGCGAAATGTTATTTAGTGCATTCTCCTTGGCACCCACATACTTAAAGCTAAGTTCCTGTATTTCAATCATTTTAATTTCCTATTCGAAGTGTCATTTCCCTGCATGCTTTTTATATCATTCCCGGTCTAGATTTTATGTCATTCCCCGGACTGGATTCTATGTCATTCCCCGGCTTGACCGGGGAATCCATACCGACACTTTTACTATTCCTTTTCTTCCTCTTCTACAATTTCCTTCTTAAGAACCTTTTTCAAAGGAACATAAAGTGCACCAACAATTACAGAGTTTAAAGTAGCAGTACCAAAAACAATAGGAACGTAAGCAGCCATGGCAGACGGATCAGATTTGATTACAACAAACAAAAGCACAACATAAAGTCCGCCGGAAATTACAGTACTAACAAAAGTACTGATTACATCAAAAGCAATTCTTGTACCCTTTTTACGTGCCGGGATGAAAATCAAAAGTCCCATTGCCAGAGCACCTGCAAGCTCAGATGCAAAGTTCAAATATGGAGTTCCAGGAAAGAACTGACAGATTGCACCTGCAAGAAGACCAATGATAATGCTGTAATATACTTTTGGTCTGATAAGAACAATTGCCATACAGTACATAGCAATAATGAAATTTGGCTTCATACCAAAAAGATTGATAAATGTACCGGCAAAAAACTTAAGCACAGCACCCGCAGCAAGAAGAACCGCAGTAAGCAGTAAATCCTGAAGACTGATTCCCTTTTTCTCTGATTCTTTTAATTCTCTTTTTTCCATTTTATTTCTCCTCGTAAGAAGTATCAACTTCTTTTTTTTTGCTTTTTGTTACTACTAATAGTAACAAAAAGCGGTGTTACTGTCAATAGAAACATTAATAATTAACCAATTTTTTTATAAAAAAATTGGCAAGGGCGGCTGAAGCTGTCGCTTCATTAGGGCAAATCCGCCCTTGTGTCAATAGAAACGTCACATAAAAATAAAAAAAAATAAGGTACGCGAGCGAAAACGGGGACGAAAAAACTTCTGAACGTCTTTGCAGACTTGCATAAAAAGAATCCGAGGATTTTCGCTTGCGAAAACCGCAGGATTCTTACACAAAAACGTGAAGCGTTTTTTCAGTCCCCGTTGCAGCGGAAGTACCTTATTTTTTTAAGATTTCGTCTTATGTCAGTATTGATTTAAATCAAAATATTGTATATATTTATATCCTATAAATCGGAACCACCGAAAAAAGGAGGTGAATACAGTATGGCAACAATCATGGTTGATGATTCAGAAAACCTTGAAAAAGCAATCAAACGCTTTAAGCGCATGGTTGAAAAAGAAGGCATTATCCGCGAATACAAAAAGCGTGAATACTTCGAAAAACCTTCTGCTACCCTCCACCAGAAGAAGACTACTCTTGAGAGAAAGCTTCTTAACAAGAGACGTAAGACAGAGAAGAAGGACTATTAGGCTACAATCGAAAATCCGTTAAAAAACGAGCCATAGGTGGTAGAGCTAAAAATTGCTTTCGCAATTTTCTTAACGCTCTGCTATAGAACACCGCCCGCCAGCGGGCTTACACAGGGTCGTTTTAGGATTATCGAAAGAATGCCTCAGAGGCAAGCTGTGCTTGCCGAACTTTCATAAAAAATGCTCGGTTTCCCGAGCATTTTTTATTTAACCATCTTAAACCTTAAACAAATCAATCTGTCCGCCAATCTGGTCCACGGCAGACGAAACACTGTCAGCAATTTCAGAAAGTGAATTACTTGTTTCCTTAATATCACCGGCACTCTGCGAAATCTTATCCATACTTTCGCGAATAACACCTGTAGTATTTCGGAGCTGGTCAATTTCTGTAAGAATAGACTTATTACCTTCTGCCATCTCGTGAGAAGCAGCACGTACTTCGCTTGTATTATCATTCATAAGTTTAAGAGCGGCACCTATCTGTTTAGAACCTTCCTGCTGTTCCTCCATAGCACCTTTGATCTGCAATACAAGCTGCTGTGTCTGAGTAATAGAATTACTTACTTCATTGAACATATCTGTAGAAGCCTGCGAAGCGTTTACTACATCATTAATCGAACCTTCAATCTTCTTAAGCTCCTCACGAATTGTCTTTGATTGTGCACTAGAAGTTTCAGAAAGCTTTCGGATTTCATCTGCAACAACACTAAAGCCTTTTCCTGCTTCCCCTGCATGAGCCGCTTCAATTGCAGCATTCATAGCAAGAAGATTTGTCTGCCCCGCAATATCACTGATTGTTTTATTGGCAGTTTGAAGAGCCTTAGACTGTTCTTCAATATTATGAATTCTCTGGTTTACATCATTTTGTCTCTGAATACCGGCTTCTGTATTCTGAATCAACGAATCAAAAGACTGTGCCATATAACCAACAGAATTATTTACACTACTTATATTCCCAATCATTTCTTCTACAGCGGCACTGGCTTCTACAACACCACTAGATTGAGTTTCAATCATATTTTCAAGAGACTGAATATTCTGTGAAATCTCTTCAACGGCACTTACTGTCTGAGAAACACTATTTGCCTGATTTTGAACCTGAGAATCAATATCATTCAAATCTCCAATAATTGCTTCTATAGAGCGGCCATTCTCTTCAATACGATTCTGCAAACCAACATTAACATCTCCAAGAATCTCTTTAGAATCCTTAACTCCACCAATAATAGTTCGCAGTTTTTCCATAAAGGCATTGAATCCATCTCCAAGAGCACCAATTTCATTATTACTCTTTACAACAATCTGCTGTGTAAGGTCTGCATCTCCTGAAGCAATTTCGTAAATAGATTCCCGTACAACTTTTAGAGGTTTTACAGCCGCAATCATAATTAATGAACATGCAACAGAAATGATTATACCTATCAGTGTAGTAATAATGATAATTAAAGTTTTCATTTTATCACCGACAGCTTCAATCTGTTTTTGTGGAATTGTCAGAATTGCAGACCATGGAGTACCCTGAACAGGTACATAAGAAGCAAAAGTCAGAACCCCATTTGAATCTCTATAATAACCTTCTCCGGATTTTCCTGCACATGCCTGAGCCGCAATTACATCAAGTCCAGAATAACCGGCCTTATCACTATAAGAAAGATCCATATATTTACTCATTCCACGAATGTGAGAGATAAGAACTCCGTTTGAACCAACGAGAATAGCTTTTCCGTCTTTTCCCATAGAAAGTTCACCAACCATCTTATCAATCTCATCCAGTTTTACAGCTCCGGCAAAAACACCTATAAGACTTCCAGCCGCATTATATGCCGGACGTGCAATGTAATAACAGACAGAACCATCTACCTGAAAGTCAATATCAGATACATAAAGCTTCTTTTTGTCCTTCATAATTGAACGGAAGAAAGGCTTAGAAATTACAGTAAGGATTTTTCCATCACTTGCATAACCTACGCCTTCTGGTGTACAAAACATTACATAGTTAAAAAGCGGATTTCTTATATTTTCATGACTCAAAAGCCATTTTATAATATTTCCTTCATTGCCGGCTTTTGTAACATCATTATCAGAATAAATTCGGAGGTCATTTACAAGAACCTCATTCCAGTATTGAATCTTTCCTGCATCCTCTGCAATTACCTTTTCACTAAAATCTGAATAATCTCGCTGAGAAGAAGATTTTACACTCCTAACAATAAAAATATTCAAAATAACAAAAAAAACAGCAAGAATAGCAAGAATATACAACGAGAACTGCAGAGCAAGATGCCCATATTTCTTCTTCTTTATATCATCCATAATCTATACCTCTTCTGATCTCTATTTTGTAGTATTCTTGTAAATCTTGTTAATTGCAACTGCATGGAAGGCAACTCCCTTTACATTACTCTTAATAAGATTTGCATTACACTTCTGATATACCGGCGAAATCGCAGCATCTTCCATAACCATAGTTTCTGCCTGTTTCATTGCTTTCCAGCGTTCAGCAATTTTTGTACAAAGCTCACCATCTGTACAATCAGCAATAATGGCATTATATGCAGGATTAAAATAATTACCCATGTTATTAGAGTTTCCGGTTACCCACATTGCAAGGTAAGTCATTGGATCTGCATAATCAGGTCCCCAGTTATTAAGGCCAAACTGGAAATCTCCCGCACTCATAATCTTTCTTCGTTCTTTTTTCTCAACTATTCTTAAAGTGAGCTTTAAGCCGCTAAGATTTTCTTCGAGCTGTCTTTTCATAGAATTACAGCAGATTACCTGTGTTTCAGCATCAGTAGTCAGGAATTCCAGCTCAAGAGTTTTTACTCCAAGTTCTTGTTTTGCCTTTTCAAAACATTCTTTTGCAAAACTCAAGTTATAAGAACACAATTGCGGAAACTCAATTCCAGCAGGTGTAAAATCCTGGCCTGATTGAGAAAAAGCATACCCTCTAGGAACTGCACCATAAGCTGCAGCAGACCCGTCTGCCATTTCTTTTACAACAACTTCTCTATCAAAACCATTAGCAATTGCAAGCCTGAGATTTTTATTTCCAAAATATTTATCATCAAAATTAAATGTCAGGAAATATAAGAATCCGGAATCAACTGGTTTAAATTCCGGAGAATTCTGCATCTGTACAACAGCATCACCAGAAAGCTCAACAAAATCCAGCTGACCACTCTGATATTTTCTCAATGCCTCTTCACCACTATTAATTACCTCATAGTGAATACCACCCAGTTTAATTTTTGAAGCATCATAATAAGCCGTATTTTTTATAAATGAAATTGACGTAGCCCCTACCTTATAATCGCTAAGAAGGAAAGCTCCATTTGAAAGACAGGTTTCCGGACTTGTTGCATATTTATCACCACATTTTTCTACAAAGGCCTGATTAGCAGGATAAAAAGTACAGAAATATAGCAGCTGTTCAAAATATGAAACAGGAGTCTGGAGTTCGACTTCAAAGGTTTTATCATCTTTTGCACGAACCCCAAGCTGATTCGGCTCCATCTGTCCAGCCTGAATTGCAGTAGCATTTTTTATCTGGGCAATATCACTAATCATAAATGCATATTCTGAATTTGTAGCCGGATCTATGGCACGCTGCCAGCCGTAGACAAAATCATGTGCTGTAACAGGTTCTCCATTTGACCAGAAAACATCATCTCTCAACTTGAATGTATAATGAAGGCCGTCTGCCGACACCTGCATTTCTTTTGCACAGGCATATTTTACAGAACCATCTTCTGCCATCTGCATAAGACCATCTATCATGTTTCCAATCAGTTCGAATGAAGTAGCATAAACAGAAACCTGCTGATCCAGAGTATCAATAGTTGAGTCCAAAGAAACATTTAATATCGGCCCGCTTACTTTCCTTTCAGGCAAAGGCCCGACAGCCTGCTGCATCGCAGTCGATTTTCCGCATCCAATAATCAACAGAGATAACACAACCCCAGTCAACAAGCACAGTTTTTGTTTCATACAATTCTCCTGTTTATCGCTAATGAGTATAATTATTTTTTTACTGATTATTTTTTTAATAGACGATTTTAGTATTTAAAGATTATAGCACGCCATAATATGTAAAGCAAATGAAAAAAAAGACCGCCGGGAGTTACCCGCGGTCTTCATAAAATATCGTTTTGTCGGCAAGCACAGCTTGCCTCTGAGGCATTTTTTCGATAATCCTAAAACGGCCCGCTGTCGCAGCCCGTTTTTTAACGGATTTTCGATTGTCGCCTAATTCTTAGCACGCTCAAGGAATGAACCGTCACGTGTATCGATTACGATTCTGTCGTCTGTATTGATGAACAATGGAACGCGAACTTCGATTCCTGTATCCAATGTAGCAGGCTTCAAAGATTTTCCAGATGTATCACCTTTTACACCAGGTTCACAGTAAGTTACTGTACGTGTAACGCGAACAGGAAGATCAATACCTACTGGCTTTCCTTCATAGAATGTAAGGTTTACTTCAAGATCATCTTCCGGTGTAATATAACCAGCGTAGTCACCAAGGTCTTCCTTAGCAAGTTCAAACTGTTCGTATGTATCCTGATCCATAAATACAAATGTGTCGCCATCAATGTAAGAAAGCTTTGTAACGTGTGATTCAAGATCTACTTCATCAAACTTTTCACCAGCATCAATACCAAGATCCATTGTTGAGTTTGTAACAAGATTCTTTACACGGAAACTTGTAACCATTCCGGCACGACCTGAACGCTGTCCGAGCATCTTCTGAACGATAAGAGCATTGCCTTCATACATGAAAGCTGTTCCAACTTTTAACTGTGATGTCATTAACATAATATAAAACCCCTGAAAAAGAATTTACAAAAATTTATTACTATATTATAGCAAGTTTTTCAATGTATGTCATTAAGTTAGCCGCAAGGTCTCCGTTTTTTCTAAGAGAGAGGGCAAAGTCGCGGAAGCCGGAAACAAGACGGGGGATGGAACGGAAGAACTTTGCATACACATTTTGTGTCATTATCCGGCTTGACCGAACAATCTGTATATCACTGTCCTGCACAGATTCCCTGGTCAAGCCAGGGAATGACACATTATTATTAATCTCTAACCAGGCCTTCTCTACAATCTCAAAATCCACTTCCACAAAATGCGGCCTCATTCTCTCAAGTAGTGCCCTCACCTTCACAAGCTGATATTCATCACTCTGAGGGTACGCATGCCAGATAAATGGAATGCCGCTTAAGCAGGCCCTCGACATAGACTCTTCCCCGCGGATTACCAGAGCAGAACACCCCTTCATCATTTCATCCCACTCTGTCTGATTAAGATATGGAAGTTCTTCTACGATGCTGGCTGAGCTTGCGGAAGCAACCTTATTAAACGCCTGCAAAAAACTTTCTTTCCCGCGTCCCTGTGCTACAAGAACTTTTCGCCCGCTGACTTTACTATAATCATAAAGAGCTCGTGCCAGTTTTTCCCAATCATTTTCATAAGTAAAAACAAGCACAGGCCCTTCACCATTCCATTCAGGAACCTCAGTCCATGCATCATCTATCACAAGACCGCCAGTCTTCTCCGTAAAGCCCGGCATAAAATTTACTTTCTGTACTTTAGCACTACGAGTCAGCGACTGAAGGCAGTGAAAATCCTCCGCATATTTTTCAGCCGTCAAATAATCAATCATAATAATCTGAACTGTCCGCTTAAGCTTTTCTTCAAATAAAATCTTTTCCATCCATTCGGGACGGCCGCACTGAAAAAGTTCAAGAATTAAGGAAAGTTTCTCACCATCATTCCGGCTGAAAACCTCATGACATAAGGCTTCATCTTTCCAGGAAAAAATTTCTATTCCATCTATTGATATGAATTGCTTCGTTTCGCTCGCAATTACACTGTTTTCAATTTTTGCAAAAGCTTCCAAATTATCAACAACGAGACATATTTTATATTTTGATTGAATTTTTGCAAGGCGACGGCAAAGTCTCCAGGCGACTCCAATATCACCAAAATTATCTACAACCTTGCACAGAACTGTTATTTGCATGGGAACACCATTTTCATTGCGAGAAAAAGCACACCTGAAGCGTGCAGCTCAAAGCAATCTGTTAATTGATTTTACTGTATAAACCGCTTAATTCTTCACGCCAGCCAGACTGCTGTTCGCGGCTTTCCCATTCAATTATCTTTTTAATTGTAAAATGACGCTGATCTCTGATATTTTCATACTGAAGCACAGCAAATCGTCCCTGACCGATATATGCAACTTTTTCATTTTCACCAGTTGGTTCAGACTGTTTTACCTGATTCAAAACACAGTCAAAATGGAGAGGTTCCCCTGTTGTCTTATCCGCAATAGCACTTGCAATATCAGTAATAGGCTGTCCGCACTTAGGACAAATTATTTCACGAGCTTTAACATTTTGAATTGCCGCAACCCGCTGACGCTCAGCATCCTGATCTTCATATAAAGCCTTATTAAACTGAAATGACTTCTGTTTATTTTCGCGTGACTGCTCCGACCTTTTCTGATTATTCCAATTATTCGAATGCTTTCTATTGCGACGTCTATCCATATTTTAATCCCGAAATTTCAATTCATCAGGATCATCAATAAGATGATTACTTATAACCTGTGCAATTCTCTGAATTGCATTATCAAGGTATTCCTGATTTTGAATTTTCTTCCTTAACTCCAATATTCTAGGAGGCAAATCGAGTGTTTCGGTTCGCTCCAGAACAAGAGTTGCTGCCCCTGTTGATTTTCCACCAGAAATCATAGAATCTCCCGTCTCTGTTATTCTGAAAAAGCATTTTCAATATGATAAACCGGTTCTAGTCCCGGCATATCAATAACAATTACATCAAATCTGACATAGCTGTTACTATATTGTCGATGTTTTAACAGAAAACGTTTAGATGTTTTTAAGATTCTTTCACGTTTCTGATAATTTAACTCTCTCTGAATCATATCCAAAGTGCCGTTCGGAAGTGTCTTTACTTCTATAAACACTAAAGTATCATTCTTAAATGCTATTATATCAATTTCTCCGCGGTTTGTCCGCCAGTTACGCTCAATTATTGAAAAACCTTTTGATTCAAGAAAAGCCGCAGCCCGATTTTCCCCGTCATTTCCTACTGTTTTAGTATTCACTATTTCTTCTGCCCCTTTTTGTCATCAAGAATATACGAAAAAATCACTGCAAGAGCCTGCCACGTATTTTCTGGTACAATATCGCCGGCAGAAGCTATTCCAAGCATATCCACAAGAATTTTATCTTCTGTTACCGGGATACCATTTTTTTCTGCTTCATAAAGCATAACTTCAGCTTTACGTCCCTCACCTTTTGCCAAAATTACTGGAGCTTCAGTTCCTTCTATATATTTTAATGCGACAGCTTTTTTTCTCCTATCCATCAGACTTCACCTCCGAATGTAATAAAGGTTTCAAGACCACTGGCATTCCCTTCAAGAGCTTCTTTATCTGCCCAGGAAATATTACCGGCATTTACACCAGAAGCCATACACAGCTTTTTGAATCTTGTGATTTCGTCTTCCGGAGACTTTAAAGTATCAGAATATGATAAACTACTCACATTAAAATATGTATTTTTGATTTTTTTTCCTTCATAAGAAAGGCTGAAAAGATATTTATGATTATTATAATTGCAATCCAGATTCAAGAGTTTTAAAGTACACTCAGAATTGAATAAAAGCCTTATACATCCATTACCCAAAAACGTTTTATTTTCAAAACCTGAATCATCATTATATGGAATCTGTATCAATTCGAACGGTAAAAGATACCAGGAACCTTCAGTACTGTTAATTTTATTAATCAATTTTTCTTTTGTATTTTGATTTGATTGTGTCTCATTTCTATCTTCAGTATTCCCGGAAAGCAGCATAAGCAGATCTTTTATTTCCTGTTCATCTGCTTCAATCTCTTTCTGTGATAAAAGGCTTAAAATTTCTGCTGCTGATTTTTCTTTACCACTAAAACGAAGGGCCAGATTCCTTATTTTATATGCAAGCCTCGAATCCATCTTTAAGCCCATTTGCTTAAAGGATTGTAATATAGAGGAAGAAAGATTATCTGCCGGAAGCCCTAAAGATTCCAGCAATGAATACAGCTGATTTTGAGATACCTCATTAAAACTTAAAAAAATTTGTGAAATTCCAGGCATCTCTTTTGGAGTTACAATGACGGCTCCATTTTTAATTCCCACAGTTGCAACGAAAGAGTCTCCCGCATGAAGCGGTTTAGATGCAGAAAGCTGAACACGTACCCCTGCAACGGAACCTTCATATTTTCCGCCTCCACGCTCACCAATTACGCGGACAAGTACACTTGAACCTTCTTTCAGAACCTGACGATTTACACCTATTTGAGAAAGACGTGCTGACTGGATTGATACACTATGAGTGCTCATAAATCCATTATAAATAAAAAAAACAGGACTTCCAATATCTGAAAGTCCTGTCTTCATAAATTAAGGTTTGATTTCAACCAGCATATGCTGGAAGAAAATTATTTTGCAGCGTTTGCCTTTTCAGCAGCAGCTTCTTTGCGCTCTTCCTTAATCTGAGCTTCTGTAGCGGCAGCAGCAGCTTCAGCGCGTGCGTTACGAGCAGCGATTTCAGCAGCAA
>CAMNBC010000051.1 GCA_946532115.1 uncultured Treponema sp.
ATGAATGATGAAAGTTTGATTCGCATGGCAGGTCACGGAGTTGCAATGTGCAACGGACTTGAAGAAATCAAAAAGATTGCAAATCACGTTACAGAGCTTGATAACAATCACGATGGAGTAGGGGATTTTATAAAAAAATACGTGTTGTAAAAGATATGGATTGCTTCGTCGCAAGTAAACATTTCGTCATTGCGAGTGTGGCGAAGCAATCTATTTGAAAATTTCGGGTTTTATTCCAAGCTTGTTCATTAAATCCAGCCCGTTAGTTTTACCTGTCTTCTTATTTTCCTTCTTTACAGCCCTTATCAAAATGTTTTTAGGAGTGTGTTCCATATCAATAAACTCCAGCATCTGAACCTTGTAGCCCTGGGCCTCCAGCCATTCGCCACGCAGCGCGTCTGTTACCAGGGAGCTGAACTTTTCGCGGATGATACCCCATTTTAAAAGTGACTCGAACTCTGGTGGAATTTCTCCTGTTGCGCCGCCTGTTTTGCCACGGCTTTGAAGCTGTGTATTTATCTGATGCTGGCAGCAGGGAACACTTAAGATTGCTCGCGCTCCACGTTCAACAGCGTACTTGAGTGCATAATCCGTGGCGGTGTCGCAGGCGTGCAAAGTGATTACAATGTCAGGACTGTGGACGCCGGAATAATCAGCAATGTTTCCTGTATGGAAAATAAGATTTTTCAAACCGAGTTTTCTTGCCATATCATTACAGTAATTAATGACTTCTTCTTTCAAATCGAGGCCTTCAATTTCGCAGGGAATGTGGTGCACTTCTGTGAGAAAATAATGTACGGCAAAGGTAAGATAAGATTTTCCGCAGCCAAAGTCAGCAATTCGAACAGGTTCCCCTGCTTCACTTTTGCCAGCAAACTCCGGGAGAACATCATCAATAAATTCCAGAAAGCGGTTTATCTGACGGAATTTGTCGTAGCGGCTGGAAATAACTTTTCCTTCATCATTCATAATTCCAAGCAGAACCAGGAAGGGAACAGGTGTGCCTTCGGGAAGAAGATATTGTTTCTTTTTGGCCTCTGGTAAAATTTTAAGCGGAGTTGTTTTTCCTGTAGTGGTGTTAAGTTTTTTTCTTAGCTCAGTAGTCTTTCCTTTTTTATTTGTAAGCAGAGTGATTTCTTCTGTATCAGTTCGGGTAACAACATTTTTAAAAGTGATTCCAGAGTTAGCCTTCAAAAAATCAGCAAGCTCGCTTTCCGAAAATTTTTTATGAAACACCTGAGTATTAGTAAACATTTCTACCGCATATGAAGCACCTGCCGCCGCATTAACAGCCCGGATTTTGATTTTCTGGTATGGTTGTCCCAATCTTTTTTCAACTTCTCCAGTAGGTTTTGAAAGTGTCACACTGATTATCATAGTTTTCTTCATCCCGGTTATATTAATAAAATAAAATGTATCAAACTGGCTCTGTTTATTCAATTTTCAATACATTTTTACTGTATACTATTTTAATAAAAAATGATACATTTTATTTTATGGGAAAGTGTATTGTTTTTGTAAATCAAAAGGGTGGCGTAGGTAAAACCACTTCCGCAATAAATATCGGTGCATATATCGCGCTTGCTGGAAAAAAAGTTCTTCTTATTGATTTTGACTCACAGGGGAATATGTCCAGTGGTGTAAGTGCTTCAAAAGACAAGCCTACCGTCTACGAATTGCTTGCCGGTCAGGTAGAAGCTGTTAAGGCTGTAAAAAAGACTCCTGTAGAAAACCTGGATGCAATTAGCGCATCTATTGACCTTTCCGGTGTTGCAATTGAGCTTGCTGATCAGGAAGACCGTGAGTTCTATCTTAAAAATGCAATTGAACCTCTAAAAGAGATTTATGATTATATACTTATTGATTGCCCTCCATCTTTGGGTATTCTGACTTTGAATGGTCTTGCCGCTGCAGATTCAGTACTTGTTCCAATGCAGTGTGAATATTTCGCTCTTGAAGGTATTACTCTTCTTTTGCAAACAGTTCAGAAGGTTCAGAAAAGCATTAACCCGAATCTGAAAATCGGCGGTATTTTCTTTACAATGTATGATTCCCGCACACGACTTGCTCAGGATGTTGTAATGCAGGTTAAGTCATATTTTAAGGATGTTGTATTTAATACAATCATTCCTCGAAATGTTCGTCTTTCGGAAGCACCTTCCCATGGACTTCCAATCTGTAAATATGACCCTGAATGTGTGGGTGCCCGCAGCTATGCTAAACTTGCAGAAGAGGTGATTCGCCGTGGCTAAGAATGCATTGGGAAAAGGTCTCGGTGCCCTGCTGAATGAAAATCCGGCAGCACAAGAGGAAGTTGCAGTTTCTACAGGAAGTGGACTTCATGCAACCACAATAAAAAAAACAAAAATTCCAGCTGCCATCGATATGAAAGAAGACGGCAGTATGTGGATTGATCCGGCACTTCTTAAGCCGAATCCTAAGCAGCCACGTATTGAATTTAACCAGAAACAGCTTGATGAGCTTTGCGCTTCCATTAAAGTAAACGGAATCCTTCAGCCAATTATTATTGAAGATGCCGGTGACGGTGAGTTTTATATTATTGCCGGTGAACGACGAACCCGTGCCGCAAAAATGGCAGGACTTACAAAGGTTCCTGTTCAGCTCCGCAAGTTTGATGAACAGCAGAAGCTCGAAATGGCACTTATCGAAAACATTCAGCGTGCCGACTTAAATCCTATAGAAGAAGCTACAGCATATTATAATTTGATTCAGATGGGTGACCTTAATCAGGAAGAGGTTGCAAAGCGTGTTGGTAAAGCCCGCGCTACAGTTGCAAATGCAATCCGTCTTTTGAAGCTGCCTGAAGATATTCAGCATGCACTTGTAAGCGGACAGATTACTTCCGGTCACGCACGAGCTCTTCTTATGGTAAAGAACGATGCTGATATGCGCGTTATGTTTGGTAAGATTTTGGGAAGCGGACTTTCTGTTCGCGAAGCAGAGGCTCTTGCCGACACTTACAATGGCGGTGGCCGCGCAGCTTCAAAAAAAGAAGAAAAGAAAACTGTAAAAAAAGATCCTGATGTTCTTGCTTTTGAACAGGAACTCCGCAATATTTTTGGAACCCGCGATGTCTCACTTAAGGGCGACATCAACAAAGGTTCAATTATTATTGGATTTGATAATAAGAAAGACTTTGATAGAATCTATGATGTTTTAATGAGTAAAAAATAACATCGAATATGCGTGAGCAGGGGCGCAGCCAAAATACCGATTCACGTTTATTGGGAAAGAGGTCGTAAGGATATGCGCGAGTGGGGTCGTACCCGAAATACATTATGAACGTCTTTGGCGACTGCCATAAAAAAAACTGCGTTTTTCGTTTACGAAAACGCAGTTTTTTCATAAAAACGTGAATCGGTATTTCGGGTGCGAACCCGCGGAAGCATATCCTTAAGAGTTCAGCCCCAGGAACGCCTTACAACATTCATACATCTGGCTGATGTCTTCTTTACTTGTGATTTCCCAAGGCGCGTGCATGCTTAAGACCGCAACGCCGCCATCAAGTACATTCATACCGTATTTTGCTGCGTGGTAAGCAATTGTTCCACCGCCACCCTGATCAACTTTTCCAAGTTCTGCCATCTGGTAAGTAACATTTGCATCGTACATTGCAGCACGAACCTTTGCTATAAACTCCGGGTTTGCATCGCTTGCACCAGATTTACCGCGGCTTCCTGTGTACTTCTGGAAGGTAACGCCGCCACCGAGCATACTTGCATTTTCTTTGTCGTAAAGACCTGCGTTCATCGGGTCGTATGCTGCATTTACGTCACTCGAAAGCATGTTGCTGTTTGCAAGACTACGTCTTAAGGTGAGGTCACTGTACTGAGTATCAGTTAATGCAATAATTTCTGCAGTCATATTTTCAAAAAGATTAGAAGCCATACCAGTTGCACCAACACTTCCAATTTCTTCTTTATCTACACAAAGACAGCAGGTTGTTCGTTTGCCAGCCCTCATTTCGAGCATTGCAGCAACCGAGGAATATGCGCATGAACGGTCATCCTGTCCGTAACCAAGAATCATTGATCGGTCAAGCCCCATGTCCCGTGCTTTTCCTGCAGGAACAATTTCGAGTTCAGCAGATTCAAAATCTTTTTCTTCAATTCCATACATCTCTTTCAAAAGTGCAAGAACTGTTTTTTTGCTTTTTTCCTTGAGTTCTTTCTTTTCTTCTTTTGAAAGATTATCATCTTTAGAAGCAGGTGAAACAGAACCCATAATTACATCAAGGTCTTCGCCTTTAATAAAGTCACTGGCTTTTTCCTTCATTTGTTCCTGAGCAAGATGTGGAAGGATGTCTGAAATGCAGAAAACTGGCTCGTCCTGATTTTCACCAATTACAACTTTTACAGTTTTTCCATCTTTCTTTACTACAACTCCGTGAATTGCAAGAGGAATTGTTGTCCACTGATATTTTTTGATTCCGCCATAGTAGTGAGTGTTCATATAAGTGATGCAGTCCTTTTCATAAAGCGGATTCTGTTTTGCATCAAGGCGAGGAGAGTCAATGTGTGCGCAAAGAATGTTCATACCTTTTTCAATCGGCTCAAAACCAATTTCAAAAAGAGCAATAGCTTTATTCATTTTTGTGATATAAACTTTATCACCAGGTTTAAGCTTTTTTATTTTTGAAATATCTTTATAGCCGTTTTTCTGAGCCATTCTGACAATCTGCTCAACACATTCGCGTTCGGTTTTTCCATTATTTAAAAAGTTTTTGTAATCAACTATCAGTTGTTCGTTCATATATAGTACCCCTTAGTTAAAATATACAAATTAAACAGATTCCCGTTCGATGATTTTGCATTCAACAAAACTGTGCTGAACTTTGAAGTCATCAGGAGAATTTATTTGATTCAAAATTAATTCAGCAGATTTTACACCGATATCAAAAAGCGGAATTTCTACTGTAGTAAGAGTTGGTTTTAGAAATTGCGACATAGTACGGTTATCAAAACCGGCAACAGCAATGTCTTTTCCCGGTACGAGACCTTTTTCATCAAGATAGTCGTAAACACCAGCAGCCATCAAATCGTTAAAACAGAACACGGCAGTGCATCCTGAATCTGCCAGAAGCTCTTTTGCTGCAAGGTATCCAGATTCTCTATCCCATCCGGCATATTTCAGACATCGGCAGTCTTCAATTCCATTTTCTTTGAGGGCTTTCTGATAGCCTTCCAGACGGCGCATTGTGTGAATGTTTTTTTCAGTTCCCGCTATAACGGCAATCTTTTTGTGACCATTTTTAATCAGTTTAGTGGTCATAGCACAGGCTGCCTGAACATCATCAAATTCAACAGAAGAAATGCCAGGTTGTTCTGTAAAGGCATAAGAGATTACCAGTGGAATGTCAAGGTTTTCTGGAATACAGGAAATGCATCTTGCATGGCCAGCTACGTAAATAATTCCGTCAACTTTGATGGAAGCAAATTCATCTATCGCCTGCTGTACAGAATCTTCATAGCCTTTATTGTGGTACCATTTTGTTCCCCATTTAGAATAGAACCGAAGGTTTTCAAGAATAGCCTTGTATTTGTGTTCATCAAAATAGGACATGATGCCGTCGATAATTCCGGTTGAACTGAATTCTGTAAGATCATCAATTATAATTCCTATAGAGTTTGTCCTGGAAGCTCTTAGTCCTCTTGCCATATAATTAGGACGGTATCCGGTTTCTTTGACTACTTCGAGAACCCGTTCCTTCGTTTTTTCAGAAACGTTGGATTTTCCGTTGAGAATATTTGAAACAGTTGTAATTGAAACAGAACATTTTTCAGCAATTTCTTTTAAAGTAATCATTAATTTCCATTATAACGTTAAAACTAGACAACTGTCAAAATGTGCTGTAAAATATGGTCTATGAAAAAGATAATATCAATAATATTTGCGCTTTTTCTGGTTTTATCAGCTTATGCGCAGTCTGCCGACATAATAACGGATATTCTGGAGTCAGAAGAAGTGACTTTTGGTCAAATTAGTTATCTGACTGCCGTTCAAATGAAAATTGTTGACGATTCAGCTTCGTATGAAGATGCGGTTGTTGCTTTATATGAAAACGGATATATCCCGATCATAGAAGAGTTTGATGCACCGGTTCCGGCAGTAGATCTTGCATATCTTTATTCAAAATTATGGAATATAAAAGGCGGACTTTTGTACCGCATAACAAAGGGGGCTCCTCGATATGCTTTCAGACAGTTCCAGGCAGATGGAATCGTCAGTGCAGATATGGATCCTTCAGCCTATGTTTCTGGCGAAAAAGCGCTCAGTATTTATACAGCATGTATCAACAAATACAGTGATTTTGATATGAAAAATGTTTCAATGGAGGCAGAATAATGAAAAAACTGATTCTTTCCGGCCTTATAGCCTGCCTTCTGGCTCCTGTGTTTGCTCTTACCTGGAACGGAGTTATTGATAACAATACATATCTTACATCTAACAAAGATTTTTCTTTGATTAGTCTTCAGCAGCAAAACGGAGTGCATCTTTCTTTGAATGCACCATTTAATACTTCTGGAACTTTGAAGTTTGTTGCAGAAGGTTCTTTCAAGTATAAACTTTCTACTTCATTCCCTCAGACAACCAATGCTTTTAATTTGATTGCAGACTGTGATCTTTTAAAATTTGCTGGCAAATGGACAATTGGAAAAGGTATTGTAGCTGTTGATATCGGCCGGTTTATGATTTCTGATATTTCAGGCTATGTGTTTACTCAGAAGAGCGACGGTTTGAGTCTTTCATACGATGCCCTTAAATTCAAAGCTGGTGTTTATGCCGGTTATACAGGCTTGCAGAACCGTTTGAATGTTTCAATGCTTAATAATTCTGCAGATGCAGTGAATATTTATGGATTAACAGCCGGATATGTTCCTGTGATGTTAAACTTTACTTATAAGACACTTTTTGAAACAAATACAATTGGTCTTCAGGGAGAAGTATTCCTTCCGGTTAATACAGAAGATAAAACAAAGTATTTTTACGGCACTCTCATGATGAACGGTCCTATTGGAGTTCTTGGTGCTTATACTTTGAAGGGAACTGTCGGACTTGGAGATTTTAAGAATCTGATGGCAGATGCAGGTCTTGACTTGAACTTCTATATTGCAAATACAGCAATTGCAGTTGTGGGTGGTGAATTTGTTTCTTTTGAAAAAGATTCATTACATAAGTTTGTATCAATAACAAATCGTACAATTTCAACTGATCCGTTGTTTGCGGGTGGTGTACTTCCTAAGGTTTCTCTTATCTATGCAAAGGGGAATTTTCTTGCATCTGTTACTGGAAAAGGCGTAATTGCTATGGGAAATGAAACAAAGTTCCATGGAATAGATGCCGCTGCCAGTTTAGTTTGCAATGTATTCAGTGACTTGCAGATTGGTTGTGATTTGACAGCATTTATTGGAATAGATAATGATGTGAAGGATTCAAGCAATTATTCAGCTACGATAAAAGCATCTCTGGCATTCTAACTTTTTAGGAGGATGAAAATGAAAAGATTTAAAGGACTTTTAGTTGCGGCAGCTTTTATGATTTTGGGCGCAAGCGCTTTTGCGGCTGAAGCAACAGTTACATTTGTAAGTGGAAAAGTAGAAGTTCAGCGTGGTGGAAAATGGATTGCCTTAAATAAGGGAGATACAGTTTCAAAATCAGAAACTATAAGTACAGGTTTTCAGTCAGAAGCAAAAATTAAAATGATGGATTCTGTTATGTATCTGGGACCTGTTACACGAGTTACTCTGGAAGAACTTTCAACTACAGGCCAGCAGGATAATGTAAATGTTTTTCTTAAAACAGGTGCAGCACGTTCTCAGGTTAGACATGTTGAAAATAAGCGTGTAAATTATCAGGTCCATACAGCAGTTGCAGTTGCGTCTTGCCGTGGTACAGACTGGATTATTGATGATTCAAATAATATCATTTGTTTTGACGGAATTGTTGCAGTTGCAGCTTATGAGCCGCCGGTAGATTCTCGTTCTGATGGAAAAACTGCTGGTGGTAAAAAAGGCGAGGAAACTGCAGAAGAAGACTCTGCTGAAAGTTCTTCAGAAAACAAAACTGAAGAATCAACTTCTTCTAAGACAGAAACTACTTCAGATTCAACTACTACTGCTACAGAAAAACCAACAACCAGTGATGGTATCCTTGTAAAGGCAAATCAGTCTGTTACAGTTTCTGTTACAACAGCTGTTTCGGTTCCTGTTAATACAGTTGTTACTGCCGTAAGCAATGTAACATCTGCAGTAAAGACTGCCGCAGCAAAAGAAGCTGTTGCCTCTGTTGAAACAAACGAAGCACCACCTGCTGTTGCTGCTGATGAACCAAAAACTGAAGTGACTACAGGTACTGTAGTTGTAATACCAATCATTGAATAATAATGTGACTAGATAATTGAGCGTAATAACAGTAAAAAATCTAAACTTTAAGTATCCGCAGAATAATAAGGCGGCCCTTTCCGATGTTTCATTTTGCATCGAAAAGGGCTCTTATGTTGCTATAGTCGGTTATAACGGCTGTGGTAAGAGTACGCTTGCGCGGCTCATCTGTGGCCTGGAGGAGCCGGATTCTGGCACAATAGAAATCCAGGAAAATAATAGAATTGGAATTATTTTTCAGTCTCCAAAAGATCAGCTTGTAAGCAGTATTATTTCCCGGGATGTCGGTTTTGGTCCTCAGAATCTCGGATTATCGGCTGGTGAAGTAGAACTGCGTGTAATTGAATCTTTAAATATCGTTGATATGCTGGACAGGGCGGGGTCTTCTACGTCTGCTGTTTCACTAGGCCAGACTCAGAAAATTGCACTGGCAGGAGTTATTGCTCTGCGACCTGAAATCTTGATACTGGATGAAGCAGTTTCCATGCTGGATCCGGTTTCTCGTGCAGAAATTCTGGATTTTATACGTTATTGGCATAAGTGCGGAAATACGATTATTCAGATTACTCATGATCTGGAAACGCTTGAAGATGCAGATACGGTACTGGGAATTGAAGAGGGAAAAGTATTTTTCTATGGAACACAGCGGGCTTTTCTGGCGGATAAAACGAATGTAAAAAGAATTTGTGGAGAAGATTTACCGAAGTGTACGCGTGTGGATTTTACAGATCGTGAGGTTTTGCTGAGTTTGCGGGATGTGAATTATGTACATAACAAAACTGACCGGCACGGAATCTTTGATATAAATCTTGATTTTTATAAGGGAACTTTAACTGCACTTACCGGTTCTTCCGGGGCAGGAAAGTCCACTTTACTGGAAGTGTGTGCGGGTTTGCAAAAGCCTGAGAGTGGAGAGATAAAGCTGCGGGGGGCAAAACCAGTGCTTGCTCAACAGAATGCGCAGGCTGCGCTTTTTGAACCATTTGCGGCAGACGATGTAGCCTTTGGAGCACGGAATCGCGGTGTAACAGGAAAGGAACTTGTTGAAGCTGTGCACCGTTGCATGGATGAGGCTGCCCTTCCTTTTGAAAAATTTGGGGAACGTCGTACTTTTGAACTTTCGGGTGGCGAGCAGCGGCGGCTTGCAATAGCGGGAATTCTTGCTTTGGATAGCGACATTGTTATGTTTGATGAACCTACCGCAGGTCTGGATAGTCCTTCCCGAACAGAAGTAATGAATCTTCTTAGAAGACTTGCTGATGAAGGGAAAACAGTAATCTTTAGTACACATAAACGAGATGAAGCAGATTTTGCTGACCGTGAGGTTGTGATAAAAGACGGTCGAGTGATAGAGGATTCACTAAAAGATAAGGCTTTGGCTGATTCTGCAAAATCAGAAGAGGCTTGTATTATGGAGCCGGCAGAGTCTGCCGGACTTATTGCGGGGCTTAAAAAGCTTTCTATGGGATTGTCTCGTTCGCGCCGCAATAAAAAATCGCCGGTAGAAAAAATTACACCCGCGCTCCGCATTCTTTTGTTCACGGCACTTTTTGCGTTCGCATTGGCCGCGCGCCCGTTCTGGTTATGCGCTGTGGCTCTTGTTGTGGCTGTCATTTACTGCAAACTCAGCGGTTACCCGTTACGCAATCTCCTGGCAACAAGCCTGAAGATCCTGCCATTCCTCCTGTTCTTCAGCATATTCCAGATTGTGTTTCATCCTGCTCTCCCGGATGAAGTTCACTTTACCACCTGGCGATGGTTCACCGTAACGCCGTCAAAATTACTATTCTGCCTCGCATCCATTTTACGTACCAATGCGGCTCTCGCCTGCATTTCCGGCTTCTTTGTTTCAACCCCCGAGTACGATCTCATGGACGGCTTGAACATTCTTCTTACACCGCTCCGCCTTTGCCACGTGCCGGTGCGCTATTTCATTTTGATTATAGAAATTATTTTCCGTTTCATTCCATTACTGGTTGACGAAGCGGTATCAATCTTAAAAACGCAGACAATCCGCGGCGGCCTCGGCACTGTTAAGGGTAAGTTAGCAAAAATCCGCGCTGTGCTCCCTTTAATTATTCCGCTGATTATTCAGTCAATTAAACGCTCAGAGGCTCTTGCCGATGCAATTACAATGAGGTGCTTTAAATGACAAAACAGATAAATGGTCTTAAAAACGATTTTAAAATGTGTCCAATGTGCGGCAGTACAAAAATTGAAAATCACGGAAACCGCAAGTGGATTTGCCCCGACTGCGGCTTTGACCTTTACTGCAACGTGGCCGCCGCCGTTGGCGTGGTAATCCGTGACCGCTACAATAACGTGCTTTTTGAAGTGCGTGCCAAAGAACCCCGCAAAGGTTTTCTTGCACTGCCGGGTGGTTTTGTAGATTTTGGCGAGAGTGCTGAAGAAGCCGTTGTGCGCGAGTGCCGCGAAGAAATTGGAGTTCCTGTAGAAGGAGCTGAGTTCCTGTGCACTGCTCCAAATACCTATGAATATAAAAACATTGAATACAAAACCTGCGACATTTTTTTTGTGGCTGAGCTTCCTTCTCAGTTTGATTCTATTGATGATTTTATCAAAAGCCTCAAAGCCGAAGAAAGTGAAGTGCTTGCCTTTAAGTCCTGCAGGGTTGAGACTCTTGATGATATAGAAAAAATCCCCCTCGCTTTTGAAAGCGCAAAATATACTCTAAAAAAACTGGCAGGTAAAAAATGCAATTAAAATTTATTTTGTTCGCAATAATTCCGGGAGCCCTGATGCTGGCAATTTCGGTCATAATGCCCTTCTGGAAAAACAAGCTGATGACAAAAACCGGACAAATAATCGTTCCCCTTGCAAAACGAAAATCAAAGCTGCAGCTGATAGCCATTCCAACTGCTTACGTTCTTCTGATTCTTTCAATTCTTTTTGATTTTGGAAAAATGAGTTTTGTGATTCCCTACTGCGCAGTACTGGGCCTCTTTATCACAATCAAAGAAAGTACACTGCTGCCTGTAAACGGCGTCTACGAAAATCTGATAATCAGCGGCACCGACATTATAAAAATACAGGACATAACCGGAGTAGAAGATCCGGAAAACAATGCTCAGCAAAACACCCTAAAAATCACCACCACCCATGGTCCAAGAACCCTAACCTTCGACAATTCCAACGAAGTAAACGAGGTTCTCTCTGTTTTGAAGAAGAAGGTATGATTAATATATAGAAGATTGAGTGGCAATACTTAAAATTCTAGAAATCAGATTTGCTGAGCTGGAAAAGTTTTTGAACTTATAGACTTTTATTTTGGCGCGAAGGAGTGAGACATAGGGCAAAATGACTTTTTTTGGGGACGCCGCGAATGCGGCATTAATATAGTTTCTATACCCCAAAAAACGTCAAGCGCATTATTGCGCGGTTTTGACCTATGAATCACGACTGGGAGCCAATTTATACTTTTAATGTGCGATAGAGTATTTTCGACATGAGCAAATCTGATTTTACTTCTATGTTTATGCTATTGACAAAGCTTCCTATCTTCTATATATTAAACATACATTTTTTTCGGTGTGGTACCCAAGCGGTAAGGGACTGGTCTGCAAAACCATCATTGGTAGGTTCGACTCCTATCCACACCTCCTAAAAGAACTTCCTCGTGAAGTTCTTTTTTTTTGCCTGTTTTACTGTTTACCACTTAAGGCTGGTAATTGAAAGAAAAATCAAAATATAATAATATATTATTCGTCAGCCCGACAACGTGTTTTGTTTGGGCTGATTCTCTGGAGAGTTCCTGCATTCCCGCAGGACGCCGAAGGGTTAGGAAAACAGTGTGCATATTTTTGCAACGGGGTTCTGATATCTCAGGCACCAAGGACGGAGTCATTTAAAGACGTTCTGTTTACTCTTTGGAGAGCAGTTTTGCTGATTGCAAATCTGCTCTTAATTTTTTTTAAAGGATAAACAAAAATCATGTTTGAACAAATCCTTAACACTATTGACGACATTGTATGGGGTGTCCCAACAATTGCCCTTATCTTGGTAACCGGTATCGTAATGACTATTGCGACACGCGGTATTCAGTTTACAAAGTTTGGTCGTGCTTTCAAAAGCATTTTTAAGGAAAACGAAGGAAAGGGGGAACTTTCCGGCTTCTCTGCACTTTGTACAGCACTTTCTGCAACAATTGGTACTGGTAACATTGTAGGTGTTGCTACTGCAATTCTTG
>CAMNBC010000052.1 GCA_946532115.1 uncultured Treponema sp.
TCAACCGAATTATTGCTATCCGTTACATGGAAGTAAACGACTATCTTCCAACCCGAGTTCGTGTTCTTTCTAGCGAAACTGCAGGTAAAAAAGAGCCTGATATTATTACCATGGCTCCGGATAATGTAGATTTAAACTTTACTTCGAACGAAAAAGATTTAATCCGCGACTTAAAAGCAAAGCAGAAGATGGATGAAGCATTCCAGATTCTCTTTATTAAGCAATGTAATGAGCTGAACAAAGAACTACCAAAGCTGTTTGAGAAAACTACAGGCGGCCCACTTGATTATACTGAACTCCTGTTCAATTTGAGTTTTACCAGAACTGATGGTGTATTAGCCCGCCTTCTTGAAATTGAAGAAGAAGATTTTAAAGACCAGGTGCAGATAATAGGCTGGATGTATCAGGCTTACATAACAGAACTTAATGAAAAAGTTTATGATGGAACACTTTCTAAAGCAAAAATTTCAAAAGAGCTATTGCCAGCAGCAACTCAGCTTTTTACACCAGATTGGCCAATTCGCTACATGGTAGAAAACTCTCTTGGTAAACTTTTGCTTAATTCTGCAAACATTAAAAATGATGTTGAATATGCAAAAATGCTTAACTGGAAATATTATCTTCCACAGGCAGAACAGACAGAAGAAGTAAAAAAGCAGCTGGAAGAAATTAACAAAACAAAGACACCTCTTGAACAAGTGAAATTCTTAGACCCTTGTATGGGATCTGGACATATTCTAGTTTACGCCTTTGATTTGTTTATTCAGATGTACAAAAACGCTGGATACAATGAGCGTGATGCTGCAGAAAAAGTAATGCAGAATAATATTTTTGGTCTTGATATTGATGACCGCGCAGCCCAGCTTGCTTATTTTGCCTTGATGATGAAAGGTCGCCAGTATGACAGACGTTTCTTGGAAAAAGGTATTATCCCTAATGTATTTGCAATCCAGGAATCAAATGGAATTAGTGCCATCAGTATTGAGAAAGTCATAACAGACAAAGAAGATGTGCAGACTGCTAATTACATTATAGAAACTTTTAAGGATGCAAAAGAATATGGCTCTATTCTTGATGTTTCTGAACATAATTGGGATTCTTTAAAAGAAAAACTCGAAGCATGGAAAAATGACCACGATGCAACACTGGAAAATGTACTTGTTGAATCAGATGTAAATTTCTTGCTTCCTTTGATAGAACAGGCTCGGATAGTGAGTTACAAATATGATGTTGTTGTAACAAATCCACCATATTTAGGAAGTAAGAGATTTAATCCAAAACTATCTGATTTTGTGAAAACAAAATATGAAAATGAAAAATCTGATTTAAGCATGGTTGTTTTTAGAAAAACACTTGATGGTTTTACAAAGAAGAATGGATATGTATCATTTATCACAACAACTTCATGGATGTTCCTATCAAGTTTTAGGAAGCTTAGGGAAATACTGTTAGCAAACTATACATTTGATTCTATATGTGATTTTGGAACAGAACTGTTTGATGGAAAAGTTGGACATAACCCAATAGTTGCATGGGTTAATAGAGTTTCTAATATATCAGATTATAAAGCAACATGTATTAGGTTAGTTGATTTTTGTTTTTCTAGACGCGATGAAAAACAAACTGAATTCTTTAATTCCAAAAACTATTATTTCCCAAATCAAAACAATTATAAGAAAATTACAGGAACACCTATTGCATATTGGGCAACAAATCAGGTTTTAAGTGATTTTGAAAATGGGAAATCATTACAAGAAATAGGAAAACCACGTGTAGGTATACAAACAGGAGATAATAATAAATTCTTACGTTTATGGTATGAAATAAGTTTTGAAAATTTTGAAACAAAAGTGTCAACTCCTTCTGAATCTTTAAAAAGTAAAAAAAGTTGGTATCCACATAATAAAGGCGGAGAATATCGCCGCTGGTACGGAAATAATGAATTTGTAGTTTTATATGGATTTAATGGACAAGTTTTAAGGCATACTGATGGTGCTGCAGTTTTATCCGATGATGTTGTTTTTAAAGATGCATTAACATATTCTCGCCTTGGTTCAGGACAAATTTCATTTAGAAAGCAGGTCGAAGGTTTTATTTTTGATTCTGCTGCTGTAAATATTTATCCTGAAAATAACATTCAAAATTATATACTTGGATTATTAAATACAAAAATTACAACATTAATTACAAAAATGTTGGCTCCAACTATGAATACGCAACCTGGAGATATATCAAAAGTTCCAGTTTTAATAAAAAATGAATCAAAGGGTATTATTGATACTCTTGTAAATCAATGTATAGAAATATGTAAAATTGATTGGGATTCAGATGAAACCTCTTGGGATTTTACAGTTCATCCTCTTATACTTAAAAATGCAGACTTCAAAGACAAGGCTGCTATTTCAATCAAAATTTGCGATTGTTTTGAAAGTTGGAAGAATGAATGCGAAGATCGCTTTAATAAACTTAAGGCAAATGAAGAAGAACTAAACCGCATATTTATAGAAATATATGGTCTCCAAGATGAACTTACACCAGAAGTCGAAGATAAAGACATCACAGTTCGTCATGCAAACCGAAGAGATGATATAAAGAGCTTTGTAAGCTATGCAGTTGGTTGTATGTTTGGCCGCTTCAGCCTTTCAAAGCCAGGTCTTATTTATGCTGGCGGAGACTTTGATTTAAGGAATTATCAATACTTTATTCCTGATTCTGATAATGTTATTCCAATTACAGATGAAGAATACTTTAAGGATGATATTGTTTCCCGCTTTGTAGAATTTGTAGCACAGGTTTATGGAACTTCTACTTTGGAAGAAAACTTAAAGTACATTGCAGATTCACTTGAAACAAGTGGTGCAACAGCAAGGGAATGTATTAGAAATTATTTCCTTAATGATTTCTACACAGATCATTGTAAAACTTACTCAACTGTTAACAGCGGTAAACGTCCGATTTACTGGATGTTTGATAGTGGTAAAGAAAACGGTTTTAAGGCTCTTATTTATCTGCATCGTTATGATAATCAAACAGTTGCGCGAGTACGAACAAGTTATTTGCATGAGCTTCAAAAGTATTATGAAGCTGCACTTATTCAATGTCAGCAGATTGTGGATAATCCTGTAACACATGCTCAGGATAAAGCAAAGAATCTTAAACGACTTACAAAGATTACAAAACAATTAGCCGAAACTCAGCTTTATGACCAGGCAATCGCCCACGTTGCAAGCCAGCTTATCGACTTAGATTTGGATGATGGTGTTATTGTAAATTACGAAAAGTTCCAGGGAGTACAAGTAGCTCGCGAAGGACAGAAAGCAATTAAAATAGATTTACTGGCTAAGAGGGGATAATCAGAATGTACGAAATAGAAAAAGTTGAATTTAATAAATGGGTAAAGACTCTTAATGATGCACAGTTATCAAAATATGATGTTTCACTTATTAACTTGATAATTGAGAACTTTGATGAAATTGCACAAATTGGAACCACTGGCGGAAAAAGAGGAAAGTATTTAGTTTCTAAGATAAAAGATTTAGCTGTAAACGATGTTGTAAAACTTAAAGATTTTACAGAAGCACTTGATAATAGTATTTCAACGATAAAAGAATTAAATGAATTAAAAGTTGAATCATTCAGAGGTTTTAAGGAAAAACAAACATTTAATCTTAATAAGAAATATGTTTTATTTTATGGCCCAAATGGCTCGGGAAAATCTAGCCTATGCCAGGCATTAGAATATTCATTATTGGGATACATCCAAGAAGCCAATACAAGAAAAATTAAACTGAATGAATATATAAAGAATAGTCTTACAAATAATGCTATTATGCCAGAATTAACATGTTTGTATCCTGATTCTAATAAACCAAAAGCAGTAATAAGTAATTATGAAGCATATCGTTTTTCTTTTATTGAGAAAAACAGAATAGATGCCTTCTCTCATATAAATGCAACAACACCTTCAGAAAAAAGTGAACGATTGTCTGCATTATTTGGATTAACAGATTTTACAAATTTTGTATCTGAATTTACAGATAATATTGAAAGATATTTTGATTTGACGACACCTAAAAAGGATGATTTTGAAAAAAAATCTCATTTTTTGTCACAAAAGAAAGCAGAAATAGAAAAGAGAAAAAATGATTTACAAACCCTAAATTCAGAAATTACATCCGAGATAAAAAAATTAAAAAAAACAAATATTCAAACATTAGAAGAAGCTCTTGTATATTTAAATGGTGAAAATAATAACGGTGAAATTTATACCATTCAAAACAAAATAAGCAATTTAAAAAATCAGATTATTACTTTGAATCTAAGTAATCTAAGTGAACTTCAAAAATCAATAGATTCTAAAATTGCAGAATATAAAAGACTTCAAAATGAATTAACAGCAATGGCAGTTAATTCAAACTTTTATGATTTATATAATGCATTGACAAAATTATCAGATGAAAAATTAGATTATTGTCCAGCTTGTAAAACACCAATAGAAAAAACAGTTTCAAATCCTTTTACGAATGCAAAGCTTGAAATTGAGAATTTCAAAAAATTTGAAGAAACAAAAAAAAGTATCAATTCAGTTCTAACTGAATTACGAAATAACATTTTGAGTTTTAATAATGAAATAAAAAATAATTATGAAAAAATACAAATAGTATATCAACAGATAGATGACCTTTATTATCCAAATGCAATTGGAATTACAAATGAACAAATAATAAACCTAATAACAGAGATAGAAAGTAAAGCTCGAAGAATTAAAGAATTCCTTTCAAACTCTGAAAAAATTAGTAATAGAGTTTTAGAAATTAATAGAGAAACTAATGGGAAAATACAAGAACTTGATAATCAAGCAAAAGAATTAAACTCTATATATAAGACTCTTCTAGAGAAAAAAGGAACAAGACAAACCTATATACAACAGATTTTGGATTTCGAAAAAGAAGAAAAAGAATTTCATGATAAGTCAGTAGAGATTCAGAAAGAAATCGCCATTGAAGCTGCCAATGTAAAAAAATATGAAGAATTTATTAAATCGTATTCAAAATTCAAAGCTGAACTTGAAGCGTATATACAACAATTACCAATTGATTTGGCTAAGAACTTATCTGATAAAATAACGGAATACTATAATATTTTAAATATAAATGATGCTGAGTTTGATAAAATAAAGAAATTTACTTTACCTATCACAGTAGATGATGATTTTACATTAACCCTGGCCGATGACATAACTGGAAATGCATTACAGTTTCTGAGTGAGGGGCATGTAAAATTACTAGGGCTTTCAATATTACTGGCTAAAGCTACAGAACATCACCAGAATTTTATAATTTTTGATGATGTAGTTAACGCAATAGATGATGAACATAGATTGGGAGTGATTCAATTACTTGCACATCACCCAGATTTTGAAAATACACAATTAATCTTAACTTGTCATGGAGATAATTTCATTGCACAATTTGAAAATCAAATACCATCTAATCAAAGAAAAAAAATATTAGCATCCTATGTTTTTCTTTTTACCACTGATATAGATGAACGTGGTATTTGTGTTGAACAGTCTGAACCAATGAACGCATTAACTCTTGCTCGAGATAATTTAAGTAAAGGTAGAATTAAAGATGCTGCTCAAAAAGCTAGACAAGCAATGGAATGTATTTCATATAAATTATGGTCAACTATTGTTCAATCCAGATTTGATTCACAAATTAATATTACAATGAGAAGCCCAAAATCTCCTCCTGATTTAAATTCAATTGTAAATGGATTAAGGTCTAAGTTACAAAAGTTTAATTTTACAGAAGAAAATAATTTATTCCTCTTATTTGATGAAATTTTAAAAAAGGAAAATTGGAATATTTTAAATAAAGGCACACATTATGAGCAAGAACAGAAAGAATTTACAAGGAGTGAAGTTCTTAATGTGATACAAATATTAGAAAAAATGGATGAAAAAATTAATTCATTTAATATTGAATTATATGTAGGAAATAAATCATGAGCCTAAAACAAATAGAAACTGAACTAAACGCACGCTTTGCAGATTACAATAAATCATCTCCTCGCAATATCATCTTTTGGTATGACAAAGACGGCCAGTATGCCGACGAAATAGATACAATTCAATTAACTCATGCTCGACTTCAGAAACTTACAAAGACAAATTCTTTGCAGACAAAATATTTGATTGAACATGAAGATACACAGTCAAACTTCTTAATCTACGCACCTTTTGACAAGCCAAGTATTTATGAAGACCATCTTGTTGATATGTATTTTTATTCAAGGCATTTTGCAACCGATAGGGAAACAGCTATTTGTGAAGATTGTAATATCTCATCCGTTTTCCTTCCATTCTTGAAGAAATATCCTCAGTTCTGGACAGACAGTAATGAAAAGCGATTTAAAGAGCTTATTTCAGCAATAGATTTATCTACTCTTTCAGAGAAAACTCTTGGTCTTATTATGCTTGCTTCTGTTATAAAAACAGAGACCGCAGATTTTAATCAGATGGTCAAAATCCTTATTACTTCAGATTTTATAGACAATAAGCAAAAGCTTTACAACAATCTTGTAAAATTAGGATTGGAAGAACTTTTCTGGCAGTATTGTATGGAAGAATATGGCTTCAATAAAGATTCAAAAGCCTTCGACAAGTTTATTGCCTCTTTATTTATTACACATGCAAAAAGCCAAATAGGAGAAGATTTTACCCAAAGTTATACACCATATATTCTATCAAAAGCGCCGAATGTAGTGTTGCTTGTTTCTGGGATCATGAATGATGTTCATTCTTCAGAAAGTTATTCAACTCTTGCAAGAAAAGTTGAGGATGGATTTAAGATTCCTGATTTAATTTCTAAGCTTAGTATTGATAGTATTCTTGACTGTTACACTTTTGAAGTTATTGATTTTAAGATTTGTGAATATCTCATAAATAAAATTCTGAATGAAAATGACGGCTTGGATCATCAATATATGAGTATTCTTATTTCTCGAATAAAGAAGACTCATTTTGAAAATTACAAACTCATTTACAGAACAATAGACCGGGCTAGCCATCTTTTGAATGCAATAAAATCTTTTGAAGGAGAAATAACTGGCGCATATACAATAGAAGACATGGTAAATAATTACACTAAATCTTGGTGTAATATTGACCGCTATTATCGTCAATTCTATTTTGCCCTGGACAATAGTTTTGATCATGAAAAGTTGAATGTAATCCTTGAAAAGCTCAGATCCTTAATTGAAAATTTCTATACCAATAAATATCTTAGTTCGTTATCGCTTATCTGGAGAAGCAAACTTGAAAGTATTTCTGGCTACAAAGAGATTCCCGGCAGAAAGCAATGGCAATTCTATGAGAAGGTAGCAAAATCTTCTGCAAGAAGCGAAAAGACTGTTGTAATTATTTCTGATGCTTTCCGTTATGAATGTGGAAAACAACTTGCTTCAGAATTAAGTCGCTTGCCTGGTTATTCTGTTACAAATGATTACATGATTTCTACATTACCTTCCTATACTCAGCTTGGTATGGCTGCTTTGCTACCGTGTAAGAATTTTACAATTGATTCCAAGACTTATATTTCAATGGATGGTAAATCGACTGCTGGAGTAGATGCTCGCAATGCAATTATGACTTTGCCAGAAAACCAGCCTAATGGGCTTTGTATTAAGTTTGACGCTGTGTATAAAAAACAGAGAGATGTGGTACGTCCTCTGTTTGCCGGAAAAGATCTTATATACATCTATCATGACCAGGTCGATTCTCATGGAGATGATTCTTCTACTGAAAATGAAGTATTTGATGCGTGCCAAAATGCAATAGAAGAAATTACAAAACTGATTTCACAACTTACAAATGCCTGTTCTATTGGAAAGTATATAGTTACAGCAGATCATGGATTCATCTATAAACGTGATAAGATACAAGAAACAGATAAACTTTCAACTGGTCATATACATAATGATGATATAAAGAAAAAAAGATTTGTTGTAACAAAGAATCATACTCAGATAGACGATACAATAAAATTCAGTATGAATTATCTAGGTGAAACTATGGCTGACTATGAAGTTATTGTTCCTAGTGGAGTTGATATCTTTAAGGCTCAAGGTGGTGGACAAAACTTTGTTCATGGTGGCGCTTCACTACAGGAAATTATAATTCCTTATGTAACAATTGAAACATCACGTGGTAAGCAACAGACTCAAGAAGTAAATATCGATTTGGCCAGTGCTTTCAGAACAATTTCAAATCTGAACACTTATATTGATTTTATTCAGAAAGAACCTGTAACAGATACCCTTAGACCAAGAACGGTCAGAGTTTGGTTTGAAGATGAAAACGGAAACAAAGTCTCAAATGAAAATATAATTACGGCAGACAGGACAAATACAAATCCTGATGAAAGGAAGTATCAAGAAAAGTTTATCTTTGCCAGCCGTAAATACAATGCAAAAGATAAATACTATTTACGTATATCTGATAATGCTACTGGAATTGAAATCGCACATTATGAATATGTTATTGATATTCCTTTTGCTGATGATTTTGGATTTGGATTTTAGGAGATAAACAATGGACGAATTAGCACAAAAGATTTATGAATCATTTCCCGGAAAGGTTGTTCGCAAAGATTTAACAAAACGTATAAAAGAAGGTGCAAATGTTCCAGTTTATGTTCTAGAGTACCTTTTAGGAATGTACTGCTCTAGTACAAATGAAGATGAGATAAATGAAGGAATCAAAAATGTAAAACAGATCCTGGCAGAAAACTATGTTAGGCCAGATGAAGCACAGAAGATTATTTCTAAAATCCGAGAACGAGGTTCATACACCGTAATTGATAGAATTACGGTAAAACTAAATATTAAAGAAGATGAATATCAGGCAGAGTTTTCTAACCTCGGCATTAAGGATGTAACTGTATCAAGCGATGATGTTGAAAAATACGATAGACTTGTTTGCGGTGGTATCTGGTGTATTGTACAAATGGATTATTTTTATGATGAAAATGATAGAAACAAAAGTCCATTTCTTATTAAAAAGCTTACACCAATTCAGATGCCAAGTATTGATTTCAATGTAGTAAAAAATGCTCGAGCAAAATTTACAGATGAGGAATGGATTACTCTTATTTTACGTAGTACAGGAATGGAACCAACTCAATTCGATGATAGAGTTAAGTGGTTGCATTTAGCTCGTTTAATTCCACTTGTAGAAAACAACTATAACCTTTGTGAGCTTGGACCTCGTGGAACTGGTAAATCTCATATTTACAAAGAAATAAGTCCAAACAGTATTTTAGTCTCTGGTGGCCAGACAACTGTTGCAAATCTTTTCTATAATATGGGTGCTAGAACAATTGGTCTTGTAGGACTTTGGGACTGTGTTGCTTTTGATGAAGTTGCTGGTATTAAGTTTAAGGACCAGGACGGCGTTCAGATTATGAAGGATTATATGGCATCTGGTTCTTTTGCTCGTGGTAAAGAAGAAAAGAATGCTTCTGCTTCTATGGTCTTTGTTGGAAATATAAATCAGAGTGTAGAAACAATTTTGAAAACTTCACATTTGTTTGAACCCTTCCCATCCGTTATGGCAAATGATTCTGCATTCTTTGATCGTATGCACTGTTATGTACCTGGTTGGGAAATTCCAAAATATAGACCTGAATATTTTACCAATGATTACGGATTTATAACTGACTATTTTGCAGAAGTGCTTCGTGAATTGAGAAAGGTTTCGTTTGCGGATGCAATTGATAAGTACTTTAAGCTTGGTAATAACTTGAATCAGCGTGATGTAATTGCTGTAAAGAAAACTGTTTCTGGCTTAGCAAAGTTGCTTTATCCAGATGGAAATTACAACAAGGAGCAGATTGAGCAGATTTTAAGATTTGCACTAGAAATGCGTCGTCGTGTAAAAGAACAATTAAAGAAAATCGGCGGCATGGAATTCTTTGATGTTAATTTCTCGTATATTGATAATGAAACTTTCCGTGAAGAATTTGTTTCTGTTCCAGAACAGGGAGGCGGTACATTAATTCCTGAAGGGCTTGGAAAACCTGGTCATCTTTATACAGTAGGAAAAGGTGCAACAGGAATGCTTGGTACTTATAAACTTGAAACTCAAGTCAGTGCAGGTTCTGGGAAATTTACTAAGACTGGAGTAGGAACTAACCGCGAAGCAAAGGAAGCTATGGATACTGCATATAAGTATTTGAAAGCTAATTATAAAAATATCAGTGCCTCTATTGGAATTACAGAAACAGATTATTTAGTAGATATTCAGGATTTGAATGGAATTGGTATGACTACACAGCTTACTATTCAGACTTTGATTGCTATGTGTTCTGCAGCTTTAAATAAGCCGGTAATTTCAAGTTGTGTAATTCTTGGTGATTTGAGCATTGGTGGAACCATGATTAAAGTAGAGAGTCTCGCAGATTCTTTACAAGTTGCGGTAAGTGCCGGAGCAAAGAAAGTTTTAATTCCCATGATTTCTGCTTCTGACTTGCCAACAGTTCCACCTGAATTAATTAGTAAATTCCAATTGATCTTCTATAGTTCTGCTGAAGATGCAGTGTATAAAGCTCTTGGGGTAGAATAGTAGATTTGTGATTTAGAAGGAGAACCTTACAATGCATAAGTTAAAGCTTGAAATCTTTGAATCAAAAAATGCAATAGAACCATTGGAATTCTTTGTTTATAAGATTACTCCAAATGATCAAGTCTCTAATATCCAGCAATTCATGCGTAGTTCTGCTGGAAAAATATCGTATAGACTTTCAATTCCAGCTTTTACAGACGATAGACGGATTTTTACTCTAACAGAAATTCTAGATACAAATGTTGATACTTCGTTTACAATTAAGTTTGAAGAAAAAAATACACTCCCTCTTCAAAGCACCAAAAAGGTTTACCAAGATGTTATTGAGTATTTTATAAATGAAAAGCTTAGAGGTGTTCGATTCCAGGAAAGATACAACAAGTATAAAGTCTCGAATCCAATAACATCTGCTTTCATTTCTGAAATAAAGAGTCCTTTATCATCTGATGACAAACAGTTCAGATTACGAAGAGAATATAATTATTCCATAAAACTTTCAGAAGAAAATAAAGCTCAAATATGGCTTAATATTCGTTCTGAATTGGAAACAAGCAAAACTATTTTTGATCTGTATAACAAAAAGAAAGATGTTGAGGGAATTAAGGTAATAAATGATTGGGGAAAGTTTGGAGAAACAGGAGTTATTTCTTCTATAGGCCCAGAAACAGTCGTTGATGATTTACCAAATTTCAAACCATTAAAACAATATATGATAGAAACTAAGCAGGAGTATAGAATCCAAAAATGTCCTGATAATAGTCCTGTTGTTCATGTAAAAATGAAAAATGGCAAAGAAATCTGCTATTATCCACAAGCCTTAAAGCCTGTTGTAACATTGGAAAGAATTGCCACAGAAGATCCTGCATTTTCAAAGAAGATTGAAAAATACACAAAGCTTGATATGCAAACAAGACAAAAAATAGCACAAGAGTTTATTACTGATATTGGCCAAATTCCTGCCCTAAATAATCTTGAGTTTGATCTTACATATGTGGATTCTGAAAAACTCGGTTATTCAAATCATATTTTAGATTGTCCGAAGATTATTTGTGGAAATGGTAAAAAAATCGATTACAATAAGTTGTCATTTCTTTTTGGTAATGGTTTTTATAAACAACCTGAAAATCCAGTTCGTTTTGCATACTTCTATCCAAAAGACAAAGAAGATTTGATGAGAAGCTTTGCAATTTCATTGACTGACTTCTTGCGTAAAGGTTCTTTATTTGGCAATTCTAATTATTTAAGTCCAAATCTTATGTCTTCTGAAATTAAAGCTGCATGTCATCAAGAATATCAAATAGGAGATAAAACTGAATATAAAAAATTAGTACGATCAATTCCAGATAACAGCGCTTTCGATGTTGCAATCGTCTTAGTGCCTACAGAAGAAGATGAATCAAATCCATATAGTACATTTAAAACAGCCTGGGCTGAAAAGAATATTCCTTCGCAAATGATAAGCATACAAACAGCGGAACTTTTTGCAAACAAGGATAAAAATGCAATTTGGCGTATGCATAATATAGCTCTTGGTATTTTTGCTAAATCCGGTGGTATTCCATGGATTGTAGACGATGTTCCTGGGGAAATTGACTGTTTTGTTGGCATGGATGTTGCAACCCTGGAAAAAGGAATTCATTATCCAACTTGTGCAACAGTATTTGATAAAAATGGACGTCCTATTAGTTTTTATAAACCTAAGAAAGCTCAAAAAGGCGAAAAAATTAATGAGGAGATATTACAAGAAATATTCGATGAAGTAATTCTTGGCTATGAAGAAAATACTGGTAAGAAAATAAAAAATCTCGTCATCCATAGAGACGGTTTTAGTAATGAAGATGCCCAATGGTATAAGAATTATTTTGAGAAAAAAGAAATTACTTATTCTGTCGTGGAAGTTAAAAAGTTCATTTCATCAAAACTATTACGAGATGAAAATGGAATTGCAAGAAATCCAGAATGCGGCGATTGTCTTAT
>CAMNBC010000053.1 GCA_946532115.1 uncultured Treponema sp.
TTGCAAGCTGACTGTTATCGCTGCGGCTGAGTGTTGCTGCATCACTTTCCCAAAGCAATTTTGGCATATCAACGCCTGTAATTTTTGTAACTTCATCTACAACGGCGCGAGCTTCCGGATATGCTTCGCAAATATCCTTAATCATACCGGGAACCTGTGCACCCTGTCCCGGAAATAAAAATGCATATTTCTTCATATAATATCCCCTGTAAAAAAATCTGCCAAAAGGCTAACTACAAAATGACATTTTTACCACATTTTGTCAACATAAAAATCAGTTTTTCAATAATAAAATTAGTGCTATAATAGAATACAGGAGGATACAAAATGTCAAATGAAAAAGCATTAAAAGCTCTGCAGCAGATAAAAACCTACTGCGCAGCAACTCAGTTGGATGAATTGGAATACGTCATTTCTGTTCTGGAAAAATTACAAAAAGATGGAATTACAGATCCGCTGAATACAGACTTCTCGACTCTAAAGAAATAAAAGGAATAAAAAATGATAGGAACATTCTGGGCCCTTGTGCCTGCAATTGTGGCCATTGCACTGGCTCTCTGGACAAAGGAAGTTTATTCTTCCCTTTTTATTGGTATTGTAATCGGCGGACTTTTTTACGCCATTGAAACTGCAGCCGGATTCCCAGGCTTCTTCAATCACATCTTCAAAGATGGAATGATTGCCCAGCTTTCAGACAGCTGGAACGTGGGAATTATTGTATTCCTTGTTGTACTTGGAATTATGGTTGCACTTATGAACAAAGCAGGTGGTTCTGCTGCATTCGGACGCTGGGCTAAAAAGCACATCAAAACAAAGGCCGGCGCACAGATTGCTACAATCGTGCTTGGTATCTTTATTTTTATTGATGACTACTTTAACTGTCTTACAGTAGGCTCTGTTATGCGTCCTATGACAGACAAATACGGCCTTTCAAAAGAAAAGCTTGCATACCTCATCGACTCAACAGCAGCTCCTGTATGTATTATTGCACCAATTTCTTCCTGGGCTGCAGCTGTTGCAGGTTTTGTAAGCGAAGGTGAAAACGGATTCACCCTCTTCTGTAAAGCAATTCCTTTCAACTTCTATGCATTCTTTACTATTATCATGTTGTTTGCAATGGTATTCATGAAGTTTGAATACGGTGAAATGTCAAAATACGAAAAAGCACTTGAAGTAATGAACAATGCATCAGAAGAAACCGAAGACGGCACAAACAAAAATGGTCATGTAATTGATTTGATTCTTCCAATCATTGTTCTCATTGTAATGTGTATTCTCGGAATGATTTACACCGGCGGATTCTTTACAAAAATGAATGTACTTGAAGATGGAACTCTTGAAGCAAATGCAAACTATCTGAACATTATTTCTTCTTTCTCTGATTCTGATGCTTCTGTTGGTCTTGTACTCGGTTCATTCGCTGCATTGATTATCACAATCATTTTCTATGTTTGCCGCAAGGTACTTTCTTTCAAGGCAAGTATGCTCTGTGTTCCAGACGGATTCAAGGCAATGGTTCCGGCTATTTTGATTTTGACTCTGGCATGGACACTTAAAGCTATGACAGACAGTCTTGGTGCTAAAGAGTTTGTTGCGGGTCTTGTAGAAGGTTCAGCTGCAGGATTTAAGATGATGCTTCCGGCAATTATCTTTGTAGTAGCTGTATTTCTTGCCTTTGCAACCGGCACTTCATGGGGAACCTTTGGTATTCTTATTCCAATCTGTATTGCAATTTTTGCACCGGGAAATCCACTCCGCATCATTTCAATTTCTGCATGTATGGCAGGTGCAGTTTGCGGTGACCACTGTTCACCTATTTCCGACACAACAATTATGGCCAGTGCAGGTGCTCAGTGTGAACACGTAAAGCACGTATCCACACAGCTGCCTTATGCAATTACAGTTGCGGTAGTTTCCTTCCTTACCTACATTGTAGCAGGTTTGACTACAGGACTTGGAATTGTAGCCAGCGCAATTATTTCATGGATTTTTGGAGTTGCAGCTTTGCTCTGCTTCTTAGTATTTATGAAAAAGCGTGTATCGAAATAACATTGTCATGCTGAACTTGTTTCAGCATCTATAAAATAGACCCCGAACCAAGTTCGGGGTGACATGTTAGTTAAACGTGGAAATCAATAGTCTTTCCAGCATGCCAGAGCTTTTCAAGATCATAGAAAGTTCTGGCAGACTCAGACATAAGGTGCACAACAATTGCACCTAAATCAATAAGATTCCAGTCATCACCATCAGGACTCTTGCGGTTTGTAACGTGAATCTCAAGGTCATTTTCCTTAATGTATTCTTTAATCTGTTTGTACAAGCCCTGCCAGTGAGCAGAACTGTTTACAGTTACAATTACAAAATAGTCAGTCCAGCTGTTGAGCCCGCTGATATCTAAAAGAGTAACATCATTACCCTTTCCATCTTCCATCAATCTTGCAATTTCAATTGCTTTTTCTTCCATTGTTTTCATTTTCAGAATTCCTGCCTGTTATCTGCGAGATGGAACAACATAACGTCCATCAAAATCTCTTCCGAGGATAATCGTAAAGTCAACGCCCGCATCAAGGCTGGAACTTTCTGCTTCTTCCTCAGGAGTAGCTTCTCTAATATTTGTACAGTGAATAAAATCACCAACAATTTTTGCAACATCCATATTTCCAAGATGATCTATGATTACAGTTTCCTCATAATCATTTCTTGGAGCATTTACAGGGCTCAAAACATCATAACTTGCATTCTGGAACAGAATTGCAGTATTTCGTGCAAGGCCCTGAGTTGTAGTACCATTTTGAATTTCAAGCACGTATACACGGCTTGTAAGAGTTCCATCGGTAGAAGCAAGAAGATTAGTTGTTGTCTTAACCGCTTCCTTAATGAACTCCCCGTTATTATCAGGCATCAAAAGCTGCTGACCGTCAACACGGCGCAGCGAACCTGTAATAGTCTGCTTGATAATCGATTCTGCATCAACATCAGCAATTGCTTCAAAAAGCGTTATTTCTTCATCTTCATTCAGATTTGTCTTGATAAAATCAAGATATCGCTTTCTGTTTTCCTTATTAAATATAATGAATTTTTTATCATGTAGGCCAGTAATAAATGCAGCCATAGCATTCTGGTAGCGTTCCTGAACATCAGCTTCTGTTTCATCTTCAAGTCTGTAATGAAGATAAGTTGTAATTTTATCACCATCAAGATTAATGGCACCTGACGGAAGGAGCCAGCGTTCATTTTCTTCAGAAACGCAGTCTACCGGTTCAGAAATAAACACTCGCATTCCGCCAAGATAATCAGAAATCTTAATAAAACTGTTAAGTGTAAGAATTGCATAATATGGAATTGTCATTCCTAAAAGCTTTTCTACTTCATTTCTGAAAGAAACAATTCCAGCTTCTGAATAAACTTTTTCCAGTTTATCAACACGACCAAGACTCTGATAAATTGCTCCCGTGTATCCCGGAAGATTTACAAGAGCAGCTTTATTTGAAGTAGGATTATAAATCAAAACACTGGAAAAAAGCATACTGGAATCTTCATCTTCCACCACAAACAGAGTGCGCATAATCCCCTTTTCTTTGAGTGCATCTTCAACGGAATTAGTTTTCAGCGAAAATGCAAAGAGAATAGAAATTGCAACTCCTATCAAAATAATAAGAGCAATAAAAATTAAACCTTTCTGTTCATCGCGGATTTTGAGTTTTCCCATTTACAGTTTCCCCCCACTGTCACCTGGTGCTTTTATATCTACCATATAATATTCTATCATTTCACGGGTACCTGGCGCAATCTCAATATTGTGCTTTAACAGATATTCATAATTTTCTTCAAGCACAGAATAAAGCATTTCATCCAGAGTCAATGCAAAAAGCCGTGCTCTGTATTCCTCCGTTGATTGAGGACGTCCCGGTTCAATTTTATCTGCAAGAAAGAGACACTTCGTAAGATCACACATTCCAATAATGCCGGAAGTATGATTTGCAACAGCCTCAAGAATTTCAGGATCATAAACCTTGAACTTATCTTTTAACATTACGGCAGCCGCACGTCCATGCAGAAGAGCAGGCTTTTTGATTTCAAATTCAATAATGGCTTTTCCATCACGGCGGGCAAGTGCAATTAAATCATCATCAGAAAAATCCTTGCACATATCGTGTCCAATTCCTGCAAGATAACCTTTGCGGGAATCCAGACCATACTGACGGCACATTCGTGCACAGGTTTCTGCAACACGCACAGAATGTTCATAGCGGCTCTTTTTTACATGAGCCATTGTAAATTGTCTTATTTCTTCAGTCTTTTCTATATAATCAATCATATAATTCCGTGTCACCCTGAACTTGTTTCAGGGTCTATTAAAAGATCCTGAAACAAGTTCAGGATGATGTTTCAGCATCTATAACAAAGATCCCGACCTTCGTCGGGATGACGTTAGTAAAGTTTATTTTCTACAATATAATTAAAAACCGCAGGGGGAACAAGATAACGGAAACTTTTTCCTTCACTGATTCGACGGCGGATATCTGTTGATGAAACCGGAAGCATCGGAGAATCAAGATAAATACATGGATATCCAAAACTTTTCAAATCAAACTTTACAGAAAAGTCACCCTTGTAATCCCCTGTAGGCTTATTTTCATAAAGAGAAGACTCCATTGCCTTTACATCAGGATATCTGTGAACAATAATTAAGTCTGCAAGTTCGGATACCTTCTCCGGGTTTCGCCACTTACTGAATTCAGCCGCAACCTCATCACCCATTACAAATGCAAGCTTTTTAGTAAGTTTTCCCTCATATTTTTTTGTAAGATACTCAAGAGTATCAGAAGTATAGGAAATACCACCACGTTCAACTTCACAGGGCTCAAGCTCAAAGTGGCCGTCCCCCTCACTGGAACAAAAACAGGAAATCATTTTCATACGGTGCTTTGCATCTATGATTTTTGACATTTCTTTGTGAGGAGGTGCATAAGTCGGCACAAACAAAACCTTGTCATAACCAAGCTCACGCACAATAGTATCGGCAAGCATAGCGTGTCCTACATGCAAAGGATTAAAAGTTCCTCCAAATACTGCAACTTTCATAAGACTGCCCCCAAAAATGTCATTATCGGGCTTGACCCGATAATCCTAAGATTCACTTCCAGGATACTGAACATTATCGTCATCATCATCAATATAAGCACGGTCTTTCATAAAGCTGCTGCCAAAAGCTGAACTCTGACCAGCTGCCTCTCCAAATGCAGAACCAGTATCTGCAGCCACATCACGATTTTCCTGTCTGTTTACAAGTTCCATAATCTGATGCTGAGCATCTTTCATTCCGCGCCCCGTATGGACAGAAACGGGAATTACAACCGTGTCAGGTTCACTCTCACGAATCTTATTCTGAACTTCAACTGCGCAGTCAAAAGCACCTTCTACATCAATTTTGTTACACAAAACAATGCGAGGCTTTTCCATAAGATTATCAGAATAATTACGAAGTTCATTGCAGAGAGTATCATAAGCTGTAAGATAATTTTCGTCCGAACAGTCAATCATAAAAATCAAGCAGGCTGTACGGGTAATATGCTTAAGGAAGGTGTCGCCAAGACCAAGTCCTTCAGAAGCCCCTTCAATGATTCCAGGAATATCAGCAATTATGATATCGCTTTCGTCGTCTACACGGAGCACACCAAGGTTCGGAATAATTGTCGTAAACGGATAAGGCGCAATCTTAGGACGTGCATTTGTAAAGAAAGTAAGAAGCGAAGATTTTCCCGCATTAGGGAAACCAACGAGACCTGCATCAGCCATAATAGAAAGCTCAAGCTTCAAAAAACGGGTTTCACCCTTCTGTCCCGGATTAGCCTGTTTAGGTGCCTGGTTTGTAGAAGACTTAAAGTGAACGTTACCCCACCCACCGTTACCGCCTTTAAGGAAGGTAAAGCTTTCGTCACCTTTGGCAGTAGAAAAATCGTAAATGATTTCTTCCGTTTCTGCATCGCGGATTGTAGTTCCTGGAGGAACTGGAATTATACAGTCTTCGCCGTCTGCGCCATAGCGGTTCCAGCCCTGTCCGTCACCACCGTTACGTGCCTTAAAACAATGCTTGTGACGGATATTTGCAAGAGTTCGCAGATTACGCTTTACAGTAAAAATAACATCTCCACCTTTACCGCCATCACCGCCGTTAGGACCACCATGAGGAATATATTTTTCACGTCTAAATGCAACACAGCCGTTACCGCCGTTGCCCGAGCGAACTTCAATTGTCGCTTCATCTGCAAATCCAATCATAAATGTCTGTTACCTCAAAACATAACGATTCTATAAAATCACCGTGAACTTCACGCTCTTCCGCAAAAAAAAACGGACGTTGCCAACGGGATGATGTTGTCACCGCCCGTTTTTTTTTGCTCCGAGCGTGACATTTACGAAGTCTTATAAAAAGACCTCTGTTTTTGTAACAGACATTTCTGACTGTTACACCCAAAAAAAAAGCCCGGCACACTTTCGTTTTACCGGGCATTCACATTCAGTAAAAACTGAACTTAGTTAGCAGCTTCAACAGAAACAACCTTGTGGTTATTTCTTTCACCGAAAACTACTTTTCCATCAGCTGTAGCAAAAAGGCTGTCATCACCAGCTTTCATAACATTTGCTCCAGGATAGAATTTTGTTCCGCGCTGCTTTACGATGATAGAACCTGCAGTTACAGATTCACCAGCATATCTTTTTACACCCAAGCTTTTTGGATTCGGATCGCGTCCGTTTTTTGCACCAGATCCACCACGTGTTCTTCCCATAGTAATCTCCTTATTTAATTATGCGAGAGTGATAGACTCAACGCGTACCTTTGTATACTGCTGTCTGTGACCAATCAAACGATGATAGTCTTTCTTTGACTTGTACTTGAATACGAGAACTTTCTTATCGCGGAAAGAATCCTCTACAACTACAGTTACCTTTGCACCCTTTACATAAGGAGTTCCAACACTGATTTTATCTCCATCGCTTACGAGAAGAACAGTATCAATGTCAATCTTTGTACCTTTTTCAGCATCAAGCTTATCTACTGTAAGGACAAGGTCTTTTTCAGCCTTGTACTGCTTGCCCTTAAATTCAATAGTTGCGTACATATAATACCTCTATCAAAAATATTCATTTAGCCGCCCGATGCAGTGGAACAAGGAAACAGAATCCAACCTGCAAAAGACTCGAAATTCAGACTGTGCACCAGTCGTAAAACGGGGATTAAACGCCAATACACCTAAAGTCTAAATACGTATCAAAGAATATATCAGAAATAAGTTTTTTGTGCAATAGATGAAGTCCCTATTATCAAAGTCAGTATGAGGGGGAAAGCCTTCCCCCTGGGCTCAACCCTGCGGTTTTCGCCACACCCCCATCTCCTAAGGGCGCTGCGCCCCTTAAAAACCACGAAACTAGCGTATCATAACATCAGTCATTAATTCATAACCATCTCGAAGAGACACGGCATAATGTGCAATTATAACATAACACCAGCCTGTTTTAGTTTTCTGAGAGAATTTACTTGAATTAATTGTATATTGTTTTGGACCATGATCCGAATCCGAAAATGAAAGAACTTTATTATCTACTTCGCGCCCTAACTGACACCACTGCTGCGGACTCCAGTTCTTACATTCCTCATAAGGGACAGGAGTTGCTACCGTTTGTATAAGAACAGGCGCATTAGAAGTCACAGCTACAGAATTCCTGTTATTTCCATTCTTCAGCAAAGTATTATATTCAACTGAAGGTGCCTTTGTTCCAGTATAAAAGTACACTGGTTTAGCATTATAAGTATAAGATTTAGAAAGGTCTGGAGAATAAGCACATACTTTTACAAATTTATCAGTAAAATCATCCGCTGCTTGTCCCTCAGAAGCACTTATAGAAGTACTGATTACACCTTCCGTACTGTTATAACCTGTCAAACTCCATTCATTAGAACTGTTTAAAACATATACTTCCCATACCCTGCTTTTAGGCTCATACCTTCCGAAACCAGGTCCTGTTACACTTATTTTTTTTGTATTGTTATTGTAACTTACTGATAGCAGAGCTTGAGTTATATCCCAGTTAGTCTGAGGATCAACCGTATTTAACCTAGCATAATTGTTATTTTTATCCCATGCCTCATAACTGTAGTAAAGCCTACCCCATTTGTTCACGTTTTCACTATATGACGTATACATTTCATAGGCCAGAACATCAACTTTAAAACCTGATTCTTGATTTATTGTATAATCACGGTTCCCCACAGTTATAACCGCATGGTCTGGGCCAGAACCTTCAGGTTGATCGCTAAGTGTAAAAGTATATGTATCAAACCTTGTATGCTCCCAAGTTATTGTCGGTTGCATATCATCAAATACAGCCTCTTCCAGAGTATCTGTTATATTTACCCAATAGACATCATCATTATCCATCCATCTGTTCTCGCCTTCAAACATAGAAGAATAAGTTTCTGTAGTGCCAAGGAATGCGAATTTTGTTTTACCATCAAGAAAGAAATTAGAAGTCCCAGCACTATTAACATACCGAGTAAAATAATTAGATTCAAAAGTATATGCAAAATGCATAGTACCTCTTTCAATAGTATAACTTTTAAAAGTACACTCATCGTCATAAAAAAGACAGCCAATTACATTATCAAATTTAGTCCATGTATCTTCGGCTAATTCAAAATCTATTGTTATCTTTCTGTTTTCTCCGGTATTTACAGTATAGTTTTTTACCTCAACTCTTCCAGTCGGCTTTTCCAGTTTAATATAATCAAACCATAGATTGTCATATTGAACAAAAAGGCCTATTGGATTATCAGCTCTAATCGTACCCATATTATATCGTGAATAAGAAAAATTCTCTTCTTCATCCTGATTTAATGAAAATGAGTCTGAGCTTATTGTACCGTTTGACACTCCATAGTTGTTATTGTCTTTCTTATAAATCTGAGGTTGGGAGATAAAACTTCCCACAGAAAATGACCCCATAGTTCCATAAACATCTGAAACAGTAATCAATAAATCCAGGTTATAAATTGAATCAATTTCATCACTTAAATCTAGCAGCCAGTAAGCAACATCATTTTCATCTGTTTTAAAAACCGGACTCTTATTACCTGTATTTCCATTTTTATCAGTATATTCACAGTTAATAGTAAGGTTATCATCCCATTCCTGGCAAACAGAGTCATAGACTTCCAGTGAAGAAAAATCCGGATACAGTTCTAATACTTTTACATCATGATTATATTTAGCGATTGTGTTTAATCCAAATTTTCTGTTATCTATAAGATCTTTTATATCATCAGTTGTATTTTTTATATAAAAATTAACCGCATCATAAGTCTTTCTACTTACAAAATAAAATGTATTTTCTAAAGAAGAATTACCACAAACATCCTTTACAACTACTTTAATGTCATCAGCACAATTTACTTCATCCAATACAAACTTAATTCGGAAATTTGTATATCCATTTTTATCTGTTGTAAATATTGCATTTTCCGTACCAACCTGATATTCGCGAGAATTGTATCCATTTTGAGTTACAATAACCTTTTCTACTCCAGATTCTGAATCAAAATATTTTCCATAAATATACACAAAGTCTGTCGTGCGATTCTGTAAAACCTTTGTTGCAAATTCATCTGTATCATAATATGTATCATACACATAATCCCAATCCTCACCATTAAACTTAGGGCAGGCTGCCATTGCTGTTGGATTATCCAAAATGCCTACGTCTTTTTCTTCTCGTGAAACAAAGAATTCAGATTTTACAGGGGCTGTTGTTTCCACTTCCGGGCTGTAGCGCACTGTAAAGTTTGATAGTAAATCCTGCTTTATTGGAAGAGCTATTCCATCCTGAATAACGGTGATTCCCGGCTCAAAAGAAAAGCTCATTTCCAAAAAGGCTAAATGCAGATTGTCTATAAAGGCCTTAAGCTGCAACACTTTTGGTTTAATTGTAAGCTTTTTCTTTTGTGCATCAAAAACAGGCTTTTCAAAATAAGGTGTCATGTCCGTATTGTTTTTGGCAGTATCTGTATACAAAATTGAAATATTGTCAAAATTAAAGATAGAATCTTCCTGTGTTACAGAAAGAACTTCCATTTGCATATTAAAGTTTATTTCAATTGCTTCATTAGCCTTTATAGTGCCTGAAGAAGCAGGAGAAGGCGATGAAACAGCTGGATATGCTAAACATTTTGGTCGAATAAGAATATCCTTCTGTTCGCTTATTACCCGTACTTTTGCCTTGTAGATTCCTGTTTCATCATTGTAATCTTTATTCTCCAAAGAAATGCAGTCCGCACGAGAAACTGAATTATCAGTGCTGCTTACAGCTTCAAAATCAAGAAATTTATAATCATCTTTTTTAAGCGTAAACTGAACTTCTATGGTATATCCTACAGAACATTCTTTTTCTCCGGCAGAAAGGAAAGAACCATATGATGCCTCAGATTGAACAAGCAAATTAACCTTTTTCTGATTACCATAATTTCTATTGATTTTGTAGGTATAGCTTCCCGCTTCTGAAACTCCAAGGTCATCAGAATCTTTCATATTCGTAAAGTCATAATTAACCTGAATATTTAGCATAGATTTCTGTCCATCTGGCGGTAGTATCATTTTTCCAGCTTTTGGGGAAATACACAGAGTTTTGTTATCACTGGTAAATTTTGGCTCATCAAAATACTCTTTTAAATCATCCTCTGCAAAAATAGATATGCATTCAGATTTAAAAGTTTGAGGATTAATTGGTTTATTAAAAGTTATCTTTATTATGCTATCCTGATCGCAGCCGTTAGACTCTAGTTTTGGTAAGATTTCTAAAAGTTTTGGTAGAGCCAGACAAACAGGACGAATCAAAATATCATTCTTTTCAAGTAAAACACGAACTTTTGCCTTGTAAATTCCACTTTCATCGTTGTAATCTTCATTTTCTATTGAAATACAGTCTGAGCGCAAAACTGAATTATCTGTACTGCTTACAGCTTGAAAACCAAGAAATTTATAATCATTTTTTTTGAGCGTAAACTGAACTTCTATTGTATAGCCTACACTACATTCTTTTTCACCATCAGAAAGAAAACTGCCATATACAGAATCCGTCCGAACAAGTAAGTTTACTTTTTTTTGATTTCCATAGTTTTTGTTGATTTTGTAGGTATGTGTACCTTGAGCCGAAAGGGCCAGCCCGTCAGAATCTTTCATACTGGTAAAATCATAATTTACTTCTATATTTGTAACACTTTTAGGCTCATCTGGCGGAAGAATTAATTTGTCATATTTTGGAGAAATACATATTGTTTTTCCATCATTGGTTAGACTTGCTTCATCAAAATATTCACTAAGATTTTCATCTGCATAAATTGAAATAAAGGTTGGCTTAAAGGTTTCTTTATTAATGGTTTTATTAAAAGTAATTTTAATTATTGAATCCTGCTCACAACCGTTAGATTCAAAGACTGGAGTTATATTTGTAATCTTAGGAATTGCTACACAAATCGGACGAATCAAAACATCTTTTATGTCGCTTATAAGTTTTACCTTGTATTTGTAGATTCCTTTTTTTACATCTTTTGAAAGTTCGGTGAATTCTACACAGTCGGCACGGCTCTGAGTTCTGTCATTCTGACTAACTGCCTCAAGCCCCTTGAATACATAATCTTCAGTATTCAATTCAAACTGAACTTCAGATTCATATCCAACCTTATAGGTTCGCTCTACACTGCCAAGAAACTCTCCCATTCCAGCTTCCGTACGAAAAACTACAGTACACTCCTGGGCATTATTATAGGCAATTGCCTCTTCTATTTCTTTTTTTACATCAGCACCATTTAAAAAGTTATCACAGGAAGAAAGACTTATTGTTATCAGTCCTCCCATTAATATAAATATAGTGGTAAATAAAAGTAATGAAAACTTCTGTTTCATTTTTCCACTCTCCTTTATTCTAATATATAAATATTATAAGGGAGGAATTTTTATTTGTCTAAAAAATTATTCTTTCTTCCTGTATTCCATTTTGTCCTTTATGCAGAGCATAACTTTCTATCTTTCCATCTTTCCATTCAAAATCCAGGGTATAGCCGCCTTTGATTGCCACTCCGCGGACAGAACCATTCTGCCAGGCTGCTTCAGACGGCAAAGCTGGCAAAAGCTTAACGTGAACGTTACCAGCTGCATCAAACTCACTCTGCACAAGAAGTCTTATGATTCCTGCAAGAGTACCAAAGTTTCCGTCAATCTGGAATGGAGGATGATTATCCAAGAGATTTGGCAAGGTTGAATGCTGAAAGAGTTTAATAATAGAAGAAAGTGCTTCGT
>CAMNBC010000054.1 GCA_946532115.1 uncultured Treponema sp.
AGATTGAAAACGCAAGCTACCCTATCGTTTCTTCTACATGTACTCGCGTACCTGTAGTTGATGGACACACAGCTTGTGTAAGCCTTGAGTTTGATTTGCCAGATGACAAAAAGCCAAGCCTCGAAGAGATTGAGCGCGTTTGGACATCATACACATCACTTCCACAGGAGCTCAAACTGCCTTCTGCTCCGGAGCATCCTATTGTTGTACGCCATGAAGAAAACCGTCCACAGCCACGCCGTGACCGTGAAACAGAAAAGGGAATGGCTTGTGTTATCGGACGCCTTCGCCCATGTAATGTATTCGACGTAAAGTTTGTAGCACTCAGCCACAATACAAAACGCGGTGCCGCACTTGGTGGAATCCTCAATGCTGAACTTTTGAAGGCAAAGGGATTCTTTAACTAAGAAAACTTTCCAAAATAAAGCAATAACATAACCCCGGATCTTGAAAATCTGGGGTTATCTTTTTAACTTGATATCACAAAATTGCTAGTATATAATTATAGGAATGGGCAAAGTTTTATCAACTTTAAAATATATACAGGCATCAGTTTTTTCACCAAAAGTACCACTTGAAAAACGAGTTACCTACGCAATGGTTGTTTGTGCCATGCTGGGCGAATTATTCGGATTTATAGAATCTTATCTGATTGGACTTCCTCTAATAGCAGTTATGCTGCCTTTAATATCATTTATTCTTTTATTTTTTCTTTCTATCTGGGGCCTTAAAACAAAAAAAACACACCTTTTTGCATCTGTTGCAATTTCTATATCGGCTTTAATACTTTTTCCGATGATGTTCTTTGCAAACGCTGGCCTTCATGGAGGAATGCCGTATTATTTCCTTGTTGCAATAGTATGTACAGCACTCGCACTAAAAGGAAAAACAAGAATTATTCTTTTCTGTACTATATTGATTGAATATAGCGGAGTATTTGCTTTATACAGGTTTTATCCACAGGGCTTTCTGCCAATGTCTCATGAAAAAGCTTTTATAGATCAGTTGAGCAGTATGATAATCTCAAGCCTGATTCTTTTTACTTTTTCTTATGCAGTTTCTGAACAAAACTCTCATGACAGAAATACAATCCATCAGCTGTCGCTTCTTTATGAACGACAGGCAAATACAGATGAACTGACAGGTTTGTATAACCGACGTTATTTTCATAATTTCTTAAAACTGGCCATTCTGACGCTCGGAGATACGGGTAAACTGCATATTGCAATGTTCGATATTGATGATTTTAAATTTGTTAATGATAAATACGGACACCCTTTTGGTGATACTGTACTGAAACAGTTTTCTCTGATTTTGCAGCAAAGTGAAAATGCAGGCATAACCCCATGCCGCTATGGTGGAGAAGAGTTCCTTCTTTTGATTCCAAAAAAAAATCGGGAAGAAGCACTTAAACTTGTTGAAGATATCCTTGAACGTACAAGAAATCAGATAAAACTGAAAGATGGCCGTTTTGTTACTGTAAGTGCCGGTTTTATAACTTGTACAGAAGATATGACTTATGACATTCTTTTACAGGAAGTAGATAAAAAACTTTATACGGCAAAGAGTTCCGGGAAAAATAGAGTAATTTCTTAATCTATTTTCTTCCGATTATAATCATTGTTCGGGCATGCTCATCGTAAGGAGAATGGTCAAAATCTCCATAGACATCTGCTTTTGAAAATCCGAATTCTAATAATTTGTTCCTAAGAAATGTAGCCGGATACAAACGCTGAATAAAAGTATGATCGACTACAGGCTGTTTTTGATTTTTTTGCAAAGGATAAAGTGTCCACTGTGATTTGAGACCTTCCCACGCCCCTACTACTTCAAAATGAGTCACAACCTTGTAACCGGCTCGCTCAAACTCTTCTCCAGGAGTCCAGTACAATATGGCTGTTTCACGGCTGGTACATTCCATTATAAAAGTTCCATCAGGCTTTACGCTGTCTGCTATGTTTCTTAAAATCTGCATATCTTCTTCTACAGTATCGCAGTAGCCAAACGAAGTATAAAGATTTACAGCACAATCAAACTGATTTTTTGCATGAAAGGTTCTCAAATCTTGATTTATAAGAGTCAGCTCAACGCCCTCTGCTTCCGCAGAGTCCCGGGCAGCATCGAGTTCGCTCTGAATTATATCGACCCCAGTTACATCAAGACCGAGAGCTGCGAGTTCTACAGCAATACGACCGAGCCCGCAGCCTGCATCGAGCACTTTGCTGCCGGGTGAAAGTTTTGCAATGTCTTTTACATATTGTGCGACAGTTGGAGCCTCAGCCCAGCGTGCGTCATCAAACATTATAGGTGCGTATTGCGTCCAGAAATTTTCAGATTCGAACCATTCCATAAATCCTCCGAAATAACCGTCACTTAAGTGTTACGTATGTCTTACCAGCACCACCATCTTCTGCAGGAGCTTTAGTAAACTCAGCAACAACAGGACTATGCGAAAGATAGTCTGAAACCGCCTGCATCAAAACTCCGTCTCCCTTACCATGAATTACACTGAAATGCGGGAAGTTATGAAGTACACACAAATCAATCTGATGTTCAAGGGAGCGGATTGCATCTTCTGCACGCATTCCTAAAAGCCTGAGTTCAAACACTGGACGCTCATAAATTCCGTTTGAAGCATCATCTGCAAGTTCAATGGAAACGTCAGCTTTAAGAGGAGTTGAATTCTCATCAGGCACTCCCTGAATAAGCCGCAGATCTTTTTCTTTCATCTGCATTTTTACACTTCCAAACTGAACCTGCCATACGCCTTTTTTGATCTGTTCAAGCAAAACACCTTCGCTTGAAGAACTGCCAGCTTTTACACGAGCTCCAGGAGCAAAACTAAGCGGCTGAACTTTCAGTGATTGAGTTCTTACAACGCCACTGCCTGTACCGCTAATTACCGGGTTCTCACCACCCGCACCTTCAGCTGCAAGAGATGTTGCATATTTTAAGGCTTCGGCATTGCTAAGTTTTTTCTTTGTCTTTTTATTACTTGGAGTCGAATGTTTTGGAGCTTTTGCCTTTTCGGCAGCAAATTTCTGCTCATCTCGGGCAAGGCGTTCTTCTTCTGCTTCGATTTTCCCGTCGAGGCGCATTGTGTCTTCTGTGAGTTCGGCTATGAACTGTTTTACACTAAGTGTTTTTTCCCGTGTGATTTCTCCCTCTTTTAATGTTCGTACCAGGTTTTCGAGCTGGCGGCGACTGTGAATGAGGAAATCATTCAGCTCCTGCTGCTTTCCTTTTTTGAGATCGTTTTCGCGGCGGCGGATTTCGAGTTCACGCTCACGGAGCTTGTCGTATTTAATCCGGGTTTCGGCAGCAAGCTTTTCGGCTTCTTTCTGCACTTTGTTTAATTCTACGTGTTTGCGATTCAAGCCGCGGATAAGGGCTGAAACATCGGCCTGCTCTGTTGCGATGTAGGTGCGAGCCGCTTTGCATATTGCGGCGGGCAGCCCGGATTTTTGGGCGATGTCTAAGGCGTGGCTTTCCCCCGGCACTCCCATCACAAGATGATAAGAAGGCGACAAGGTATCCTGATTAAACTCAACTGACGCATTTATACAACACGGATTTGTATAGCCGTAATTTTTTAAGATTCCCTGATGTGTCGTTACAAGTACAAAGGACTGCTTTTTGATAAGCTCATCCAAAACTGCCATAGAGATGGCTGTTCCTTCCTGCGGGTCGGTTCCACTTCCAAGTTCATCCAGCAGGATGAGGGTATCTGACTTTGCCGAGCCGACAGCCTGGGCGATATTTTTCATATGTCCGCTGAAGGTTGAAAGGCTCTGGTCGAGTGACTGGTCATCGCCGATATCGGCAAAGATGTTGGAGAATACGGGGAGGCGGGTGCCGTCCGCTGCGGGGATTGGGAATCCAGATTGATTTAGCATGGCAAGCAGGGCAAAGGTTTTGAGAGATACGGTTTTTCCGCCGGTATTCGGGCCTGTGATAATCAAAATCCGTTTGCCTTCCATGAAGCGGATGTCTATAGGCACTGCCTTATCACCAAGTAAAGGATGCCTTGCCTTTAGCAAAAGAGGAGGTTCACTATTTGAATAAACCGCATAGGTACAATCCCGACTCTGTCCCCAGCGTTCTGCTGCCTGTGTAGTATCAAACAGACACATAACAGGAAGAGCTTGTTTTATTGCAGGAATTCCAGGCTGTAATGACTCGGTAAGCTCTGTTAAAATCTTTTTGATTACAGCCTGCAGCTCAAATTCTTTTTGAATAAGCTCATTACTGCAAAGAACTGCTTCTTCCGGCTCTACATAAACTGTCTGTGCAGTCTGGCTTACCTCATGCACAATACCAGGAATCCGATTTTGAAGACTGGCCTTTACCGCTAAAACCTGACGACCGTTTCGCAAAACCGGTACATTGCTTTGCAATACATCTGTTAATTTCTGATTTGAAGTAAAGCCCTGCATAATGACTTTTATTTTTGCATTAAGGCTTGCTATCTGTTTTCTGATTGCTATAATTTCCGGGAGCTCACGCATTTCTCCATCAGGTGTAATGATTCTGAAAATCTTTTTTTCCATATCAGAAACATCCGGCAAAGCCGCAACCTGTTCTGCCAATAATTTTAGAGAAAGTTCCTGTGCATGTAATTGGATTGCTTTTTTTACACTATTTATACTGTTTATAAACTGACCAAGATAATAAACCTGCTCAAGTGTAAGAGAAGCACCTCGTGTCTTGATAATCGAAACCAGATTTCCGACCGGCTCCCATGCAGTCACAGGATTATGTCGTCCTGCAGCAAAATATGAGCTCCACTCACGACTCAAATTTTTGAGTTTTTCAATTTCTTCTGATTTTCTAAGTGGTTCTCGTGCCACTAACCTTTCGCGGCCTTCAGCAGAAACACAGTAGCCTGCAATTTCTTCGCGGATTCTAAAATAGTCTATTTCCTGTAAAGTTTTCTGGTTCATAGTGATTCTAATAAATGCAAAGCTTCGTCATCCCGAACTTGTTTCGGGATCTAAGCTATAGATGCTGAAACAAGTTCAGCATGACGTAGCATTTGTTGTCAGTCTGACCAGGAACCTGTGCGGATTTCTTCGCTGATTCTTTGCCAGCTGTCATAGCGTTCAGCAGTTATTGCCCCGTCTTCTACAGCTTTGCGTACCGCGCAGTCTGGTTCTGTAATATGCCGGCAGTTCATTCCAAACTTACACTTACCGACAAAAGGTTCAAATTCACGGAAGTACATGGCAAGGTCATCGGCTTTAATATCATCGAGCACAAAACGGCGTATTCCCGGTGTATCAATGATGTTTGCCTTGCGGCCTTGTATTCCTTCTGTCAATGTCTCATTTAAGGTCAGGTGAATCAGCGTACCTTTTGTTGTGGTATGGCTTCCCCTTCCATATTTTTTTGAAAGGCTTCCAGTTTTTAGAACGCATGAATTATCCATAACGTTTATAAGGCTGGATTTCCCAACTCCAGACTGTCCTACAAATGCACTGAGTTTATTTTCCAGAAGTTCGGCAAACTCCTGCATACCTTCTCCAGTTTTTGCAGAAATACGCAGAACCTTATAGCCCAAATCTTCCCAGATAGAAAGTCTGTGGTCTATTTCTTCAAACAGCTCTTCGCGTCCGTCAGTCTGCATTTCTTCGGCTAAATCCCATTTATTGCAGACAATTACAGGTGTAATTCCCTGATGTTCTGCCTGTGCCAGAGCTCGGTCTGTAAAACGCGGACGGAATGGCGGTTCATCCGGTGTAGTAACAAGAATCAGATAATCAAGGTTACTTGCAAGAAGCTGAGGACAGCGACCTTTTACATTCCATCTTAAAAATGTATTACGGCGTTCTTCAAGCGAAATAATCTGTCCTTTTTCATCATTTAAGGAATCAGGCTCTATCTCAACAACATCGCCAGGCGCAATAGGATTATAAAATTCCTTTTCAGTTTTGATTACCTTACCTTTAATAGTGCAGTTGCGTGTAACCTCGTCTTCACATTCAACTGTAAAAAGATTATTTGTTCCTGCTATTACAGTTCCTTTCAAATTATACTCCCTGTTCTATTTCATTGAACAAGGCTTCATACAATGTAGCCTTATCGCTGTTAGTATCTCTGATTGTTTTTGCCATTCTCTGCGCAAGTTTCAAAAGAACACGGTAGCCTAAAAGAGGTTCCTTATCGCAAACTGCAAGAAACTTTGTACTTGAAAGCGCAATACACCTGCAGTCCGTAAGCGCACGCACCGTGGCTGTGCGCGGGTCATCACTGATTAAAGCTGTTTCCCCAAAGAAAATGTTCATTTCACTGGTCAGGTCTGCAAGAGCTATTTCATCACCAGCCGGTGTCTTTCTGGATATGTGCACCTTTCCACTATAGAGGATATAAAAATCATCACCAATTTTTCCTTCCTCTATAATTACGTCACCTTTCTGATAGCTTTCAATTGTCATACTGTCGTAAACAGAACGCAAAATACGGCAATCATTTTCATCATCAGTCTTAAAATCAGAAAAAAGCTGAATTTTTACAAGTTTTGGCAAAACATCTTCAAAATTATCCATATTCTACCCTCTCACCTAACCTCGTACAAGAATTGCCTTGGTATTTTTCTGAATTACAAAATCTGAAGGGGGTGTTAAAACCGGCTCATTACTCTTGAGAGTTTTAACTTTCTTCAAATTATCAACAATCATCTTAATATCCGGATTCTTCTGAGCTTCACGCAAAGCGTCTTTACGTCGCTGATGGAAGTTTCCTGTATTCAAAAGAAGACCAACAAGAACTCCGCCCTTGTTTCCACCCTGTTCAACATGAGCTTCATATTCACCGTAAGTTTTTCCAATAAATGAAGAAGGAATATCTTCTATTATAATTCCAGTATCTGCATCATCACTAATCAGCGAGCGGATAACATTGCTATATCCCATTCCACTCGAAGCTGTGGCAAGCAGACTGTGCTCATAATCCTGTGTAAGGATAATTTCATCGCAGTGAGCCATTTCCAGGTGTTTCTGAAATTTTGCATCTATAAGTTCTGCTGCAACATAAATGCCAGGATTCAGATTTTCCATTGTAAGAACTGCAAGAACTGTACGGCTGTCTATCTCAAGATCGGAATATTTTTTAGAACGATCACAGATTACCAGAGCCCGTTCTGCAGTATCAATCTGAGCACGCTTTAAAACAGCTTCATCAGAAAAATCGCCGGAAACATAATTCAGTTCCTTAAAGCGAGGCTGAGAACGAATCTGTTCTATCTGCTCCGGTATATCATTAATTAAAACAACCATGTCTGGTGTAATATCTGGATTTGTAGTAAGAACGGAATCCAGAATCTTTTCAAATCCAGGTCTCCATCCGCAAAGTAAAAAATGTCCTTTCATATTCTTCAACTTTTTAAGCCCCTTATTTTTTTTCATCTGCAGATCCATAAAGTAGGATGCAAGCTTACCGGTTACGGCACTGAACAACAACATTCCAAGCACGAGCAGCACAAGAGCGGACATTCGGCCAGGCACCGACTTTACGCAATAATCAAAATATGCTGCAAAAACTGCAACTAAAGTAAACCATACGGAATCGAACATTGTTTCAATTCCGCTTTCTGTTTTTGTTTCAGAAAAGAATACTACTATTGTTGCAGCAGCAATAATAATAAAAATGAGAAGCCATATATATGTTAGTGGATTTTTTAAGGCATATTTTAATGCACGCTTAAATTTTTTGGCTCTCCCCTGCTTCTTTTTACTCATTTTTCCATTATATCAGAAAAAAGCAGGGAAGTCATTATTTAAAGCACACATCTACTTCAAATGGCCCATAAGGAGTCACAAATGGTATTGCAATAATCGGATAGTTTCTAGGCCATGCAATCATATGATTATGTCCTATTACACAAAATGGAGGTGAAATATCCAGATGATATTCACTCAATGCGGTAACGGCATGGCCTGAAATGATGTTTGTAAATTCACTTACAAGGCCAATCGCCATATCTTCATAATCTTCGGGTTTACAGTCTATACCAGACAATTCAAGCATTTTATGTGCAAGAATTTTATGAAGACGAAAAGCAACAATTCCCTTTATTCCTCCGGTTACCCCAAGCAGGCCGGAAATTTCCCAGGGATGTCCGGCATGAATATCAAGAAGATGCGGCTCTTTATTTACAGGGCCAATGTTGAACATCTGCTGAAAGGTGTTTATTCCTTCTGTAAGAAATGCATTGATAATTTTAGCGTCCATTGCCATACAGGTATAGATAATAAACCTAATTTTATTGTTTGTAAAACAAAAAATGTGAAAACGATTTCGCAGAATATTCGCAGATTAAATAGTATAAAAATTTGCCATTAACTAAAAAAGCGTTATATAATATTGAGATATGAAAGATATTTTAATCATCCGCGAAGAAAACAACTACAACAAGGCTATTCTTGATTTTCTAAAGAATAAATACGTTACCTCAATTATAGATTTTTCTGCAAAAGACACTGAATTTGCTCTGGTTTCAGAAGGTATTCCACTGATAGTTGCATTTGTGAGTGATATTTTACCGGCAAGCCTTGTTGAACTTCGCCGAATCATTATGTATTTGAAAAATAATCACATCTGTCTTTTAGGCACCCTTTTTGATTTTGAAAAGCTTGAAGAACTGATTGAAAAAGATAATGTTCACTGTATTGAAATACCTCTTCCGATAGACAGTTTTCAGAGACAGTTTGAACGCATCCTCGCACATAATGTAGATTTAAATTCACTGGCAAAAACCGCCAGCCGTAAGCACTCGATTCTTTTGGTTGATGATGATCCTGTATGCCTGCGCAATATGATGAGCTGGCTTCAGAACTTTTACCAGGTTGCAGTTGCAAAAAGCGGTGCTGCATGTCTTTCTTTTCTGGGCAAAGCAAAACCAGATTTGATTCTACTGGACTATGAAATGCCAGTATGCGATGGTTTACAGACTCTGGAAATGATTCGCAACGAACCTGAGTATGCAGATATTCCGGTTATGTTTTTGACCGGTGTAAGCGACACAGAAAAGGTAAGAGAAGCAATAAAATTAAAGCCTCAGGGATACATTCTGAAAAACACAGATAGAGTTGAATTCTTAAATAAGATTAAAGCAGTATTTTGTGAATAACTGACACAAAGAAACTAAAGGCTTTTTATGGATATAACGACAAAAAAAATAGCGAATCAGCTGAACCTCGTAAGGATTCTGGTCTTCGCTCCATTAATGGCTCTATATTTGAGCACGGAGTTTTTTCGAGATTTGCGAAAGTTATTTCTACCCCGTTATGCAGAAAGCATTTTTTCAATGGGAAGTTTTTCTGTAAACACCTACCTGCTCTTTGTAATTCTTGACGGCATTTTTGTTATTTCCTCCATAATCATTTTCATATTTTCCTTACTTGCCCGCAAAAAGCTGAAAAATAATCAGTGGCAGAATTTTTATTATCAGCTGATTAAGGTTTACGGCTTGCTGCTGACCTTCAATGCCTTTATTGCAGTGCTTGTAACGGCACGAACCTTTGGCGTAGCAGATTTTACTTTTGCATTCATAATAATTGTTTTTACATCTGCCATTTTATTTATAAACAGCATACTTACAATCCTTGTTGATGTCTGTTGTTTTATTATCTCTTTTACATTGATTAAGATTTTTGATATGGCAGGAAGTTATGATCCATACTGGGCATATATCATTGTTTTTATGCTGATATCTACGGCCGTTGCCTTTACAAAGGAGCATTACCTGAGGCTCACTATGAGGCGTGAAAAAATGAAGTCACTTTTTCTTGCTAATATGAGTCACGAAATCAGAACTCCTATGAATGCAATTGTCGGGATGAGTGAGCTGGCTCTGGATTTTGATCTAAAAGACAGTGAAAAAAACATACTGCGTCAGATTCGCTCAGCTGGAATTAACCTTGTTGGAATTATAAACGACATTCTTGATTTTTCAAAAATAGAATCCGGTAAACTGGAAATTGTTCCTGTTGATTATGACCTTGTAAAGCTGATGGATGATATTATGAATCTGGTTGAAGTAAGGTTAAAAGGTAAGCCTGTAGAGCTTTCTCTGGAAATTGATCCAAACCTTGCCCACATATACAAGGGTGATGATATGCGCCTCCGTCAGGTTCTTATGAATCTCGCAGGTAATTCTTCAAAATTCACTGAAAAAGGTTTTGTAAAACTTCGTGTAGAAGATCTGGAGAAATACGAGACCCGTGAAGGTCTCAGGTTCAGCATAATTGATTCGGGAGTTGGAATAAAAAAAGAAGACCTGAACAAATTATTCAAAGCCTTCAGCCAGGTTGATATGCAGATGAACCGTTCTAAGGGAGGAACCGGTCTGGGACTTTCCATAAGCAAAAATCTTGTTACACTTATGAAGGGAACAATCGGCGTTGAATCTGAATACGACAAGGGTTCAACATTCTATGTAAACATTCCTCAAAAACGCATTTCAAAAGAAAACTGTAGTCAGGCATATCAGCCTTTATTCAAAGCAGCCCAAAACTGCAGTGAAAAACCTGAATTAAAGCAAATCGGTTTAGCACTGATAAATAGCTCAGAGTTTGCTTCTTTATTTGCTGAAAAACAGACTACCCTTCCTTTTACTGCTCCAGATGCAAAGGTGCTTGTTGTTGATGATAATGAAGTAAATCTTCAGGTTGCAGATGGTTTACTGAAGAAGTTTGACATACAGTGCACTAAGGCCAATAGTGGTTACCAGGCACTGGATCTGCTTAGTAAACAGAAGTTTGACATTGTATTTATGGATCATCAGATGCCTGATATGGATGGTATTGAAACCCTTGAAAAAATCAGGGAAGCAGAAGCCGCTCTTGATGATTCAGAAAAAAGCATTGTTATTGCCCTTAGTGCAAATGCCGTAAACGGGGCCCGCGAAATGTTTTTAAGCAAGGGCTTTAATGATTTTATTTCTAAACCCGTTCAAGGAAAAGATTTTGCAGCATGTCTTTTAAAATGGCTGAAAAAGGACTTGATTCAAATAATGGAATCTGAATCAAAAACAGAGCGTTTAATTCCGGCAGATTTTCCTTCGCTTCCAAAAGAAAAAATAAATATTGAACAGGCAGTTTCTATGACAGACAGCTTTGAAACCTGGCTTAGTGTTACAAAACTTTTTATTTCGCTGATTGGGGAAAATGCAGATTTTATTGAACAGGCTTTTAATGCAGGTCAATATAAGGATTACACGATTAAGGTTCACGCATTAAAAAGCGCGGCCCGCATCATAGGAGCTGAAAAACTTTCTTTGATGGCAGAAGAGCTTGAGAATGAAGGAAAGAAGCTGCAGGAAGAAGCTGAAGTTTCTGAAATGTGGCTTACTGAGGTCAAAAGAAAAACAAAGGAAATGCTTGCCTGCTATCGCAGTTATATTGATTTGCTGGAGCCGGTAAAAAACTATGGCGACTCTGATGATTCTGAAAAACAGGAAGCAAGCGAAGAAGAATTGACGGCAATCAAAAATGCTATTCTTAATGCCTGTGAAACTTTTGATTTAGTTACGGTTGAAGAAGAGTTTGGAAAGCTGAAAAAAATTAAGCTCCCGCCTGAACTAAGTTCAAAAATGCAGGAGCTTTCAAAAGCTGTGGAAAATATTGAGTTCGAAGAAATAAAAAGTATTCTGAAAGAATAGATCCTCCGGTCAAGCCGGAGGATGACATATTTGTCATTGTCCGGCTTGACCGGACAATCTGTACCGGTTCCTACATTTTCTCAAGGTAAGGAACCAATACTAACTTCATTGCATTCTTGATTACCTGAAGCGTGCAGTCTGCAAGGTAAAGACGGGCACCGGCAAGCTGCTTGTTTTCTTCATTTACAATCTGGCAGTTCTGATAGAACTTACTGAAAAGCTTTGCAACATCATAAACATAAGCCGCAACCTGACTCGGGTCAAGATTTTCAGCAGCCTTAGCAATTACAGCAGGATAATCTCCGAGCTGGCGGATAAGTGCCCATTCATCTTCACCGGTCAAAAGTGCAACTGCTTCGTCTGAATCATCTTCTTTAAGACCAGCTTCTGCAGCCTTTCCGA
>CAMNBC010000055.1 GCA_946532115.1 uncultured Treponema sp.
CTACCACTTAATGAGTCCTTTCTGCCAGTTGAGCAGCTTACCTCTTATCTTAAAGAGCACTGTAATAATCACAGTACAGAAAACTGCAATCATAAGCAGACCGGCGTAAACTCCGCTGTAAAGCATCATTGCTTTCTGGTAACTGATGTACCAGCCGATTCCATATTTTGCACCGAACATTTCGGCAGTCATAAGGGCAATAAATGCGGCACAGATTCCGTTGAAAGTTCCCTGAAAAATATTTGGAAGAGCGGCCGGAACTGCAATGCGGAAAACCTGAAAGAAGGTTCTGGCTCCAAGGGTTTTACCGACTTCGAAATATACCTTGCTTGTGTTCTGAATGCCAGAGCTTGTCATCAGCTGAACCGGAAACCATACAGCCAGAGCGATGATAAAAACGCTTGCTCCAAAAGGAGTAGGAAAGGTTGTAAGAACAAGCGGAATCCAGGCTGTAGCCGGAATTGGACCAATCAGTTTGATATATGGATTGATCCAGTAATAAACTTTCTTTGAAAAACCAAGAAGAACTCCTGTAATAAAGCCAATAAGAACACCCCAGAAAACTCCAAGCAAAAGAAGGCGGAAAGAATACCAGATGCATTTTCCAAGCAGGGCTGTCTGTTCTATAAAGACTGCAAGTATGTTGTCGTAGGTTGGAAAAAAGATTACGGGAAGCAAAGCGAACTTGGCTGTTATTAAATTGATAACAATTACAAGGCCTGCAGTTCCTAAAAGGAAAGGACCCTTGTATTCAAGAGATGAACGGATTTTTTTTAAGAAGAATGAAAGAATAAAAAACAGTCCTGATATTCCAAGAAGAAAAAGCAAAAGAGTATTATAGTAGGAACTTTTTGCTACAGGATGAAGACTGCTGTTTGGAATGAGATTGTGGACGGCAAGAGCTATAAGAACTCCAATTGTTGGAAGCGCTCTGTAAATAAGTGATTTGATTGTAGATTGAAATTTTTCAGTATTTGCCATTTATAACCTCTTATATAACCTAGTAACTTACTAGGTTATATAATTTTTTCATCCTTTTTACAAATATATTTTTTTTATAAGAGGTATAGAAAAAAGTTATAACTAAGTTTTATAAGGCAAAAATTAATAGACGAAGACCTCTCGTTTTTTATGTAGAACATAGTAGGCATTTACTTTACTAATTGCCTCTGTAATTGCATAAGGTGTTTCAATACAATTGATATTATTTTCTTGAAGCAGTCGGAAAGGACGATTTCCTATTTTTGCAACCAGAAAATAGGTACAGTCTTTTACAATTTGAACAAGAGCTGTAACAAAGCCGGAGTCACAGCAACAGCCGCTTTCTGTTTTTTCTACTTTTGGAATGGAAGAAAAATCAATCTGGCGGTTTTCTAAAAGCTTAAAAGTTCCGTCTTCTTCATTTACTTCAAAGATGGCAAGAGCCTTTATTTTTCCAAAATGTAAATCAATATTTTCGTTGTCTGAAGTTGCTATGGCAATTTTATAGGTCATCCTTTCTTTCCTTCCTTATGCAATTTTACAGATTTACAAGGTCTGTACGTTTTTGGAAATATTACCGCGATGGAAAATGCTGGAGTACATTTCTTCTGTAATTTTTAAGCCGCCGCTATAGCCGGCAAAGCTCTTGTTCAAAATTACATCATTAATAATAGGCATGCTTAAATGAATCAGCATGTTGTTATTTTTTTCTGTTACCAGCTTTTCCCAGGAACTACCGAATATAATTGCCTTTTTTGAGTTTCCAATAAGCTCATTAAGCTTCTGATGAATTTTTCCTCCATCGGCTTCAAAGTGAATTACATTCTTGATTTCTGGAGCGAGGTTTTCAGCATGTTCAAGTATTTTATTTTTAATCTCTTCTGAAGGAGGATCATCATCTATAAAAATACCTTTTGGCTGCAGCCCCAGTTCATTTACTAGATAGTTTGAAACTCCGAGCGCATATTCGGAATCAGCTACAACATACAGTTCATTTGGAAGATTGCTTCTATAATCAGACATAAAATCTGCAAGACCAACGATGTATTGATAAAAGCGTTCTTCTTCCTTTTTGATGACTGTATTTACTTTTTCTAGATTCAGATTTGCAAAGGAAGCCAGCTTCTTAAGGAAGAGGCTTGTTGCTTTTCCGCCAACTGGAAGATATGGAAATTGAAAGTATGGAGTTCCATATTTTTTCTTTAGAAGTTCAACTGTTTTTAGTCCGCACCATGGAGAGAGAAGAATGTTGAATTCTGCGTTTGGAATATTTTTCCATTCAAAAATTCCACGGCTTTCACTTCCAAATAGAATGTTTACATCCAGTCCGATTTCTGTAAGAATTCTTTTGATTTCTTCCAAATCTCCTCTCCAGAATGGATCTTGGTTTGGCACAACTGAAAAAACATTTACAAGTCCTTTCTGTACTTTTGGAGTTACATCTCCTACAAACTGATTAATGATGGAATTTACAACTAATTCATGTCCGTGATAATTGTTACCTGTAAAACCAGAGGTTTCAGCTCCTACAACTGGATGGCCTTTTTCTCTGAACTTTCCTGCTACGGAAACAACATCATCTCCGATAATACCAGAGGTACAGCCAGACATTAAGACAAACAAATCTCCATCAAGAACTTTCAGCGCGTTTTCTGTGAGAACACGAAGCTTGTCTTCTCCTCCGAAAACAACTTCCTTCTGTCCTGTGTTTGTGCTGGAAATCTGACCGCCTCCGCCGTAACCTTCTCCCTGATTGCCGCAACCTTCTGAAAGTACGCGGAAAGTTTTTGAGGCACAGCCTGGTCCTGCATGTATAATAGGAAGGGCTCGTGGAATTGCCAGTACTGTAGTTTGTGCTGCCAGTGCACATGAAAAACGCGGTTGTTCAATTAATTTGCTCATTTTTTATCCACCTTTTTGTCAAAATAGAATGGGTCAGTCTGGTTAATCCACCAGTTGCTGTATGGGAATTTTACATGTTCAGCGATTGTTGTAAAAAACTTGCTTGACTGCAGGGCGTCAATAATTCTGGCTCCAAGATTCACAACACCATCGTAGCAGCTTAGTACATTTACATCGTTTGCTCGAATAGAAGGAATTCCAAGTTTTGTTCCGATTGTTGCAATGCTGTTGTGGCGGGTAATCAGAATATCCGGTTTAAGTTCCTGCAGGATTTTATACATGATGAAAGGCTGCTTATTGCAGACTGAAAAATTACGTACATCACCAATCGATTTTATAAGTTCATTGAGGGTGTCTAGATTACTGTCTTTGTCATCTGTCGTCTGGTCATGGTGAAGTGTTGTGATTCCTACGATTTCCATTCCATAATCCTTTGCCATATTTGCAAGGTTATGGGCATAAGAATCTCCTGCGTAAATATATGCTTTTTTACCTGTCAGTATTTTTTTGTATCCTTCGATAATTGGTTCAAGTCTTTCGTGTTCTTCTTTAATGACTTTTTCTGCCAGTTCAACTCTGTTTGTTACTTTTGCAAGTTCGCGAACCCAGCGGTCTGTCCAGTCAATGCCATAAGGTGAAGGAGATTTTACCTGTGGTACTCCATAATTGTCTTCGAGGGCTGCGGCAACATAGGTTCCAAGAGTCTCACAAATATGTGTAGTGCAGGCTGCTTCAGACATCTGTGCCAGCTGTTCAATTGTGGCATTAGGAATAACAAGATTAGCTTCCAGGTCTAGCTTTTTGAAAAAAGGAGAGAATGTGTCGCGACCAGCAAAGTTGATTACGTTTACAAGTTTTTCCTGCTTTTTTTCAGGCTTTCTTACTATTTTTCGAAGAACACCATGGAATACGGCATCAAAACCAGAAGCCCAGGTTTTTGATTTGAAACCTTCGCAGTAAATTGGAACTAGAGGAATGCCAAGCTCGCTTTCAATTTCATCAACAATACTTTCTATATCATCTCCAATAATTCCAGCCGCACATGAAGAATGTATAAAAATTGCCTTTGGATGAAAGCGGTTATAGGCCTCGAGGATTGCTTCGCGGAGAATTCTTATTCCGCCGTAAACGGTTGAGTCAACTCCCATGTTTGTGGATATAACCTGAATCTTGTGTGGTTCCAGTCCACGAGCTCTTGCACTTGCATCGACTCTTTCATATTTTTCTACAGGGTCAAGACAACCAAGAGGGGAGTGTACTACAATTGCCGCATCGCGAATCATGTAAGATAGGGTTTCAGCACAGCCTTGTGAACAGTCGCTACATTGAGAGTACAATCTCTGGTCTTCTTTCAGCTGACGTTTATTAGATGCCTGCTGTAACTCGCTTGCACTACCATGGTAAGCAACCAGTGCTCCCAGTCGGTTGTCGCGGGTTTCAACTTCTGCTTTTGAAATGTTAATCGCCATTTTATAACCTCATTTTTTTGATAAAGTACTTATAGTTTTGCTGAATATTTTTTTTCGAAGTCAGGATACTGATTATTATGTGCCAGGAAATAATCCCATAAATCCTTATAAACTGGATCATTAGGATTTTCTTTTATAACTTCCTTGAGAGCTTGAGCATAGAGAGAAATATCAAAGAATTCCGGGAGCTCTCTGTTTGTTTCTATATAACCAAGTTTAATCATTGTGTCATAGTAAAGTTTAACACCATTGTAATTTGGGTCAGGGCTGTAGAAACGTCTCTGATTTTTATCAAGGTCATAAATAAAGTTGTGGAGCCATTCTCTTGTCTGTCCTGAATCTTTTTCCAGGACGTCGATGGTTTTCTTTTCTTCTGTCTTGTAAATTTTATAGGCTTCAATAACGGTTTTGAGCCATGCAAGATAAGCGTCCCTGTTGTTCTTGAATTTTGTTCCATTGGCCATCTGACGGCAGCATACAAAATCATCTTCCAAATCTGTAAGAGGGAAAAGATAAACATAGCCCTGCTTAATTGCTGAATCAACAAAGTTGTTTGAAACAATAATTACATCTGTGTTTCCCTTTGAGCAGGCTGCAATTGTTTCTGCATCAGTTTCAAAAGATTTATATTTAAAATCTTTGTCGAGGACATAACCATAATCGCGGTTTAATACAGCTTTGATAACCATCTCTCCAGTGCCACCAATCTGTCCTGCAATTGTTTTACCCTTCCAGTTTTTTGGATTTTTTACTTCATCTGCAACGCCCTTATATGCAAGAACTCCCTGACCTCCAGACATGGTTCCAGCAAACAAGATTACGTCTTCACCCTGAGCACCAAGATTCAGATTGTAAAGTATACTAAGGTAGGATGAATCAATTTTTCCGACAGCAACCGAATTCAACAGAGAACTTTTTGGCAATCCTGTGAAGTGAACTTCAAGACCATTTTTTTCAAAAAGATTTTCAAGACGGGCAGTATCAATAATTGGGTCGATACTGTTTGAGTCTGAGCGTTTACCTACATTTAAGCTGAGCTTTGCTGTAGATTTTTTCTTGCAGCCAGTGCCTGCTGCGACGGTAAGTGCAAGAAATGCTAATGTAATTGTTTTCGTGATTTTTTTCATAATGTCTCCTTTTATTCTTTATTAATAATTCCATTTAATAAGATGCTTTTTTATGATTGAAACAGCTGCGTTTAATCCTGCTACCAGAAAGCCCATAAAAAAGATTCCGGCGATTGCCTTTGTATAATTTCCAAAGTTTAAGGCATTGCGGATGTAGTAGCCGATGCCGTTATCTGCACCTAACATCTCGGCAGCGGTAAGTGTCATTATTGCTGCTGAAATCTTTATTGGCAGATTGTTTATAATTCTAGGCAGATTAAAAGGTATGATGATTTTGAAAAGTATTGTGGTTGTTGAAAGCGACAGAACCTTTGCTGAATTTATTACCCTTTTTTCTACAAAAGCTGTGTTGTTTATTGAGCCCATAAAGGTGCTACAGAAGCCGCTCAGAAAAATTACAAAGATTGAAGCAGATCTGAAAGTTGGCATTATCAGAATGACATAAGGTGTGTAAACAAGTGATGGTACAGTTGAAATTGCTTTTGCTATTGGATAGATTGCTTTAGTGAGCCGCTGATTCCAGCCGACAAATGTACCAAGAATTACACCGAAAACCAAAGAAGTTGATATTCCAATCAAAAGTAAGAACAAAGAATTAACGAGTCCTAAAAACATCTTCACTCTGTCATCAATAAAAACTGCAAAAACATTTTCTGGAGATGGAATGAAAATTATTGGATAAACATCAAGTCTTGTAACAAGTAATTCCCAGATGAAAAATAAAGCAAATACAAAAGTTGCAATATCTAGAACAGCTCTTGTGTTTTTCAATTTTGAGAGTTGAAAGAGAAAGTAGAATTCAATAAAGAAAAGCAAAATCACAAATACAAGTGGTGATTTTAAGCCTTCGCTTCTGCCTTCTGCATAATGACTAGGCAGGAGAAAAGACAAAAGAGTAAGAATAAAAAAGAGGTTAGGAAGATTAAAAAAGTACCGGGTAATTTTATTTCTCATATGTACGCTCCTTCGTCGTTAACTAATTGAGTTGTTTCATTGTAAAAATATTTTACGAGTTTCTGATAAAGTGCCTTATATTCACTACTTTCTTGAATTGATGCATAGTTTCTTGGACGCGGTAAGGTGTCATCAATAACCGCGTAAATTCTTTTTGGAACCATAAAAACAATACGGTCTGCAAGAAGTTCTGCTTCATGCAAATCATGAGTTACAAAAACTATTGTTTTTTTCTTTTCTTCTTCTCCCCACATTTTTAAAATGAGTCCTTGAAGGTTTTCTCTGATTTTTGCATCGAGTGCGCCAAATGGTTCATCCATTAAAAGAATCTCCGGGTCGCAGGCCATGGCACGGGCAATGGCAACTCGCTGCTGCATTCCACCGGAAAGTTCCCCGGGAAGCTGGTTCTCGAAAGCTGAAAGTTCTACTCGTTTCAAATAGGTTTTGGCAATTTCAGCAGCTTCCTTTTTTGAAAGCTTTGTGCCTCGTTTTTTATTGGTTTCATATACAGCAAAGGATACATTCTCAAGCGCAGTCATCCAGGGAAAAAGAGAATAGCTTTGAAAAACAACAGCACGTTCTGCACCAGGTCCGTGAATTTCTTTTCCGTTGATTGTCACGCTGCCGCTTGTTACAGGCTGAAGCCCCGCAAGAACAGAAAGTAAAGTACTTTTGCCACAACCAGATGAACCAACAATACAGATAAACTGGCCTCGATTGATTGTCAGATTTATTTCTTTCAAGGCTTCATAAGTTGAATTTTCCGTTTCGTAAGATACTGAAAGATTTTTTATTTCAATTACGGGTTCACTCATATTAGTTATCTCCTTTAGCCGAATAACCAAGTGTATAACTAGGTTATATATTGTTTGAAGATTCTTTACCAATACAAATTTCAGATATGAGCCATAGATTTCTTTTATAGATACGACGAAGCAACCCACTGAAAAGCTCGTCATTGCGAGCCTAAGACGAAGCAATCCATATCTTGACGTATGTGTCCCTTGTGATTGCTTTGGCATGGCAATTTATATGAAGAGCGAGCAGTGTTGTGGTCCTCGCGATACTCTGCTTGTTGGTCTTGGAAAGAGAATGCCGAAAGTGCCTATTGGAATTGTTGAAATTATTTTGAGTCTAGTAAGCTGCAGCACCGGGGAGTGATTGAGATTTCTAAAGTTCTTGTGACTGGTAAGGTTAGCCAGCAGGAAAATAGTCAGGCAACTGCTTAGTTATTCAAAAAATCAATTGCGTAGAAGGTGTATAAAGAAACTGACTGCAAGAGGGCATCTTCATCAATATCAAATTTTGAATCGTGATGGGCTGAGGTTGTTCCTTCTTTTACGGGATTGCCTGTTCCAAAATAGGCGTAGGTTCCCGGTATCTTGAGAATGTATTCCGCAAAGTTGTCGCCACCAAGTGAGGCCTGGCGGTTTTTAATTACATTCTCTTCGCCAAAAAGTCTGACGGCGGTTTTCTGAACTTCTTCTGTTGAAGTCTGGTCGTTGATAAGAGGTGAGGTGAAATCTTTATATTCAACTTGGGCATCTCCGCCAAAAATCTGTGCTGTCTGTTTTGACATGTCTGAAAGCATCTGCTTTGTTTTTTCGCGGACTTCTGGTGTAAAGGCTCGGATAGTTCCTTCTAGCTCTGCCTTTTGAGCCACAATATTGTAGGCGTCGCCCGCTGTGATTTTTCCAATTCCTATGAGGACATTGTCCATTGGGGATGTGCGGCGGGTTATGAGGGCTTGTGTTGAGATAACGATCTGGCTTGCGATGTAGGCGGCATCGGAGCCAAGCTGTGGAGTTGAAACGTGGGCAGGAGCCCCCTTTACTGTGATTTTGAACCAGTCTACGCTGGCATTGTTAGGACCTGGAACGACGGCTACTTTTCCTGTTGCAAGATTTGACGCAGCGTGCATGCCAAAGCTTCTGCCTGCGCCATCCAGATAACCGCCATCTGCAAAGATTTTCGCTCCATAGCCTATTTCTTCGCCGGCCTGGAAGGTGAGGCGGATTGTACCCGAGAATAAATCCTTATGGGCAGTAAGAATACGGGCAGCACCAAGCAGAGATGCTGTGTGTGCATCATGACCACAGGCGTGCATGCGGCCGGGTATTTTTGATTTATATTCGCACTCGTGAGTTTCCTGAATAGGCAGAGCATCTATGTCGGCGCGAAGGACGATTGTTTTTGATGGGCTGTCTGTGCTGCTAGTTTTTCCCGCCTTTTTGCTGCCCTTAATTTCCGCATAAACGCCGGTTTCTCCGACCCGCTTATGAGCCAGACCAATTTTATCCAGCTCCTCTTCGATTTTAAGGGCGGTCTGAAATTCTTCTTTTGCGATTTCAGGATTCATGTGAAAATGACGCCGCAGTGAAACAATGTAGTTATGGTCGTTTTTGATTTCTTCACGAAGTTCTTTTTCAATGCTTTCAGTCATTTTCACATTCTCCTTTTTTTACCACTTAATAGCCTTATCAACTGTCTTTACAGTTTCAGCAGCCTTTTCAGCAGATACAGTTTTGTAATTGAATGATGGGAAGAAGGCTTCTTCGAATCTTGAAAGAAGGTATTCTGCAACAACCTGTGACTGGTAAGCTTTTACAATCTTTTTGTAAACTTCATTGTTCTTATCTTTTGTGCGGGCAACGATAATATTTACATATGGGTTATCTCCGCTTTCAGACTGCTTTTCGATGATGAGACCATCCTTAGAAGGAATAAGACCTGTAGGAATTGCGTATGTTCCGTTGATTGTAGCGCCAGCGTAATCATTGAGAGTCTGAGGAAGAGTGTTTGCTGTCTGTGGAACAACTTCAACATTATAAACAAACTCTGTAATGTCCTTGAGCTCTGGTGTATAACCTGCTGCTGGATCAACTTTGATAAGACCTGCTGCTTCAAGAAGTTTAATTCCACGGCTAAGGTTTGTACCGTCACTTGGAATTGCAAACTTGAGGGTACCTGCTTTTACAGACTTGCTTTCGTTCTTTCCTGCTGCCTTTTTGATTTCATCAAGGCTCTTGTATTTCTTTGAATACAAAGTAAGAGGGGCAATCAGAGTGTCTCCGATAACTGTAAGGTCATAACCATTTTTACCAGCATCGTTATTCAGATAAGCCTTGTGCTGGAAAGCGTTCAAATCGATATCGCCGGAATTCAAAGCTTCGTTAGGAAGATTGTAAGCACTGAACTCAACAAGCTCAATTTTAATTCCGCTGTTTTCCTTGTCCAGAACATACTGAACAGCCTTCCACTGATCGTTGTTTGCGCCACAAACACCAACCTTTACTTTCTGAGTTTTAGCTTTCTTTGCAGCAAAAGCTCCGCTTGAGAGGACTCCTGCAATAAGAAGCAGGGCAAAAATCTTTTTTGTATTTTTCATAATTCAATTTCTCCTTTTTTGACTTATGATTTATTTTCAGGATTCCCTACGGAGTCCTTTTGTACATGCTTAAATAGTTCTCGGTTTGTAGTTTTCTTTGCAAGCAGAGAACCGGTAAATTGCAGCAGGCAGATAAAAATCAAAAGAATGATTATGCAGGCATAAATGATATCCTGATGATTGAGTCCCTGACCGTAGTTGATGGCAAAATCTCCAAGTCCACCAGCTCCAACGGCACCAGCCATAGTTGTAAGTCCGACCAGAGAAATGGCCGTAATTGTAGTAACGCGGATAAGTTCCGGTACAGATTCATGAAGATAAACACGGAATATCAAACCAAAGGTTCCGCTTCCCATGCTGCGGGCTGCCTCTGCCTTTCCGGGGGCTACATTTTCCAGAGCAGTTTCAACCTGTCGGGAAAAGAATGGCACCGTTCCAAAAATCAGAGGAATAATGGCACCTTTTACTCCGATTGCAGTTCCCACAATTGAGCGGGTAAAAGGAATCAGAAAAACCAGCAGAATCACAAAAGGAATCGAACGGAATAGATTTATAAAGACGCTGATTATTGTGTAAAGAATCTTATTTGGCTTAATTCCATCCTTCTTAAAAACAATCAGAAGCACACCAAAAATCAGGCCAAGCACAAAAGAAATTGAGCCCGAGATTATGAACATCTGAAAGGTTGCAAGACAGTTGTTCAAAAACTTATACCAGTAGGCATAAAGATTCGGAAAGATTTTTTCGAATGTCTCCATATTAGTTTGCCTCCAATTCAGTCACCTTTACCTTCTGCTCAGCAAAATGGGCAATGGCAGCTTCAATGTTTTTATCTTCGCCCTTAATCACAACAATGATTTCTCCGAGTGGGGAATCCTGAATCATCTCAACATTTGCAAGCACGATATTAAGTCGCACATTAAACTTCTGGGAAACAAGAGAAATCAAAGATTCTCCAACCGAGTTCTTCAAGAAGGTCAGCTTAATCAGTCTGCCGCCTTCAGCCGGATTATTTACCCGAGGATCATTTACCAGAGTAGAAATCTTTGCCAGAGAAGACTGGGATGCAATAAACTTCTTTGTAATCTCCTGCTTAGGTTCAGCAAAAATAGAATATACATCGCCTTCTTCTACCACGCGGCCTTTTTCCATAACGGCAACTCTGTGGCAGATAGATTTAATTACGCTCATTTCGTGAGTAATTATTATGATTGTTAGGCCAAGCTTTTTGTTAAGTTCTTTAAGCAGATTCAAAATAGAGGCCGTTGCTTCGGGATCAAGAGCGCTGGTGGCCTCATCAGAAAGAAGAACTTTTGGATTATTTGCAAGGGCTCTGGCAATTGCGACACGCTGTTTCTGACCGCCCGAAAGCTGACTTGGATAAACATTGCGCTTATCACTCAAAGCAACCAGTTCCAGAAGTTCAGTTACGCGGGCATCAATTTCTTTTTTTTTAAGGCCGTTATACTTAAGAGGGTAGGCTACGTTGTCAAAAACTGTAGAACGGTCAAGCAGATTAAAGTGCTGGAAAATCATTCCGATTCCACGGCGAACCTTTTTCATTTCGTGATTTGTTTTGCGGTGAAAGTTTCCTTCGCTGTCGTGCCAGGTAAGCTGAATTCCATTCACAGTAATGCTGCCGGAATCAGGAACCTCAAGCAGGTTAATACAACGAACCAGAGTAGATTTTCCCGCTCCAGAATATCCGATAACACCGTAAATTGTGCCGTCTTCAATTGTAAGCGAAATCTTTTTCAGGGCTTCTACGTCATTACCTTTGAGATGATAAGTTTTATCAACGGAATCTATAACTATCATTTTATTATATCTGCCTATAAACCTAGTAAGTTAGTAGGAATATAGCCTAAAAGCAGAGACTTGTCAAGCAAGCTTTGTTCGCAGATTTTTTTTGCAATTTTACAGGAGATTTTTTCATTGATTTCCTTTGTCTCTCAGATTATCATTTAGGCATATTCATTTTATAAGAGGAAAAGAAGCAATTAT
>CAMNBC010000056.1 GCA_946532115.1 uncultured Treponema sp.
TGTTGGTTTGACTAAGTAGGGGATAACCATTAAAATAATAGGATATGAGTGATAAAGAATTGCTTCCTATCCGCATCGGAATTGACGTTGGTTCTACAACTGTAAAAGTTGCGGTGCTAGATGATGATGATAAACTTATTTATGGTGACTATCAGCGTCACCGTGCAGATATCCGCAGTACAATTATTTCTGTTGTAAATAAAGCACTTGATTTTCTTGTTGCAAATGTTGAAGGTGGCGAGAATCGTACAATTACTGCAAAAGTAACTGGTTCCGGCGGTCTTTCTGTTTCTCAGTGGCTTAATATTCCTTTTATTCAGGAAGTTATTGCCGCTACTACTTCTGTAAAAAAACTGATTCCTCAGACTGATGTTGTAATTGAACTTGGTGGCGAAGACGCTAAGATTACATATTTCCGTGGTGGTGTAGAGCAGCGCATGAATGGTACTTGTGCCGGCGGTACTGGTGCCTTTATTGATCAGATGGCTGCTTTGCTTGAGACTGATGCCAGCGGTTTGAATGAACTTGCTAAAGGTATGCAGCAGATTTATCCGATTGCTGCCCGCTGTGGTGTATTTGCCAAAACTGATATTCAGCCTCTCATTAATGAAGGTGCCCGCCGCGAGGATATTGCGGCTTCCATTTTCCAGGCTGTTGTTTCACAGACTATTTCTGGCCTTGCCTGCGGTAAGCCTATTCGCGGTCATGTTGCCTTTCTTGGTGGGCCTTTGCACTTTCTGGACCAGCTGCGTGCACGCTTTGTAGAGACTCTCAAACTTAAAGACGATGAAATTATAGTTCCTGAGGATTCTCAGTTATTTGTAGCATCCGGTTGTGCTTTTGGAGCAGAGAGAAAGTTTGACAATTCTGAAGTAAAGTTCCCGACAATCAGCGAGTTCCGCGAAAATCTTAAGAACCTTGTTGGTGCAGAACTTAGCGAAGTTCAGCGCCTTGAGCCGCTATTTAAAAATCAGGCAGAACTGGATGAGTTCCAGGTTCGTCACTCCGAGCAGAAGGCTAAGCGTGGGGACCTGAAAAAGACTCATGGTCCTGTTTTCCTTGGTCTGGACTCAGGTTCTACAACAACAAAAGCCTGTCTTATCGATAAAGACGGTCGCATTATCTGGGATTTTTACGCTCATAATCAGGGAAATCCTGTTGAGCTTGCAGTACAGGTTTTAAAGGACTTGTATGCTCAGCTTCCTGAAGATGTTTATATTGCCCGTGCTGTTTCTACCGGTTATGGTGAAGCACTTTTCCAGGCAGCGCTTGGTGTAGATTCCGGTGAAGTTGAAACAATCACTCACTTCCGCGCTGCTAACTTCTTTGTTCCTGGAGTTGAGTTCCTTCTCGACATTGGTGGCCAGGATATGAAGTGTCTCCGCATGAAAGACGGTGCAATTGTCAGCATTCAGCTGAACGAAGCCTGCTCTTCTGGTTGTGGTTCCTTCCTTGATAACTTTGCCAACACAATGGGCATGGACGTAAAAGAGTTCGGTAAAATTGCTTTGATGGCCCAGAAGCCTGTAGACCTGGGTAGCCGCTGTACTGTATTTATGAACTCCCGCGTTAAGCAGGCTCAGAAGGAAGGTGCTTCTGTTGCAGATATTGCGGCAGGTCTTTCATACTCAGTAATCAAAAATGCCTTGTTCAAGGTAATAAAACTTCGTAAAGCAAGCGACATTGGCGAGAAAGTAGTAGTGCAGGGTGGAACTTTCTTTAATGATGCCATTCTCCGTGCCTTTGAAAAAATTGCAGGTGTTCAGGTTTACCGCCCGGATGTTGCAGGTCTTATGGGTGCTTATGGTTCAGCTCTTATTGCTTACGACCAGTGGCAGGATCTTATGGCTCCAAAACCTGGTGAGCCGGAAGATACAGTTCACGATGTTCGTTCTGGAATTGCAACTCTCGAACAGCTTGAAAAATTCCACGTAGACCTTGAACTTCGACGCTGCGGTAAGTGTCAGAATAACTGTCTTCTTACTATTAATACCTTCTCTACTGGAGATGAAAAACGAACCTTCATTACAGGTAACCGCTGCGAAAAGGGTGCAGAACTTGAAGGTAATGTAATTGATGCAAGCAACAAAAAGAATACAGGACTTGATGACGATGATGCCGGTCCGCTTCCAAATCTTTTTGACTGGAAATATAAGAGACTTTTCAATTATGTACCGCGCAGACCAGAAGATGCTCCAATGGGTGATGTTGGTATTCCACGCGTACTTAATATGTACGAAAATTATCCGTTGTGGTTTACATTCTTTAATGAGCTTGGCTTCCGTGTAATTTTGAGCCAGCGTTCAAGCCGTACAGTTTACGAAAAAGGTCTTGAAACAATTCCTTCTGAATCAGTCTGCTACCCTGGAAAAATCAGCCATGGTCATGTAGAAAGTTTGATTCAGCGTGGCATAAAATTCATTTTCTATCCTTGTGCTCCTTATGAACATCAGGAAGACCCTGGAGCCGGTAACCACTATAACTGTCCAATCGTAACAAGTTATCCGGAAGTACTTCGCAATAATATAGATGAACTTCGTCAGGATCCGACTATTACTTATATGGATCCTTTCCTGCCTATTTATGATAAGCCTCGTCTTGCAGAGCGTCTTTGTGAAGAACTGCTTCCAAAGTTTGACAAGCTTACCCGCGCTCAGATTTACGATGCTGTAGACAAGGCCTGGGCTGAACAGGAAAAATTCCGCGCAGATGTCCGCCAGAAGGGTGAAGAGGCTCTCGAAGAAATCATTACCAAGGGCGGAAGCGGTATTGTACTTGCCGGCCGCCCTTATCACCTTGACCCGGAAATCAACCATGGAATTCCTGAGATGATTAACGGGCTTGGACTTGCCGTTCTTACAGAAGACTCTGTTGCTCACCTTGGAAATATTGAACGCCCTCTGCGCATTATTGACCAGTGGGTTTATCATAACCGACTTTACCGTGCGGCACAGTTCGTTTCTGAAATGCCTTCACTGGAACTGGTTCAGCTCACATCCTTTGGCTGCGGTCTCGATGCCGTAACTGCCGACCAGGTTGATGAAATCCTTAGGGCCAAGAGCCGCATGTACACCCTCATTAAGATTGATGAAGGCAGCAACCTTGGTGCGGTTCGTATCCGTATCCGTTCGCTTATAGCCGCTGTAAAGGAACGCCGCCGCAATAAGGCTAAGCCTGTTATTAAATCTTCTGCTTACAACCGCGTTGTCTTTACAGAGGAGATGCGCAAGAACTATACGATTATCGGCCCTCAGATGTCGCCGATTCACTTCCGCATTTTGCAGAAGGCTTTTGGTGCCTGCGGCTACAACTTTGTTGTTCTGGACGCTGTAGATCCTAAGGCTGTTGAAGCCGGCCTTAAATATGTAAATAACGATGCATGTTATCCTTCACTTCTCGTTGCCGGTCAGATGATTTCTGCTCTGGAAAGCGGTAAGTATGACCTTGATAAGGTTGCCCTGATTATTACTCAGACGGGTGGCGGATGCCGCGCGACAAACTATATTGGATTTATTCGACGGGCTTTGAATGACGCGGGCTGGGGACAGATTCCTGTTCTTTCTTTGAGTGCTCAGGGCTTTGAAAAGAATCCTGGTTTTAAGCTTACACTTCCTGTAATTGATAATCTTGTAAAGTCAATTATGGTTGGTGATGTTCTTATGCGTGTTCTTTACCGCACAAGACCTTACGAAGCAGTTCCGGGCTCTGCAAATCAGATGTACGAAAAATGGAATGCCCGTGCAGAAGCTTTGTTCTCAAAACGGGTTTCATGGCATGACTATCATAAACTGATGAAGGATATTATCCACGACTTTGATAACCTGCCGCTCAAACCAATCAAAAAGCCGCGTGTAGGTGTAGTTGGTGAAATTCTTGTTAAATTCCATCCAACCGCAAACAATCAGATTGTAGAGACAATTGAACGAGAAGGTGCAGAGTGTGTAATGCCAGATCTGGCAGACTTCTTCTTCTATTCTTTCTCAACCGGTATTTTCCGTCACGAGCAGTTGGCCTTCCCTAAGAAGACAGAACGTAATGCACGTCTTCTCGTATGGGGCTTAGAGCTTTACCGTAACAAGATGAAAAAATACCTTCGCAAGAGCCGTCGTTTTGAAGCTCCTTCTTCAATTTATGATTTGATGAAAGGTGTAGATGATATCGTACAGATTGGAAACATCACAGGTGAAGGCTGGTTCCTCACTGCCGAAATGGTTGAATTGATTCATGAGGGAGCACCAAGTATTGCCTGTGTACAGCCGTTTGCCTGTCTTCCAAATCACGTTACCGGAAAGGGTATGATTAAGGAATTGCGCCGTCGCTTCCCAGAGGCAAATATCAGTGCAATCGATTACGACCCGGGTAGCTCAGAAGTAAACCAGCTGAACCGCCTTAAACTTTTGCTTTCAAATGCACCGGTTGGAAATCATCCGGATGAAATAAAAGATGGAATGATTCGCATGCCTGATGGCTCTCTTGTAAAGGCAGAAATCAGATATGCAGAAGGTACTACCGATACAGATCGCGCGGAGATGTAATGAAAAAGTTTTTTTTGATAATTGCAGGGCTGGTCCTTTTTTCACCTTTGTTTGCAAGATATAACCGGCTTGGAATTCCAGATTCTTCTGAAATCAGAGACTGCCTTGAAGAGCAGTGGTTTACTGCTCCTTTAAGTGAGGTTCGCCAGAATCAGCCGGAAATCCGTGCTAATGATAATGGTGAAAAATTTCAGATTCGTCTGGAAGAAAATGAGAGCACTTTCAATGTGTTTGTTGCTCCGCATGCAGTTATCAAAGTAAATGTTTATTCTGACAAGGGAATGTTTACCGAAGAACAGGATTTGTATCCTGGAGATGCGGCTGGAAGCTGGGTTTTGATTCGTGATAAACGAACCGGAAAGCCGATACGTATCCGCTATTATTTTCTAAAAGACAGTGATGTATATGTTCAGTTTTCTCCACAGGGAAAAATTGCACTTGCAGACCTTGTAATATATGGAAATTATGCAGCTCGCGGAGTTCCAACAGGAATGCCTTTTTCTAAATTTTATACAGCGTCTTTTGAAGATGTAATGAATATTACAGAAACAAAACTGCCATGGTCTTATGTCCTTGCAGATCCTCAGATTTATCATAGTATGAAGCAGATGGCCGCAGTAATCCGTGAAAGACTTCCTTTCATTTCTGTGGTCAATGATGCGATGTATGATGAAAATGGAGACCTTGTTCATATTTCTACCGGGAAAAAATTTGAAAATATTGATGAATCAGATAAATCTGAAAAAAAACTGTTGCTTTCTTCTGCCGGATTTGTTAAATGGATAGCAGATGGTCTTGTTGAACCTTTATCTGGCGGATTGTTGAAGCGGGATCCATTGATTCAGGAGACTGTCTTTGTAAAAGATAATGGAAGACAAGGTGTGCTTTCTCAAAAATATGATCTTTTCTTTTCCCTAAATTGGGTAAGAAATCTTGCTTCTGCAGTTATTTCTGTTTATGCAGGAAAAATATATCTTTCGAATCAGTCTGGAGTTGATGTTACCATTAATCCGTTTGCTTCATCAATTACAGATAAAGGTGTAGCAAATACTGTTACCTTTGTTGAAAATTCTGGTTATACAGTAAGAGTCTTGAATTCGCTGCTTTATGTTCTTGCAGCAACTGAACCCGGAACTTTCTTTTTGGGAGCAATTCGAGGGACAGACAGAACTGTTACTCCTGAAGTTATGGCCTTTAATGAATGTGTAGTATTCTTTCCATATTTTCAGGATGATGGAGCTTTTGCCTGTAATGTATTTATGAATGGAAAGGAGATGTCACTGGAAGATTTCTGCTATTTCTATGCGGATGATTTTGTATATCTTACGCGTGTGAAATCTTCTGAGAATTTCTTTCCTAATTAATTATATATGTCTCTGCCGGAGTAAATTCGGCATGGCGAATTGATTATGATGAAAAAAACTATATTTACTTGTATTTTATTAATTACCGTCGGACTATTATTTGCAGTTGATATGTCTGCATCAGATGCACAGTTATATAACGAAGTTAAGCAGACTTTCGATAACGGTTTTTATCCTGGAACAGTTACTGCTGCAAATCAGCTGCAGAAGAATTATCCTGAATCTACGTTTACGCATAATGCTCTTGCATATAAGGGCGAAGCTCTTATCAATATGGAAAGCTATGATGAGGCTATAAGTACTCTGGAATCTGCCGTATCTTATATGCATTCCGGTTCTGTAGAAATGATTCGTTCTACTTTTCTATTAGGACGAGCTTATTACCAGAAAGAAGAGTATTCCGCTGCCCTTGAGAAATTTTATTTAGCATGCAAACTATGCCTAACTAACGATAGTTTGGAATATTACGCTCCGTCTGTTTTATATTCTGCAAGAGTTTTTTATCAACTGGAACAATATAAAGATGCAGTACCGCTTTTTGAATATGTTGTTTCAAATGGAAAACTTTATGCTCCTGTTGAATATTCAGAATGTTTACAAAAACTGTTAGTCTCTTATAACAAAACACAGGCTTATGCAAAGTCAATCAGCCTTTTTGAAAAACTTAATCAGAACGATTTTGACAAAGAAATTTATTTTACACTTTGTATTTATTACGGCGATGCCTGTGCAGAAAGTCAAAAAAAACAGAAAGCATACCAGGCATATTGCAATGTACTTGAAAGTGGAGTAGCCAGTCTTGCTGTTACGGCACTGAAAAAAGCTTATGTAATTTCTTCTGAAAATAATATTGCTGATTCTGGAGAAGTTCTTGCAACAACGAAAGAAGCTTTTAAGGATAATCCCGAATTGTTAAATGAATTCTGGCTTCGTCTTGCAATTGATGAATACAATGCAAAAAATTATTCAAAAGCAGAAACTTATCTTTCTAATATAGATGCAGCTGATACTACAGAAATTTACCTTTTACAAAATCTTTATGGGGCAAAGATAGTTCTTGAACAGAATAGACCTTTGAGCATTGCAGAAGATAAATTACTTTCTGTTGAACCGCTTGTTAAAAAATCTGGTACAGAAAATATAAATGATTCTTTTTATAGCTCATTGCTGCAATGCAAGGTTCAGTCAGAAAAGTGGGATGAAGTTCCGGCTGTTTTTGCAAAAATAAAAAATCCGGACAATACAGCAAAATATGCTGTTTCTACATATTATTATAAAAAGGGACAGTATGAAAAGGTTGATTCCGGTTGTGGAGAATTGTATGCATCTGCACTTTGTAAACTAGGAAAATATGAAGCAGCGTGTTCTGAATATGCCAGAATTAATTCTCTGTCATTTGATTATGCAATGGCTTTATTCATCTGTGGCAGATATGACTTGTCTTATAAGATATCAATCAATGGAACTTCTGAGCGAAAAGATTATTTGTGCGGATTGAACTGTGTAAATCTTCTTCAGTGGAAAAAAGCTGTTGAGCATTTTGCTTCTTATATTTCAAAGAATTCATCTAAGGATGATTTTCTTCCTTTATGTCTCTATTATAAAGGTTATGCAGAATACAATGCGGCAGAATTTAAAAATGCTTATTCTTCTTTTGTGCGCTTTACAATGGAAAGTCCGGATAAAGAAAATTCATTTGTATTAAAGAGTTATGAATATGCCGTAAAATCTGCACTCCAAAGCGGAGATTATAAAAATGCTTCTGTTCAGGCAGCAAATCTTGTAAAGTATTCGCAGGATGGGGAAGCCAGACAGAAAGCTGTTATTTTAAGTGCAGAAATTTTTTCAGATTACAGCAATTTTGATTCAGCAATAGAGCTTCTTGCTCCATACACAAGTGGACGTAATGAATTTGCTGCTCAGGCCCTTTTTATGACAGCAAGAATCTATGAAAGACAGAATAAGTTAGTTCAGGCTGACAATTATTTCAGACGCATATATGAAGAGCTTCCAAAATCTTCTTATGCGGAAGAAGCTATGTATCGTTCAGGTGAAGTTTATTACGCACATGAAAAATATTCGGAAGCTTATGGAAAATTTACCTCTTACATTTATAAATATACTTCGGGGAAATTCAGTGATGCGGCTTTGTTTTATGGTGGAGACTGTGCGCTGAGGCTTGGAGAAACAGACCGTTCTGTCATGCTGAACAGAACTTTACTGCAGAAATATCCTTCGAGTATTTATCTATATGGTGCAAATAAAAATCTTCTGACAGCATATTACTCTCAGGAAAATTACACACAGGCCTTACAGAGTGCAAAAGTATTGCTCAAAGATTTTCCACAACAGGCTGCTGATGATGAAATTGGAAAGCGCCTTATTGAACTTGAAAAAATCGTAAATGGTACAGACCGTCGGGTTGCAGAAAAGGAAACTGAGTTTGCTAAACTTGGTGGTGAAGGAACTGCAGACGGACGTAAGGCTGGAACAGAACTTGTAAGACTATATGCAGAAAGTCTGTATACTCAGAAGGAAGCTTATGAACTTGCCACAAGGCTTCTTGAAAAACAGACTTCTGGAGTTGAGTTTGCGGATGCTGCGGGAAATGCTGAATTTATTGCAGACTATGAACGCCGCAACGGTGATAATAAAAAGGCGGCGCAGATGTATCTGCGTGCCGCAGAATATTATAGGGGTGTGAAAAACGGGCAGGGGGCGGCTGCAGCTTTGTATGGAGCTGCAGAAGCATTTGCTGCAGAAGGATTTTTGGGAGATGCTCGTGAAACAGCAAAACTCTTGAAAGAACTTTACCCCGAAAGTGTTCAGGCAGAAAGGGTAGACCGTGTAACCGGTGATGCCCGAAATTAGTTTTAATAATATCAGGAATTTAATGGAGTTTTATTATGAAACGACTTTATAAAAAATCAGGGTTAGCTTTGTTTTGCGCAGCATGTTCTATGAACCTTATATTTGCTCAGAATATTGAATTGCCTGAAGTTACAACTGTAATTTCCAGTGAAACTGAAAAGGCAGATGCAGATGCGCTTCCTGATTTTAGTGATGTTCTTACAAAGCCGGGTATTGCAGCTTCTGGAAGCGGAAATGTAGATCCGGTTTTGCCTGAAGTTGAAACTTCTGAAAATACTGAAATTGCAGCTGTAAAAACAGTGCCGGCTGATAAATCAGTTTATGCAGAAGGTTTACTTGGCGGTGGCTATCCTACCTTGTTCAAAGGTGATATTGCTGTTTTCCGCAATGTTGGAGAAAGTCCTTTCCGTTTTGCACTTTCACATGATTCAGCTGTTGGTTATTCGGGACATTCTCTAACTGAAGGTTTCAGTGATAGATTGACAAAAATCAAAATTGACAAATCATACAAAAAAAATAATTTAAGTTTGAGTGCTGGAGGCAGTTACCAGACTGCGGCAGATGGGCTTCAGGGAAATGTAATTTCTGATGGAGTATCTGTAAGTCTTTTTAATCGGGATTCTTATAACGCGAGTGGAAAAATCAGATATGACTTTTCAAATGGTTTTTACACAGGTTTTAATGCAGGTTTAGATTTTTATAACCGCTATGCAGATAAAAAATGTACAGATATTCAGACAATTGCTTATATGGATATAGAACCTTCTGTATATTTTAGATGGCAGGGCCATGGTTTTGATACTGGTGTTACAGCAGCTTATTCCTATGGAACCGAAGTTTCCGGCATTGAATTTGCCAGTGGCCACCGTGCAGAGTTTTCGGCTGACCTTCAGTGGAAAAATGAAATTATACGGCTGTTTGGAAACGCTTCTGCGGTCGTTGGAAATCAGCTGAATGACAAACCTGTTATTGTTCCTTTTACCGTTGGGGTGGATGCTTCATTTCCTGTTTATTTTGCAAATCGTCGTGTAGCAATTTCTGCTGAGGGTGGAATCAAATCTTATAAGCCTCATGTCTGGGAACTGGAAGAAAAATATAAATTTTCTCTGAGAAATGATAATACATCAGAAACTTCAGACTGGTATGGTAAGTTTAATTTGACATTACCTTTAAAAACCGCTTTTACGGGTTCTGCAACAGTTGAATATTATCAGACAGCTTATGACAATGGAGTATGGGAAGCTGGTTATTCAAATGAAACAGATGGTATTTATTCCATTTCTCAGAAAGCTCATCAGCTGCTTATTACAGATTTTTCTCTGGCTTATACTTATGAAATTTTCAGTATTAGCGGAGGCTGGCATTCTAACTGGATTGATGTGCCGGCCCTTGAAAGTAAGCAGTCTGTGCGTCTTGCTTTGAATCTTCAGGATAAACAGGTTCGTTGGGGAGCAACTGCCGGAATGTTAATGATGATTAATTCAGAGATTGAAACCCCAGTCTTAAGTGCAGAAGGTTTTGTTCGCATAACACCATCTGTGCGGGCAATTATTTCTTTGAATGATATAGTAAAATTATGCATGGGAGGAACACGTACGTATGCAGGTAAGTATGCTTCGCGTGGTGGTTCAGCTACTGTGCTATTGAAGTTCTTCTTCTAAAAAATATGTCATTACCGGGATAAATCTGGTAATTCAATGTGGAGGTATATATGTTTCAGACATTAAAATCAGGTGGACCGTTGATTATTCCAATTATTATCTGCGGCATTATTGCAACCTTTATTATTATAGAGCGCTGCATTTATTTTATAAATATCAAGAAGCGTGATGCTAAATTGATGAGCGACTTGGATGGTTCTCTTGCTGCCGGAAATTATGAAGCTTGTGCTGTTGCCTGTGCTCAGGCAGATACACCATTGGCACAGGTTGTAAAAAAAGCAATGGACTGCCGTCGTTACGAAGAACATGATTTACGTGAGGCTGTAGAAGCGGAAATGGATTTTGTAATTCCTCATCTGGAACACTTTTTGACTCCTCTTGGAACAATTGCAAATATTGCAACCCTGCTCGGTTTACTTGGAACTGTAACCGGTAATATTAAGGCATTCGGTGTTCTTGGAGCAGGTGGTTCTATGGGGGACCCTTCATTACTTGCAGGAGCAATTGCTGAAGCTCTTGTTACTACTGTTGCCGGATTGTGTGTTTCAATTCCATCTGTTATTTTCCATAATTATTTTGTTTCACGCGTAAACCGTCGGGTTGTAGAAATGGAAGCAAGAGTTACATCTGTGCTTTTGCGACTTACTGGCCGCGTTCGCTAAAGCGAGGTTTCTTATGAAATTGAAGACAAAGAGGGAAGGTATCCGCTCAAATGTGGATATGACCCCTATGATTGATATTGTATTTCAGCTGATTCTCTTTTTCCTTGTCTCTACAACCTTTGCAACTTTACCGGGAATCAAACTGAATCTTCCGCAGAGTCATA
>CAMNBC010000057.1 GCA_946532115.1 uncultured Treponema sp.
ATTTCTTCAGAGAAAAGAGGATTATTCTCACTAACCTCTTTCATTTCAGAAATCAGCGCGCGGGTAAGAGCCTTTACTTCAAAAGTGTCAGCTTCTTCATCATCAAGATATTCAACTGCAGCAGCCATAGGGGCAGAATTGTGAAGTGCCTTACGGATTTTAAAACGCTTTACAGTTGAAATAAAAATATTGATGCCACCATCAGGTAAATTCACCTTTTTGATGATTCTGGCAGCAGTACCAACCTTATGTAAATCAGAAATAGACGGAGTTTCTGCCTCATTTTTAAGCATAACAATTCCGATGAAACCTTCTTTTTCGTAAGCCTCTTCTACAACCTTTACATCATCAGTAGAATTAATCATGAGAGGAGTAAAAATACCCGGAAAAATAGGACGACCTGCAAGAGGAATTAAAGTAAGCTTATTCGGAAGCAGCTGATCCGTTGAAATTATAGAATTCTCATTTGAGTTATTATCTTTAGACATACTTTAAATATAATGATATTTAGAGCATATCGTCAAATTTTTCCTTCTCCAGCTCCGAAGAAATCACAAGCGAATCCTGATACCAGTCTATCAAAAGAGAAAACTCTTCACTCTTATAACCTTCTGCCTCGGCACGGATTTTCCATACAGTTCCAGACTCAAGAGTTTCCACAGGTACTTCTGCTAAAGGCTGCCATTTGTTTTTATAGAGCAGCTTAAACTGAGCATTTTCAATTTTCATTCCTAACGAACGATCGTAAGCAACAGTTTGTATTGACAGATTACGTTTCGCATTTTTCAGAAAATCACACTCAATTATACAAGGCTCATCGCCACAGGTAAAACTTTTCCACCAGACATAAGGGCCAACTACAATTTTAATTCTGTAATTACCTTTTTTCAGATATACAGGCCGTATGCTGTAAGTTTTATTTTTAGCTGCAGGACGCTCGGCAATTACACGTGATGACCAGAAAACAAATTTTTCATAAAAAGCTTTCCCTCGTTCACTGAAGGTTCTGCGAGCCCAGGAAACTTCCGGAATATTCACTCCATCATTTTCAAAGAAAAAGGCTCTTGCAGGCAAATCCATATTTTCATAAAGAGAGCGCGGCATCTGCAACTCCACACTAACCCCTGTATACCACTTTTTCAAAGCAACTTTGTGAACAAGCCCGCAGTACCAGAGCCCCGCAAACACAGCCGCTGCTGCAGCCACACCAAGGCACACCCTTTTCACAATGCGCCGCACCCTATTCTTCTGTGCCAGAGCCTCAGGAGCAAAATCATACAACTTACCAGCCACCACACTTTTTGCAAGCTGCACTCTAAGTTCATGAGTATCATAATGGCGAAGATATTTTTTCACCTGGCGTAACACCGCATCAATCGACTGGCAGCGTCTCTTTGCCTTGGGCCGGGTCATTTTGTGAATCAGGCGGCAAACTTCGCGAGGAACAGTCTTATCAATTTTTCTTGGTGAAATATATTTGCCCTTGCGAATAACCTTCAGTGTTTCCATTGAAAGAGTTCCCGGATACGGTTTTGTTCCAGTAACCATTTCGTAAAGCATAATTCCAAGTGCGTAAATATCTGCACGGTGATCTACCTTCGCACTGTCTTCAAACTGTTCTGGAGGCATATATGCCGGAGTTCCCAGGGCCACACCGCTTTGAGTCAGGTCTCCGGTTGTTACCGTGGATGAAGTTTCTGCAAGGTGGGCAGCCGCACTGCCTGTTCCATTTTCCGCGTGGTCACTGGCGATTCCGAAGTCTGCGAGTTTTATCTCACCCCGTCTCGACAAAAGGATATTGCCCGGTTTTATGTCGCGGTGGACTATTCCCTTAGAATGAGCATATTTCAACGCATAGCAGGCATCCTGCATTATGAGCATTGCAACTGGAACCGGGAGTGAAGTCTGTCTTTTAATGAGTGCATCGACTGCAATTCCGTCTACAAGTTCTTCCACCATATAACGGAAACTGCCTTCTGTAAAATAATCAAAAAGATGTACGATATACGGACTTTGTAAATCCAAAAGCAACTGTGCTTCTCTCTTAAAACGTCCCGCATCACCTGCATGTCCACGAGCTGTCATTTTTTTGATTACTACATATCGTTTTAAAGAAGGATGGATTGCCTTATAAACTACTCCCATTCCTCCTTTTGCAATTATGCCCTGAACTTTGTACTTTCCAATCATTGGTGGAAATTCATCACTCATTTTTTTACCTCTATTATATCTGCTTCCGGATTAAAACTATGCTCTGCATTAATAAAAACTATATTCTGTTTTCCAGGATTATGAATCTGTATATAATCGCCATTCTGTAAAATTTTATAATTCCCGGTAACTGGTCTATGTCCGCCAAGACTTACATACCCTTCGGGTACTTTCTCAGTTTTTGAAAAGAGATTTTTTACAGTTCCGGCTGCACTGCCTTCTGCCGCTTCTCCATTATTTGTCCAGATAAGCCCTTTTACAACACCAGAATACAATCTGGCATCTATTAGTTCCTGCTTTGTAAACACTCGTATCGGTTCTGCATGAGACACTGAACATCTTTTTCCCCAGAAATAAAGCGGTAAACTCTTTTCTACACAGTTCATAAGATACAAAATATCATCGCCATAATATTCCTGCACAAAACAGCGACACATCTCTCCTTCATCCACAAACTTTCTGAAAGCAAAATCTCCACCATCTGTTTCATTCAGTATATTTTCATGATTTCCTTTTAAAATGTGCACATTTTCTGGAAATGCTTTTTTTAATTCCATCAGGGCACACCACAGGCTCAATCCTTCCTGCATTTCTGCCGACATAGCAGGTCCTGTATATATTTCATTATCAACTTCCGCTTCTGCAGCCATCCAGCGTTCACGGGTTCCGCGTTCTGTGTGTAAAATATCACCTACACTTAAAAACCTGAGTTTTCCTTCTGAAATTGCCTGATATATTGTAGTATTATCCCAAATCTGATAATCAAGAATATTCTGCAAAAAATATGGGCGGGCGTGAAAATCAGGTACTACAATCAGCGGAAGTTCATCATCATGGAAATCTAAGAGTCCGCCTGCCTTACCATCGGAAGAAACTGGTCTATAGCCTGCCGCTCCAGTTTTTTCATTTTCAAGCAATTCTGAAACTTCATTCAAAAGTGCAAAAAAATCATCATAGAACGGCAGCATATTAGAGGAAAGTATTTTTGTAATTTTTTGATAGACTGATTCCACGCTTTTTATGAAACTACCAGGCTCATATTGCCAATCGAAATTTTATCACCAGGATTCAATTTTACATATTTTTCATTCGGAATGCGTACACCGTTTATAAAAGTTCCGTTTGTACTGCCAACATCTTTAATAAAATATGCATCCTTAATTTTCTGAATCATTGCGTGATGACGACTTGCAAGTTTATTATCTACTACTACATCATTATCTGTATCGCGGCCAATAGTAATTTTTGCAACTAGTTCAACCTTTTTTTGATTAAACATAAGATAAGAAGCCGGCTTTCCTACACCAAGAGAATCAAGATGTCGTCCTACAGGACTACTTGTAACAATTGTTGTATCACTCATATGTTAAATTATAAAACCTCACACTGATATTCGCAAATTATTTTTCAACAGGACAAGAGGCTTAAAGATTGGAATATCATCTGCAATTACATCTTTAAACATACTTAGAATATTCTTTAATTCTTTTTTTCTCTCTTTGTCCAGTTCCGCATAAGCTGTAAGCATTTTAGCAGTTGCTTTTAATGCATCTTTTTCAAGTTCATTATTAGTTTTTGCACCAGAAGCTTCCAGAATGCAGAACATTGTATCTACAAACTTTTTTTTCTGCTCTGTATCAAGTTTATCAATCCATTCATTAAAAGCATTGTAAAATATTTTACTTTCATCAGTAAAATCACCGGCATTAATAAAATTTTTTCCAGAAATTTGCCAGCTCATTGCATCGTGCTGCCAGAACGCAAATGCATCACTCTTTACAATTTCATAAAATTTTGGATGATGAAAAATCATACCGACAACTGAAAACTCCGGATAAAACGAATAAATTCTATCTTCAACTGCTTTATAATCCTGTAATTCATAAAAATCAGAAGTAAAGCCTGGCCCATCAAAATTATAAACTTTATCTATACGGCGCTGAATTTTTTCACCACATTTTACAGCCGTATTTATTACAAGGTTTCCACCTTTTGAATGTCCTGCCAGAATAAAATTCCCCTTAAATGCATCTGCTGCTTCCTTAATATATTCCAGTGCATCCTTTTGAGCTGGAATCTGAGGGAGCCATGCAATATTAAAATCTTCCTTCCAGCCAACAATAGTATCATCTGTCCCTCGAAGTGCTATAACTGTTTGATTATCAATCAAAAAGGTAAGCGCTGCAAATTGTTCTACATTCTCTTCATTATAAATACTTCTAAAACCGCAAAGTTCTACGTTTCGGAATCTCTCAGTTTCTGCAGTTCTAAACATAAGTTCTGTGGTTCGTTTGTTAATCAGAAAACCTATATTTATTCGTTTTTCATAATCCGGAACAGCGGCAAAATCTTTTGCCACTTGTGAAAAAGTTTTTCTCTCTTTAAATGATTGAGAAATAACTCCATCAAAAAGACAATAAGAAATATGAGCAAATAAAAGTGCATCAATTTTATTAAATGGAGACTGCTCAAAAGATAAATCTCCACGCCAATTTAAATAGTCAAAAAAATCAGCCATAAAAAACTCCAAAAGGTAATATTTTATTTACCACCTTTATATAATATAATATAATAGTTCAGATACAACAATAATAAAGGAGTATGAAAAAAAATGGATTTGATTTACGGAATCAAAGACAAACCGAAATTCGGTAAAGTTGTGCTGTTCGCTTTACAGCAGCTTCTCGCTATTATGGCAGCAACAATTGCAGTTCCAGCCATCATCGGCCATGGACTTACAGCATCTGCTGCCCTCTTTGGAGCAGGAGTTGGAACAATCGTTTATCTTTTGTTCACAAAAAGCTCTAGCCCTGTATTTTTGGGAAGTTCTTTTGCCTTTATCGGCTCAATGTTCAGTGCCTTTGCAGGAGCTGCAACACTCGGTTTAAGCGAACAGGCTGGTTACTGGGGTCTCATTATCGGTGCCCTTATGGCAGGTCTTGTATATGTAATAATTGCAATCATCGTAAAAATATGCGGTGTTGACTGGATTAACCGCCTTATGCCACCTGTAATCATTGGACCTACAGTAGCAATCATCGGTTTAAGCCTTTCTGGTAATGCAATCGGAGATCTTATGAAGTCTAGTGTTGAAGGCGGAAGTTCTTACGTTGCACTTATCTGTGGACTTTTTACACTTGCAGTTACAATGCTCTATTCTACTTATGGAAAAAAAGTTGGCCGTCTTATTCCATTCATTCTTGGAATCCTCGGCGGATACTGTCTTGCAACTATTTTTGCAATTATCGGAAATCTTACAGATACTCCAGCCCTCATTGTAATTAATTACGGTGCACTAAAAACTCTTGATTTTACAAAATTCTCCGGATATTTCTCTCTTCCAAAGTTCACCTTCCTTCTTGGTGGTTCTGAAGGCCTCAAAACAATAACCGGAAAATACCTTCTCACATTGTTTACAGCTTATGTTCCTGTTGCTTTTGTAGTATTTGCAGAGCATCTTGCAGACCACAAAAACCTTTCAGCAATTGTTGGTACAGACCTTCTCAAAGAACCTGGTCTTACCCGTACATTGCTTGGCGATGGTGTTGGAACTATGGTAAGTACATTATTTGGTGGATGTCCTAATACAACTTACGGTGAATCAATTGGTTGTGTTGCAATTACCCGCAATGCTTCTACAGTTTCAATCTGGGGTTGTGCAATCATCTGTATCATCTTCTCTATGATTTCTCCACTCGTAGCATTACTCGAAACAATTCCAAGTTGTGTAATGGGTGGTGTTTGTGTTGCACTCTATGGATTCATTGCTGTATCAGGCTTCAAGATGTTCCAGAAAGTAGACCTCAACAAAAATAAAAACCTTTTCGTTGCATCTGTTATCTTTATTACTGGTGTTGGCGGAATGGTAGTAAGCTTTGGTGCCGTAGAAATCCGTACAGTTGCATGTGCATTGATTCTTGGTATTTTGACAAACTTAATGTTGTCTAAGGAAGAAGCTTAACTAGGTTCTAGGTTTTAGGTTCTAGGTTCTAGGGGGATAAGGGGAAAGCCTTCCCCTGGCTCGCACTTCGTTGCTCACCACCCCTTCTCCTAGGGGCTTACGCAGCCCCTAAAACCCTGCGTTTGTTCATACCTATAACCTAACACCTGTAACCTACTTAAGCAAAGCCGCAATTTCCGGTCTTCTCCAGCGTACCGCAATTGTATACGCTGTATCACCAGAAACATTCTTTACAGATTTATCAATTCCATAAGAAATAAGAGTTTTTACCATTTCAGCATCACTGGTTTTAGCTGCATAATGCAAAACAGTATTTCCCTGCATATCTGTCATCTTACCGGCATATTTTACGATATTCGAAATCATTGTTTTATTCTTCTTTTCAAGGGCAATCGAAATACCGTTCTTTCCTTTTTTATCTATCATCTGGAAAGGATTAGCACCATTTTCGAGTAATACATTTGTAGTCTTAATATCATTTGCTTCAATAGCGTAATTTAAAGCTGTATATCCATCAGCATTTCTTGTATCTACCGGGTATCCCTCATCAATAAGAAGCTGCAAAAGTTCATCAGAACCATTTGCCTTTACAACAATGTGAACAGGAGTATTTCCATCACTATCTGTAATAGTATAATTATTTCCAAGAACTTCGCGAATTACACTAATATCTTTTTTAAGCACAATTGAGAACGGAGTATTACCCTGCTTATCTCGCGAAAGAGGATTTCCACCTGCATTTCTAATCAGTTTGATGATATCCTTATCTGCCATATAGGCTGCTTCATGATAAGCATTGCGTCCATTTACTTCCTGTACATTTGGATTTGCTCCATAACTAAGCAGAAGCTTTACACTATCCTTACTGCATCCACGGATTGAATCCATCAAAACAGTAACTCCATTTGAATCACTGGTATTTGGATCTGCTCCAGCAGTAAGCAATGTTCTGGCAATCTCAAATTTACCTGCTATTACCGCTTCTGCAAGTGGAGATTTTCCGGAAGTATTCTGTGCATTAACATTGATTCCCAGAGAAAGCAGTTTGTCAATTGAAGCAGGAGCATCCCAGCGAACAGCTGTATGCATTACTGTACTTCCAAGATTATCGCGGACGTTAATATCCGCCCCACAATCTATGACTGTCTGAATAATATCCGGATTATTCGTCTTTACAGCGCTGAACAGAGGTGTTTCACCATTAGCATTTTTTGCACTAATATCAGCACCCTTCATAACAAGCCCATTAATTGCATCTTTATACTGCCATTCAGCTGCGTAATGAAGAACGGTATTTCCAGTACCATCCTTCTGTTTGATTGTTTTTGAAGTAATGAGCCAGTCCTGAACTGTTCCTCCATATTTTAAAGCAAGTCTAAGAGGGGAATTGTTGTTTGTATTTGTTGAAAAAATATCAGCATTTTTAGCAAGAAGCAGTTCACCTACTTTCTGTCGATTTTTTAAGATTGAAAGAAATAGTGCTGAATTACCATCCTTATTACGTGTGTTAACATCTTTCATAAGGCTGATGATATACTGTATTTTAGCAAGTGGTGCATCACAAATCAGAGCAAGATGAAGAGGTGTATTACCATTAGAATCGGTAAGCCCGGCATTTGTTTCATTTACGACTGCTTCAAGCATTTCAGAATTTCCGGCAAGAGCAATAGAAATTGGAGAATTTCCATTAGTGTCCTGAGTGTGAATATCAGCTCCAGCTGCAGTAAGAAGTTTTACTGTTTCAAGATCATTTTTTTGTACTGCAATTGAAAGAGGTGTTACACCTTCCTTGTTTCGGGCATCAACATCAGCACCACCATTAACAAGAATACCAAATGTATTTGCACCAACATTTAACATTGAAGCAGTATGAAGTACTGTATCACCGAACATATCCTTTTGATTAAGATCTGCACGGAAAGAAATCAAAAGCTTATAAATTTCTGCAGTCTTTTCTTTTGGAAGAATCAGCATAACTGGAGTCTTACCAAGATTATCACGAGCATTTACATTTGCACCGGAATTAAGCAAAGCTCTTGCAATTTCTACATTTCCATAGCGTACAGCTTCATGTAAAGGTGTTGCTCCAGAACTATCCTGAACTGTTGTATCTGCATTGTTTTCCAGAAGATATTTTGCAATTGCATTATGGCCGTAAATTGCTGCAAGATGAAGCGGAGTCTGCCCATCATCAAAGCGGGTATTTACATTACGTGCAAGCATTGCATCCTGAAAATATGAAAAATCAGTTGCAACTTCGTCAGCGCCTCCCATAATTAACTCTGCGGCAATTTCAACAAATTCTTCATCATCAAGATTTTCAAAAGCTACATCAAGAGGTGTTTTTCCATTATCATCCAGAACCGAAATCGGAATTCCTTTATTAATACACTGCTGAATTCCTTTTAAATTCTTTGTCCTTACAAAATAATGAACAATTGTCTGGCCTTCAACATCTCTTAATTCACCAGCTTTTGTAGTAATGAAAATATCATAATACTCATCATCAGAATAAAGCCCACGATCCAGTGCAGTTATGCCCTCTGAATCACGAGAAAAAAGACTTTCACTTACCGCAGAAAGAGCCTTTGCTGCTCTTTTTGAATTATTTTTAATTGCAACATGAAGCGGAGTGTCTCCATCATGATTTTTAAGTTCCGGATCTGCTCCCTTAAAAATAAAATATGTTACAAGTTCCTCATCATCAATTTTTGCTGCAATATGGAGAACTGTATTTCCATCTTCATCTGCAGCATTAATATCTGTAGGCATTACAAATTCTTGTTTTGCTTCTGCCTTTCTGTTCTGCATAATGAGTTGCTGGGGTGTAAGTTTTGATTCTGGTTTTGATGATGCACAGCCAGAAAGTAATATAAATCCGGCTAAAGCACAACTTTTTAGGTAAGATTTTCTTCTATTCATAATTCCCCTCAGAATATACTAATCTATTCTGTTTATCGGGGAAAAATGATACTCAATTTACTGATTTTTTAATAATTCAAGCATTTTTCTAAATGCACTGTCGGTTTTGTTGAGTTCGCGTGAGCCGCGGGTAATTTTGCAGAGGGACATACTGAATTTGTTGGCGATTTCCCTCTGTGTAGTTCCTGCATCAATTTCTTTAACGAGCAACCATCGGTTAGCAATATCTTTAAGTTCAGGCTTTGTAAAAAGACAATTAAAAAAATCATAAACAAAAGACTCGTCCTGTGAGCTCATAATCAAATGACAAAGTTCTTTAATAGTAGCTGCAATTTCTTCTTCGGAAATGCCCTTTTTTGTTTCGTTATTATTCATAGAAACAATTATAACAGAAAATATAGAAATTGAAAAGAGAATAAAATTTTAAAATCTTTAAAAAAAAATCGAAGTACTTCGTATTCAAGAGACATCACAAACGGGATGATGTTGTTGATGTCTCTCGCCTACTACGTACTTCGATTTTTGTTGTTAATTTATACTATATTTTATTCACCTGACAATATTTCTATATTTTCTTAGGTGAAGGGGAAGTAAGTTACTTCTTTAATAATTTTTCAACTGCTTCTGCTGCTGGAGTGAGTTCTGGGATATCCAGGCTTTCTATATCTCCGGCATCTACTGCACGGCTTGTTTCTTCCTGCATTGGAATGCGGGAAAGAACTGGAATATTAAAATTCTTTGCAATTTCATCTATATTACTCTTGCCGAAAATTGTAATTTCTTTACCGCAGTCAGGACATTTTACATAGCTCATATTTTCAACAATTCCAAGAATTGGAATGTTCATCATATTAGCCATATTTACAGCCTTTTCAACAATTACACGCACAAGCTGCTGAGGAGAACTTACTACAATAATTCCATCAACAGGCAAAGACTGGAAAACTGTAAGAGGTACATCACCAGTTCCCGGTGGCATATCCACAAACATAAAGTCTACATCTTTCCACACAACATCTGTCCAGAACTGTTTTACAGCACCTGCAATTACAGGTCCTCTCCAGATTACAGGGTCAGTTTCATTCTGAAGCAAAAAGTTCATTGACATGAGCTGAATGCCAGAATCTGTCACAACAGGTGTAAGTGCATCCTGACCTTCAATAGCCTGAGCACGTTCATCTCCTACTCCAAAACTTTCTGGAATTGAAGGTCCTGTAATATCTGCATCAAGAATAGCTGAACGGAAACCATCTTTATTAATACGTGCTGCAAGTAAACTGGTAACAAGAGACTTACCTACACCACCTTTACCACTTACAATACCAATAACCTTTTTTACGCTGCTACCTGGTCGCAAACTAACATGTAAATCTCTCTTTTCGCAATTTTCACCACATGAACCGCAATTATGTGAACATTCTGCCATTTTATTACCTCAATATTAAATATAATAATGATGACTTCAAAAGGCAAGATAAAAAAAATTGTCTACTCTCGTTCCGGGAAAATTTTTTCGATTATCTGTTATACCGCACCGAAGGTGTCGGTTATCAACAACGTTTACGCGGCACGAAGTGTCCGCGTATAGTCAAGTTATACGGCAGCGTGCCTGACACGCTGTCCGTATGACAAAAAAAAGCTGGCAGCGGGAAGCACAGCTTCCCACCCCCATCAGTCGGATGAGCCTAACGAACGCTCCACCGGAGCGTCCGTTTTAACGGCTCTCCGATTCAGGGCCTACTTTGTCGGTCGGCGTTGCCGACCTTACCTAGTTTGAGAGCTTTGCTCTCAAACTAGCCCGATCATTTCTTGAAGTCTCTGCTACTCTATGCTTTATAAGCCACTAAAAGTCTACTCTCGTTCCGGGAATTTTTTTTTGATTATCTGTTATACCGCACCGAAGGTGTCGGTTATCAACAACGTTTACGCGGCACGAAGTGTCCGCGTATAGTCAAGTTATACGGTAGCGTGCCTGACACGCTGTCCGTATGACAAAAAAAAAGCTGGCAGCTACCTACTT
>CAMNBC010000058.1 GCA_946532115.1 uncultured Treponema sp.
TGCCAGTTGACCGTTTTGCAACAGATGGCCGCTGGACTCCTGCGCAGGTTGCAGCTTTGACTGGGGCTGCGACAACTTCTGCTGAAATGTATGTAAAGAAACTTGTTACAGATTGTGAAACTGCAAGAACAGGGCTTGCTGCAGCTACAACTATAGAAAAGAGTTCTCAGTTGCAGGCTGCTGCTGCATCAGCTGCGGCTACTGAATATGGTAATAAGATAACTGAATATACAAATGCGATTGCACAGTTGAAAGCAGGAATTATTGCTGCAAAAAAGGCCGGTCAGGACACAAGTGCGCTTGAGGCTCAGATTCAGCAGGCAACAATGGCCATCGTTCACTGTACTGCAGAAAAAACTGCTCAGGAAAAAGCTGCGGCTGAATATACTGCAGCAGCCAAAAATGCAGCTGCACAGGCGGCTGATTATCAGAACAAACTTACTGCGGCTGATACAGCATATACGCTGGCATTAAACAATGTTACATCAGTTTCAGATAATATCTACCCGGACCTCTGGACTCTTAAATACAGTCAGTTTGGTAGCCGCGCTACCTGGACACTTGGTCAGGTTGATATGGGCTTGAGTTATTACTACGGCTGGTACAAGCAGCCATCTTTCAATGCAAGCAAATTGAACAACTTCCTTGAGACATATCTTGCTAATGGTGAAGTTTCTGAATCTGACAAGTTCCTTGCATACGACAGAAAGCAGACCTTTGGGCTTGAGATGTCTTCAATCATCTGGCACTTCAATGTTCGCGGTGAGTTCGCTTATAACTTGACTGATGATACTGATGGAACAGATCCTTGGGTACACAATAATTCTATCGCTTGGCTTGGAGGATTTGATATCGACCTTCCGTTCTGGAATGCAAACCTGAATGTTCAGGAAACTGGAAGCTTTGTTTTACATGGTGATGAATGCGACAAAAATACGATGGATGTAGACTATAATAAAAAAGGTTATTCAAACAACAAGATTGTTGCAAACGTAACTACATCCTTCTTGAACGACAAAATTGCACCAGAAGTAACTGTAATGTATGGTATTGAACGCGGTGACCTGGTTGTTATGCCAAAACTCGCATTTAAGCCAGATCAGAATCTTACACTTACAGCCAGCGGAATGTACATTCACTGTGCAGACGAAGACAGCGAATTCTATTCATGGCGTAAAAACAGCTTTGTAAGCCTTGGTGCAAGCTATCAGTTCTAAAACTTCTTACTGAGCAAACAGAGGGCAAAGAGGAAGCTGAGAAAAGCTGTCCTCCGTGCTCTCTGTGTACTCTGTGAGAAATGAAATTTGTAAAAATCTCTTCCCCAATACTTCAAATACGGTTAAAATGGGGGAGAGGTTTTTGAATTGAATAACGAAAGAATTAAAGAAATCCTTCTGGATATTGCTCCCAGTGAAATTGATTTTTCTGTAATCCAGACAGGTAAAGAAAGCAAGCGTGTAAACGGATTTTATCAGCCGGATACACATGAAATCTATCTTCATAATCTGAATTTTAAATCTGATAACATGCTGATTTATACAGCAGTTCATGAATATACCCATCATCTATGTACAATCGAAAAGCAGGAAAATGATCCAAGTTACGGAAAAGCCTGTAAGGTGCATACTCAGGAGTTCTGGGCAAAATTTGGCGAGCTGCTGAAGATTGCCGAAGAAAAAGGCTATTATTCAATCGGCTGGGAAAATAACGAAGAACTAAAAGCACTTACGCTGGATATCAAAGAAAATTATCTTGCTAAAAACGGCCAGCTCATGCAGGAGTTTGGAAAAAAACTTGCACGTGCTTTTGACCTCTGTAAAGAAGCTGATATCCGCTATGAAGATTACATTGACCGTGTATTGTGTATGCCGCGCAATGCTGCAAAAGATATCCGAAAGGTTGGTGCTGTAGAAGTAAATCCGGCGATCGGCTTTGAAAATATGAAGGTTGTTGCCAGTGTAAAAAAGAAGGATGAGCGTGCTCAGGTAGAGCAGGAATTCTTAAGCGGTGGAAAAAGTCCATCTTCTGTTCGTGAAATGATGAAACAGAAATCTGCTCAGGCAGCGGGCACAGATCCTAAAACTAAACTTGAACGGGAAAAATCACGCCTTGAAAAAACAATTGCTCAGCTAACCCAGCGTCTGGAATATGTGGAGGAAAGTCTTGCAAACCTTTAATTCGAAGAGAGTTGTATCACTAGCCGGGGGCTTTGTTCTTTTTGCAGGCTTATGCTGTCCTCTTTTTTCTCAGTCAGTTGATATGCCTGAAATGCCGGAGATGCCTTCTATGCCGACTATAGACAGCAGTTTTTATAAACCTAGTTTTCCAAAACGTCCGGATATTAAGGATTCAAAAAAAAATACGACAGAAACTGGAAAGGAGAAAACTGAATCTGTACTGACAGAATCTCTTACGCCGGAGAGTGTGCTTTCTTCAAGTTTAACAAAGGGGAATGTGCTTACCGCTTATGATATTTCTTCTTTGTATGATTCCGGACTTTTCAGCAATCTTTCTTCCCTGGAAACTACAACAAGCATGTCAAATTATAATACGACATCTTCGACAAATGTTCTTCTTCAACAGGTTTTGAATGGTTTGAATGATTTGAAAAAACAGCAGCAGAATGCAAGTCCAAAAGAAAAGAATGCACTTAATGCAACCAAGACTGATTCTGAAAATTTTAAGAAGCGAGAGCCTTCAATTCTGCGCTTTAAGATAAACGGCTACAATATTGCAGATTCACTTACTAAAGTTTTTTTCAGCGATACTGAAACTGACGGAAGTTTTCTTCTTACCGGAGACAGAAAGTATTTTGTAAATCAGCAGGCTCGAACAGAAACTTTTTACATGCTCTTTAAGACGGTTTCATCCAATGGTTCAACGCTGACTTATCGTGTTCAGCCGACTGTCGTTCAGGATCATAAAAATGAAAATTCGTATGTGTACAGACTTTCAACAGTAAAAAATCTTACAGCAGAAAAAACCGGGAATCTGGTTGTAATTCATTATTCTGGTGACTCTGTAAATGCAGATCTTCTTCTGGATATAGACAGTAATTAAAGGTAAGTTGAATTATGGTAGATATGATTAAGGGACTTGAAGAGTGTGGAATTCCAAAATCTTGCTGTGCTGAACTTGCAGAAAAAATGGAATCATATATCAAAGAGATTGTTCTTTTTAATTCAGCATATAATCTTACAAATACGAGTGACAGAGACGAACTTGTTGTGAGACATATTTTTGACTCACTTGCAGCTTTTCCTGAAATAGTTAAATTATGTGAAAGTTTAACTAACGAACGTTCAGTAGTTGACGAAACTTTTGTAATTGCGGATATCGGTAGTGGAGGTGGGTTGCCTGGAATTCCTCTTGCTGCTGCTTTTTTGCTTTCTGCTCAGGAAAATAAGATTCTGAATAATTTTCGTTTTGAATTGGTAGAGCGTATGGAAAAGCGCTGCGCCTTTCTTGAAAACTGTGCTGCAATTCTCGGATTGAAAAATATAACCGTTGTTAATAGTGAGGCTGAACGTGTTCCGGAAAAAAATTATGATCTTATAACTTTCCGAGCCTTCCGTCCGCTTGATAAAAAAATGACAAAGACCTTGATGCGCATCGTGCAAAATGGTGGTTATCTTTGTGCATATAAAGCAAAACTGGAAAATATAAAAGAAGAAATGGATGCAATTACAAATCTTATTCCTGATTATAAGATCAGTACACTTACTGTTCCTGGTCTTGATAATTCAGAACGTAATCTTGTGATTGTAAAAAAATAGGAGGCTATATATGGATTTTAAAATAGATTCTCTTCTGGGAAATAAAAATAAAAACCGTACTCCTGCACAGGTAGTTGTACAGGACGTAGTAAAAATCAAAAAGGGTGAACGTGTTCTTATCGTTGCAAATCCGGCTACATCAGAAATTGCACAGGATTTGTATTCTGCAAGTTCAGAAGCTGGTGCTTGTACAACACTTATGTTCCAGTCTGATAAAACAAGTTTTGATAATGCTAATCCGGAAGTAATCGCAGCTTTTAAAACAGAGCCGGATGTTTATTTTTCAATTTCAAATATCAAGCTTGGTAAGGATGCAGAAGCAACTGCAAATCCATATAAAACTGAAGATGGTCAGGAGTTTACACACATTGCTGATTATCTGATGGATGGTAAAAAGAAAATGCGTGGTGTGTGGACGCCGGGAATCACTGTTGATATGATGAACCGCACTGCCGCTATAGATTATAAAGAAATGCAGGCTCGTTGTGCGAAACTCGGTGAGTTGTTTAGGGGTGCGGTGAGTGTACGGGTTACAGCTCCAGCAGGAACAAATCTTTTGATTCCGATAAATGGACGTACCCTTATGAATGACGACGGAGATTTTTCAAAGCCAGGAACAGGAGGAAATATTCCAGCTGGTGAAGTATTTATAAGTCCTGTTGTCGGTGGTAGCGAACTCAAGGCAGAAGACGGTTCTGTTCTTGAGCAGCAGTGTGATGGTTGTGAAGGTGTAATAGTTTATGATGGTTCAATGACATTTTCTGACGGAGACTCAATTATTGAAACTCCAATTACCTGTAAGGTTGAAAAGGGGTATGTAACAGATATAACAGGTGGTGCCGAAGCTCGCAGACTTCTTAAAACAATATTGGAAGCAGAACTTAGACCATTTGTTCTTGAAAAGGAAGGAAAACTCCCTCAGGGGCAGGCTGCTATATATAAAAAGAATGCACGTAATATTGGTGAACTTGGAATTGGATTGAATCCGGCTGCTACAATTACAGGTAATATGCTTGAAGATGAAAAAGCTTTTCATACCTGTCATTTTGCAATTGGAGAGAATTATGACAACGATGCTCCAAGTTTAATACATCTTGATGGTGTTGTTCGTGATCCTACAATTACACTTACTTATGGAGATGGTTCTTCTCGTACAATTTTACAGGACGGAGCCCTTCAGTTGTAGTGGAAAATCTTGTTTTCTTGCTTTATAATAAATTGTTATGAGTAAGAAAAAAGAACGAAGAATCAAGCGGCTGCAGAAGCTTCCGGTCTGGCCTGCAGTGCTTGAGATGATAATAACTGAACTTGTAATTTTTAGTCTTACAATATTTATCTGTACGCTTGCAATATTTGGTATTGTGAATACTCTTGTTCTTAATATGGCAAGGGATTGTAATACTGTAATTCAGTCTGTAAATAAAAACTGGCCTACTGAATCTCGTGAACAGATAGAAAGCAGACTTGCAGCGTTCAGTGACTCTTTCAGTAATATAAATGAAATAATCATAATTCAGAAAAATGAAATTCCTTCTATATTTCCATATCTTGAAGATAGTTTTGATGAAGAAGCAAAGAAACAGTTTGATACAATTGGGATGATTCATTTTGTGGATACCCGGTATGATACTCCTTTTGCAGATTTATTAGTTGCAAATAACACAGAACGATTTGGACATCAGCTTGGATTAGAATTTAAGGATTTTTTATTAAATCCGGGAAACTTATATCGTTCAATGGATATAGAAAGACTTTTGAAAAATCGTGGAGATATTGAATGGGCAAACAAAGAAATTGTCCAGTTGCATACAATTTCTTTGTTTCGAACAGATATTAAAAATATCAATTTATGTTTCAGATGTGTTTACAGGTTAAATACTTTTCAGGTAAACCTTCTTTCTACAGTGATTATCTTTCTGCTGGTCGTATTTGTTTTTTCGGGAATTTATGAAATTACAAAAGTTGTAAGTCTTGTTCATGAGCGAATGAGGGTAAATAAACTGGTTACAACTGATATTGTAACAGGCGGGTACAATAAAGAATATTTTACTCAGAAAGCACAGAAAGAAATTGCACGAGGAAGAAGAAAATATGCCATTGTTCAGCTGCGATTAGAAAAGTATCGCAATTATTGTACAGCTTATGGTATTAAACAGGGAGAAAATCTTCTTGAAGAATTGAATTCAAATATGGTTCAGTTAATTTCAAAAAAAGAAATTGTTGCCCATGTTGAAAAATCTGATTTTGCTCTTTTATTGAATTATGAGAATAATGAGACTTTAAATATTCGTATAAAAAACATTATGAATATTCTTCGCCAACGCCAGGGCGGACAGCACCTTACATTTTCTGCCGGAGTGTGTCCTGTAAAATCCCGCGGGGATGATATTTCACTTGTTCTTACATGTGCCGGTATTGCAGTTCCTAGAATAATAAAGATACAGGATGAAATTGTTTGGTTCAGCGATTCAATGAAGGAAAGTCAGGTTTGGGAACGACGCATAGAAGATGATATGGAGAAGGCTCTTATAAATCACGAATTCCAGGTATATCTCCAGCCAAAGTATTCAACTAAAGATGAAGTGTTGGCTGCTGCAGAAGCGCTTGTCCGCTGGATTCATCCGGTTCTGGGGTTTATTCCACCGGGAAAGTTTATTCCAATTTTTGAAAAGAATGGCTTTATTCTTCAACTCGATGATTATATGCTGACAGAGGTCGCCCGACTGCAGGCCGACTGGGCTGCTCAGGGCAAAACGCTGGTTCCAATTTCCGTTAATGTTTCACGTGCTCATTTTGCAGAGGATAACCTTGCAGAACATATCTGTGATATTGTGGATAAGTTTAAAGTGCCGCATAAGTTTATAGAACTTGAACTTACAGAAAGTGCCTTCTTTGATGATAAGTCAGTGTTGCTAACGACCGTTCGTAAGTTAAAAGATTTTGGATTTAAAGTTTCCATGGATGATTTTGGTGCAGGGTACTCTTCGCTCAATTCTCTAAAAGAGCTTCCTCTGGACATCATTAAACTTGATGCTGAATTTTTCCGCGGTGTTGATGATATAAAACGTTCAAATCTTATAGTAGGTGAAACTATTTCACTCGCAAAGAAACTTGGTATGTCGATTGTAGCAGAAGGGATTGAAACCCGTGAACAGGTAGATTTTCTTGCAAAACAGAATTGCGATTTGATTCAGGGTTTTTATTTTTCTAAGCCGCTGCCAGTTACAGAATTTGAACAAAAGGCCTGGAGTTAATTGCAGTTATGTAAAAATGTTATTGTCGGGCTTGACCCGACAATCTTTTTGAGTAAAATATTTGCATATGAAAATCAGCCTTAAAAAATCATTAATACTTTTATCATCATTAATACTTTTTTCTTTTTCCGCTTGTGCGAAATCAAATCCTGAAATAGAAAAACTGAACCGTGTGCTTCTTTCAATGAGTCCTTGTTGTAAGGCAGCTATTCCAAATGGTGATCCACAGGAATTTCTTGCTGATCTTAAGAGAGTTCTTGCAACTCGATCCGACTTTTCTTCTACTGATTTGAGTCCTTTTTTTCTCATTGATAAAACTCATAATGTTGGTGCAGACTATGAACCTGAAAAACTTATTCATTTAGATAAAAATGATTTGTATGCAATAAATAAGAATAATCTTAGTCTTCGCCCAGAAGCTTTTGAAGCTCTTAAAGTTCTTGCTGCGGCTGCAAAAAAAGATGGTGTAACACTTACTGTTAGTTCAACCTACCGTTCGTATGAATATCAGAAAAATCTTTTTGCCTATTGGGTTAGTGTGGACGGACTTGAAGAAGCAGAGCGCGAAAGTGCAAGGCCTGGAACAAGTCAGCATCAGCTTGGTATGGCGCTGGATTTTGCGCCGGTAGATGATGCTTTTGATCAGACACCTGGAGGAAAATGGGTGTATGCAAATGCTGCAAAATATGGCTGGTCTCTCAGTTTTCCGAAAGGGTATGAAGATGTTACCGGTTACCGATGGGAATGCTGGCACTTCCGGTATATCGGTGTAGAAGCATGTCAGTTTCAGAAAAAGTGGTTTAGCGATGTACAGCAGTTTATGATTGAATTTATTGATGCATGGGAGAAAGCTGAATAAAAAAATCCCGGGGTACATATCGTTCTCCCGGGATTTATAATTTTATTCCTGCTGACCAATTTTAGAGATACGGCCCATAATTTCTTCGGTATCTCTCTGCAGGTTGCGGGCGGCATCTTCTACAGCGTGAGTTCCATCCCGCATCTGCGTAATGGAAGAGAGGAGCAGCGCGTTTCCGGCATTTTGTTCGTCCATGGAATTCTTTACCTGAAGTTCCTGGTTCTTTACCTGGCCTGCAAGTGAAACTACAGAATCAAATTCGGTCTGGACAGTTCCGGCTTTTGAATAAGCATTATCAACCATCTGTTTGATAGATTTAAGAACTTCACCAATCTGCTTAGCCTGACGGCCAGAATCTTCTGCCAGTTTTCTGATTTCATCTGCAACGACACTAAAACCTGCACCAAAGTCACCGGCATGAGCAGCTTCAATTGCTGCATTCATGGCCAGTAAGTTTGTCTGGCTTGAAATTTGTCCAATTACTTTCGACATCTCAACAAGCTGTTTAGACTCTTTTTCGATATCACCAACAAGAACGGTAACCTCCTGAAGGTTTGTGCGGCCAATACTGGTTGCGTCTTCCAGTTCATTAACAATAGTAAAGTTATTATCAATAATCTTATTGATAGAACCAATATTTTTAAGCATCTGCTCAATGGAAGAAGAAGAATCTGAAATATTTTGAATCATCCTTTTTGTAACGTTAGTAAGGGATGCAACATTCCCCCGGGTTTCTTCAAGCATTGCAACACTTTCAAGTGTAATTTCGCGGGTTTTCTTATCCATTTCTTCTGCATGACTTTCGTTTGCCGTTTTAAGAACGTAATGGTGGCAGTTTTGCGGTTTGTTTTTGCCATTGAAAATTGCAATAGCCATCTGTTTACAGGATTTATAACCACAGGCACCACAGTCATACATGTCCTGAGATGTATGTTTGCCCATTTCTGAAAGAATTGCATTAAGTTCTTCTGCATTCGGTTGTTTTATAAGTGTGTTGTATACACTGCTTCGATCCAGATATGCGCGGTCATATATTCCTGGTTTCCAGTATGCATTGATAGTGGCATTTAGTTTTTTGAGAGCTCTTTTGCGTCTTAGTTCGCTGAGTGTATTCCATTTTTCACAACGTTCTTTAGAGCGGTTTTCAACATAACTTTCAAGTTCATCAAGAGGCATTCCCTGATTTGTTGTACCACCGCCACAGTTACAGCCTTTTTCACAATTTAAACAGTCTATAAGTTTATAGAAAGGTTGTTGTCCTTTTTGTAATGATTCATCCAGATTTTCCAGATACTCAAAAATCTGAGGATGACCTTCAATCTTACGAGTCATTGAAGTTATACCAGGAACAAAACGTTCTGCAGTACGCATAAGCCCTCCTGGTATAGAATACAATGTTCCTCTTTCTGCCATCGGGTTGTCGTATTCAGTTTTGGGATACTTTGAAAGATTGATATGATTTTCAGTAAAATATGCATCAAGAGATTTCATTGTAACATTAAAATCTCCACGATCGGTTTCGTCAAACTCACGGCGTTTTGCAAAACAGGGAGAAATTACGGCAATAAGGTGTTTTGCATATTCCGGATGATAATTTCGAATATACTGTACAGTGTGAGCCATAGGGCTGTCACTCTTTGCGAGGTATTGAATAAGATTTGGACGATACGTCTCAATGTAAGAAACAAGGGCGGGGCATGGCTGTGAAATCATCAGTTTTGGATTTTCTTTTGTCAGCTGTTCCACATAAGATTTTGTTGTCAGTTCTGCACCAAAAGAAACATCAAATACAGCTTTTACTCCTATAGATTTAAGCCAGCCGTTAAGTTCCAGATCTTTTCCTCTAAAGTTTACAGCAACAGCTGGAGCAACAATAGCAACTATAGGAGTTCCCTTTTTTAATTCTGCAAAAAACTGTTTTGTATCATCTATTCCAGTTCTTGCTCCGTGTGTACAGGCTTCAATACATGAACCACAGCCAATACACAAATCTGGATTCAGCGTAACAAAGTCTCCGGAACCATCATTACAAAGTTTTACCGGACATACGGCAATGCAGCGATGGCAGTTGCAGCACTTATCTTTGTCAACATTAATTACTGCTCTTAAATGGAGCTCGTTTGGGGTTGTCATAATTCTGATACTTCTCCTTATTGTTGTGAATTTATATTTTAACATGGAATTTAAAATATGGAAAATTTTTTGTATTTCTTGTTTTTCCAGTAATTCTTCTATATACTTGCCAAATATGAAGAAACTGGATATTAAATTGATTGCACTTGATCTGGATGATACACTTTTGAATGATGAACGTCAGATTACAGATGAAACAGTAGAAGCTTTGCGCGAATGTGCACGTCGTGGCATTTATATTGTATTGTGCTCTGGTCGTGCTGAAGATGCCATACTACCGTTCGTTAGGAGACTTGAAATTGCAGGTATGGAAGCCGGACGTTTTTTGATTGCAATAAATGGATGTTCTATTTTTGATTTACACAAACGTCAGCAGATTTTCTGCCGCAAAGTTGAAGCCGATATTTTGATTCGTACAAATGAAGTTGCAGAGGCTCGCGGACTACGCAGTGAAGTTTATACTCCTGATACAATTTATTACCGCGAAGAAACAAAATGGACAAAACTTGATGTTGATTTATGCGGGCTTAAAGGTGCTGCCGTTGAAGATTATGATGCGTTTTTGAAAACTGGCTTTACAAAAATGCTGGTCCCGGGTGAACCTGCAGAGTTACTTGATTTACAGAGTGAACTTCGTGCTGAGTTTGGAGACCGTGCCGTAATCTTTACAAGTAAGCCGTATTTCCTGGAGATACTTCCTCCAAACTGTGGAAAGGGGGAGGCTGTGAGCTGGCTTGCAAAAGAGCTCGGTTTTGGTATGGATAAGGTTATGGGGTTTGGTGACAGTATGAATGATGAAAGTTTGATTCGCATGGCAGGTCACGGAGTTGCAATGTGCAACG
>CAMNBC010000059.1 GCA_946532115.1 uncultured Treponema sp.
AGGAAGTTGAAGCAATGATCCTTGGTTATGATATCCAGGCTGGTCGTGTTTCTCTTGGCTTTAAGCAGGCTACAGAAAATCCTTGGGATTCAATTGCTGAAAAATATCCTGTTGGAACAAAAATCAAGGGTAAGGTTGTTAAGATTACAAACATCGGTGCATTCATTGCTCTTGAAGACGGCATTGATGCTTTCCTCCATGCAGATGACATCTCTTGGACAAAGAAGGTTAAACATCCTGGCAGCGAATTGTCTGTTGATCAGGAAGTTGAAGCTGTTGTAATTGAGTGCGACCCAGAAGCTCACAGAGTTAAGGTTGGACTTAAGCAGCTTACAGATAATCCTTGGAAAGCATTTGCAGAAGAATACAAACCGGGTTCTACACTGGAAGGTGAAATTACTTCTATTACAGATTTCGGTATCTTTGTAAAGGCTCCAAACGGAATTGAAGGTCTTGTAAATAAGGCAAACCTCAGCGACGACAAGGATGTTCCTTTTGAAGAAGCTGTAACAAAATATAATGTTGGCGACAAAATCAACGTATTCGTTGTAGACGTAAAGGTAGACAAGGAGCAGGTTGCATTCTCAGTACGTGAGTATAAGAGAAAGCAGCAGCGCGACGAAATCTCTCAGTATATGTCTAGTTCAAACGATGGTGATGATGGAGCATATACACTTGGAGATATGCTGAAATCTCAGAAGAATGACTAAAAATCTACCGTCACCCCGAACTCGTTTCGGGGTCTATTAATGTAGATGCTGAACGTCATCCTGAACTTGTTTCAGGATCAGCATGACGATATTATACTGCGGGTGGGAATGGAAAAGAAAGTAACTCCTTTTGCGGGGCAAAGTAGTTTTGCAAAGGAAATCAGTTCGCTTGTGCAGACTCTTTCTGGTAACAATGCTTCAGTATTGTTAATAGGCGAAAGGGGAGTGGGAAAACGTCTCATAGCACAGCATATTCATTTTTCAGCCGCAGGTAATCTTGGTTATTTTTTTGAGATAAACTGCAGATCTTTCACAGAGGCACAGATACTTGGTGCATTTGATACAGTAAGTCGTTTAATTTCATACGAACAGAAAATTACACTGTTTGTGTGTTTTGCAGACAAACTGAATATTGCATTACAGAAAGCCTTTCTTGAATTAATCAAAAAGGCAGCGGAAAAAAATCTTAATTTCAGGATTATTTCTTCCGTGGAGAAACCGCTGGATGATGCGGTAGCTGCCGGTACATTTCTTTCAGATTTGTATTGCAGACTTAATTCTGTAGTTTTAAATATTCTGCCTTTAAGACAGAGAAAGGAAGATATTCTTCCGATTGCACAAAGTTATCTTGAATCTTTCAGTAAAAAAAGCGGACTTAAATTTACTTCTTTTTCTGAAGGAGCACAAAATGCGCTTGTTTCGCATTTCTGGCAGGGAAATGCTGATGAGCTGATAAATGCGGTACAGAGGGCTTTTATTGTTGGAGAACCGCCGTTAATCAGTGAATCAGATTTAGGATTGAATGTTGCCAGTGCTTCGATGGTTGTTTCAGAAACTGTTGAAAGTATTGGTGAAGACAAATCCCTGAAAACTGCAATAGATTCCTTTAAAAAGGAATATCTTACGAAGATTCTGGAAGAAAATGACTGGAATCAGACTAAGACTGCGGCTATTCTTGGAATTCAGCGCACTTATGTGATAAGATTAATGAATGAACTGCACATTCGAAGGCAGTAAAAAAAGAAAATCAATATTTGAGGATTTTATAAAATGGCAGATTACGAAGAAGAAACAGCAAGCAAAAAACTTGCCGGTTTTATTGAAAAGAACAAAAAAGTCTTTATTGCAATTCTTATTGTACTTGTTTGTTGTTTAATTGGTTATATCGTTTTTGCTTCTGTTGCAAAATCTAACAAGGCTAAAAATCTTCAGGCTCTTGATGAAATTTCTTATGAATTGACAAGCAAGAGTTCCGATCTTGAAGATGCTGAAGTTGAAACTAGAATTGCAACAGCAATGGAAAAGGCTATTCCTCTTACAAAGAAGGGTGGAATTGCTGGTGCTCGTGCAAATATGTTCTGTGCTGAACTCGCATTCAGACAGGAAAAATATGAAGATTCTGCAAACTACTGGAAAGAGGCTGCTGCAAAAGCTAAGAAAACTTACATTGCACCAATCGCTTACTTCAATCTTGCAGTATGTTATGAAAATCTTGGCAATGTTGATTCTGCACTTGAGAATTATAAACTTGCTGCTGACAATAAAGAGTTTGTAATGAAAACCCATGCAAAGTTTAGCTATGCTAGAATTCTTGAGACAAAAGGTGATTTTACCGCCGCTGCTGAAGCATATAAAGATTTAACAGATAATTTTCCAAGTGATTCATGGGCAAATCTTGCAAAATCAAGACTTATTTCTCTCAAAAACGAGGGAAAAATCGAATAAACCATTCTGAAATTTGATATATATATGAATAAGACATTCTGCAAAAAAAAGTATTTTATAATTTTACTTATTGCAGGATGTCTTATTTTATTTAACTCCGGATGTGGACTTGATACTTTTTACGTAATTGATCCTCCATATGTATATCATGAACCAATATATAGCAGCATGGATCAAACAGAGCATTATTTTGAATTTTCAACTGTAGAGAATAATTATGAAGGAATAAAGTTTTTAGGAACGGAAGTCTATTATAAGATTTATGATAATTCTACAAGGCTTATTTCAGAATATGGAAATATAAATTCTATTGCAACCAGTGAAAATACAGCAAATCAGTCTGCAGACCGAATGATTGATACTTATAAATTCCAGCCATTACGTAGCTCTGATAACACTGGTGCCAATATTTTGATACCTGATACGGGGAATAGTAGAAAAGTAAAAATAAGACTTTCAAATTATTTTGATTATGAAGCTGAATTTTCTGTACAAGGGGTTAAATATGGAGTACCGGTCAGATCTGTATTAAAGAATCCAGTTTTCAGTTTTAAGGAAATCAGTTCAGATTTACTGCCAAAAGGCGGTGAGAATGCTGATGCTGATTATGCATATTCTTCTTCAACAGAACAAATAAAAGATTATTATGTATGTATGTTTGCTGTAGCAGTTGCCCAGGATGTAACATATGCCCGTTTATATAGTAATGTTGTTTATCTTGGTTCTGTTACGATTTCTATGGAAAGTTAGGAAATATATATAGTTAAATAAAAAAGCCCGGTTAAGCCGGGCAATTTTATTGACGCTTGGCAGAATCGAACTGTCGACCTACTGCTTAGAAGGCAGTTGCTCTATCCAGCTGAGCTAAAGCGCCGAAGTGATAATAAATATATCATAAATTGCAGTTTGAATCAAGAGGTTATCCTCTTCGTCTTCGCTGTATATGAAGCAATTTACTTTGTACCTAACATCTCCTTCATGGTTCGCCAGCCGAGCATTGCACATTTTACACGGGCAGGCATGTGTGAAATATCCTGAAGTGCAGCAGCTTCATCAAGTTTTTCAAGATCTTCTTCTGTAACCTCGCTTTTTATCATGCGGTCAAAAATATCTGCAAGGGCAAGGGCTTCTTCTTTTGTTTTTCCAATAATCAGGTCGGCCATCATATCTACAGAAGCCTGACTGATTGCACATCCACTGCCTGTAAAGCTGGCATCACTGATTTTTCCGTCCTTATCAAGCTTGAGCTGCAATGTTATCTGATCGCCACAACTTGGGTTTACACCTTCAAGACAAAAGTCAGGCGAGTCCATTGATGACTTGTGAGTAGGATTAATATTGTGTTCGTTGAGAATCTCTCTGTATAATTCTTTAGTATCCATAGTGTTCTCCTGAAATATTATATCACACGGATTGGATTTTGCTAATATAAAATCTTTTTTTATACCAAGGAAACAACGTTAGTCATTTTGAATCCGTGTGAGACAATATAATTAGTCTTTAAATCCTGACCATTCTCTTAAATGTGATAATTTCTCAAGGAAGTAGTCTGCTTCTGCTTCAGTATTGTAAAAGTACAGGCTGGCACGAGCCGTTGCTGTCTGCTGCAGGTACTGGCCAAGCGGTTGTGCACAATGATGCCCTGCTCGAATAGCAATGTGCTCTTCACTCAAAAGGGTTGCTACATCGTGAGGATGAACACCATCTACAGTAAAGGTAACAATGCCGCAGCGTTTATTGCCGTCTTTTGGACCAATTATATTAATGTGAGGAATTTGTTTCATGCCATCAATAAGGCGGCAGGCAAGTGCGGCATCGTGCTTTTCTATTTTATCAAGACCTATAGAACTGATGTAGCGGATAGCCGCAGCCATTCCAACTGCATCACCAGCACTTACAGTACCAGCTTCAAATTTATGAGGCACTTCAGCCCAGGTTGCAGTTTCGCGGGTGACGTACTCAATCATTTCACCGCCTCGCAAAAATGGCTCCATTTTTTCAAGCAAAGCACGTTTTCCATACAAAGCGCCGATTCCCATAGGTCCGCAGAGCTTGTGACCACTCATTGCAAAGAAATCTGCATTAATATCCTGAACGTCTACCTTCATATGTGGTGCAGACTGAGCTCCGTCCACAATAAAGATTGCTCCAGCTGCGTGAGCTGCTTCACCAATTTTTTTTACAGGATTAGTAACTCCAAGAACATTACTAACATGAACAACAGAAACAATTTTTGTGTGTGAATTGATTTTGGAAGCAATTTCTTCGTCGCTTATAATACCAGTCTCTTTGTCGCATTCCATAAAAACAAGTTTGGCACCGGTTTTTTTACAAATCATCTGCCATGGAACTATATTAGAGTGATGTTCCATAATTGTTACACAGATTTCATCTCCGGCCTTAAGATTGTTTAATCCCCAGCTGTAAGCTACAAGATTCAGACTTTCTGAAGCATTGCGTGTAAATACAATTTCTGCGGATTCTTTTGCATTTATAAAATTCGCAACAGTAGCACGTGCATTCTCGTAGGCGAGAGTGGCTCTCTCACTAAGAGAATAAAGTCCACGCAACGGGTTTGCATTTTCTGTTGCGTAAAAATGTGTCATTGCATTGAGCACAATAAAAGGACGCTGCGCAGTTGCTGCTGTATCAAAATATACTAGACCTTTATTCTCTCCGGCTTCGTTTTCATCAATTGCCTTAAAAAAAGGGAAGTCTTTTCTGTATTTATTTTCCATTATTTTGCCTACTAATTTAATGTGTAATTACTGCGCTATTTTAGTTGATTTTTGGGATTTTTGCAATTATATAGAAAAAAAAGATGATTAAAAGGTATTAATATAATATTTTTTTATACAGGTCGAAACAGGAACTATTTTCTGTTATAATCAAAAAATGGATTTTTCAAAAAGCTCCCTAAAGATTTTCTTCTCATATTATAAGCCTCATATCATACTTTTTATTGCAGATATGATTTGTGCAGTTTTTATTGCAGCTATTGATGTAGCATTTCCTATGTTTTCAAGATATGCGCTGAATACTCTTATTCCAAACTTTCAGCTGCGTACATTTTTGATCTTAATCATTCTGCTTTTTGCCGGATTTTGTGTACGCTGGTTGTGCAACTGGTTTGTGGGGTACTGGGGACACATTTTTGGAAATCGCGTTGAACAGGATATGAGACGCGATGTATTTGATCATCTGGAAAAACTTCCGTTCAGTTTTTATGATACTCACCGAACCGGAAAGATTATGTCACGTGCTACAACAGATCTGTTTGAAATTACAGAGCTTGCACATCATGGACCAGAAGACTTTTCTATTGCTGTTCTAACTTTGATTGGTGCATTTATCCTTCTTTTGAAAATCCGCTGGGAACTTGCTGTTATTGTGATTATAGCACTTCCGGTAATGGTCTTTATTGTAATTACTTCTCGCCGTAATTTTTCACGAACTTCAATTCGTGTAAAAGAAACAACTGCAGAAGTAAATGCCAGCCTTGAGTCTTGTATTTCTGGAATCCGTGTTACAAAAGGGTTTTGTAATGAAGATTATGAAAGGGCGCGATTTGCAGGTCACAATAAAGAATATAGTGCGTCAAAACAGGTTCGTTTCCGTTATATGGCTTTTTTTCATTCAAATATCGATATGTGTAATAATATGCTTTCGCTTCTTGTTCTTGCTGTGGGCGGCTTTTTCATTATGAAGGGAAAAATGACTCTGCCTGATTTGATTGCTGCTAATCTTTTTATTTCAAGTTTTACTGCACCAATCAGAAAACTTACTAACTTTGTTGAACAGTTTGCTACCGGTATGGCAGGTTTTACACGTTTTCTGGAAATTATGCGTACCGAGCCTGAACCTGAGGATTCTTCAGATGCCGTAGAAATCTTATCTGCACGTGGAAATATCAGCTTTAAAAATGTTTCTTTTTCCTATACGCCTGATTTTCCTGTTCTAAAAAATGTAAATTTTGAAGTGCATTCTGGAGAAAAGTTTGCATTGGTCGGTGCGAGTGGTGGTGGAAAATCTACTATCTGTAATTTAATTCCTCGTTTTTATGAAATTACTGAAGGTCAGATTTGTCTTGATGGAATAGATATACGACATATAAAAAAACAATCGCTTCGCAGTCAGATAGGTATTGTTCAGCAGGATGTTTTTCTATTTGCGGGAACAATCCGGGAAAATATTGCATATGGTAAACCTGATGCAACTGATGCAGAAATTGAACAGGCTGCACGCCGCGCAGAAATACACGATGATATTATGAAAATGCCAAATGGTTATGATTCTATAGTAGGAGAGAGAGGCATTAAATTAAGCGGCGGTCAGAAACAGCGCGTTTCTATTGCCAGATGTTTCTTAAAAAATCCTCCGATTCTGATTCTTGATGAAGCTACCTCTGCGCTTGATACTACAACAGAAATAAAGATTCAGCATTCGTTTGATGAACTTTCAAAAGGTCGTACAACTCTGGTAATTGCACATCGCCTATCGACTGTAAAAAATGCGGATAAAATTGCTGTAGTGAATGGGCATGGAATTGTAGAACAGGGAACACACGATGAATTGATGAGCAAAAAAGGTGAATACTATAAGTTAAGAGTTGCACAGGAATCATAACTTCCTGTGCAGAATCTTTTACTTTTCAAGCCACTCTTCAATTTCATTGCGAATGCATTCATCTTCAATTGCAGAAGCTGCAGCGGTTATCTTAGCGCGAGTAAGCAGGTCTTCTGCAGTTTTCTGGTCTATACCACGGCTGTTCATATAAAAAAGCATATCATTAGAAAGCTTTCCGATTGTTGAGCCGTGTTCGGCAGAAATATCCTCTTCTCCACAAAGAATGATTGGTGCTGCTTTTACAACAGCCTTTGGAGATAGAAGAAGGGTCGTTTCAATTTCATTACCAATTGAACCGTTACAGCCTTTTATAAGATCAATTGTTCCACGGTAAATTTTATTTGCTTCATCTTTTGCAGTTCCATGAGTTTTCATATCGCACACGGTTTTCTTACCCTTGTGAACTATGACCTGGTTCATGTCAATGTACTGCGTTCCCTGACAGATATATGCTGTGTCAGAATAGAATGAGGACTGGTAACCGTCCAGTGTAGCATGGAAACCGGCATCAATGTGTGAACCGCCGAGTTCAATCTGGGTAAGTTTTACTTTTGCGCGTTCTCCACAAATAACTGCAGTATCATCAATCTGATTTACACCGGACTTACAAAGCTGGACTTTTGTTATATGAACGTTAGAATCAGCTTCGGCATAAACTTTTGTAAGCACTCCTGAAAGTAAAGAATTTTCTTCAATTCCGCCTTCGTAAACGATAATTATTTTTGCAGAGGCTCCGGCTTTTATGTGAAAAATCTGGTGGGTTGCATTGTTTGTATCTGCGGAAATTCTAATTATAAGAGGTTTATCTTCAGCCTTGTTCTCAAAGGTATAAATTTTTCCGCTTTTTACGCAGCCAGCAATAAGGTTCGCAGCCTGAACTCCAATAGAAAATTGCGGTTCAGCAAGTTCTGTTGCAACACTTTTTCCATTGCTAACAACAGTCCCCTCTGGAATCTGAACTTCAGTTCCGTTATTTTCTGATAGTGTAAAATCATAACTAACGGAGTCTTTGTTTATTTTAAGCCATGTCCATGTAAGATATGGTATTGGATTTATATCTATTGTATTCATATGGCAATAATCTACCATAATTATAGGTATTTTTCTAGTATTTCCAAAAAGTTTTGCTTTTTACACTTTATAGTTTATAATTAAATGATATGGATGTTACTTTAGTAGATTATCTGACCGGCTTACCTAACATGAATTACTTCATGAATCTTGCATCTGCAAAAAAGGAGAGCATGTCAGCTTCTAATAAAAATGCAGCAATTCTCTTTTTTGACCTTTATGGTATGCGAAAGTTCAATAATGAATATGGTTTTGAACAGGGAAATATTTTATTAAAGAGTTTTTCAAAACTGATTATAGACCTTTTTGGAATTGCTAACTGCTGCCGTATTGGTGGAGATGATTTTGCAGTTATTACAGAAGAAGAAAATATTGAAAATGTAATTCATGAGCTTATAGAGAATTGTAAGGCTCTTGTAAAAATTGAAGGACAAATTGTTGAAGTTACAGTTCATATAGGTATTTATCTTTTTAAAACAGAAGATGTTTCTGTGAATCTTGCCTGCGACAGGGCTAAGATAGCCTGTGCACCAATCCGCCATTCAAATGAATCTGGTTTTAATTATTATGATATTACAATTTCAGAAGCAAATGAAAAAAGACAGTATATTATAGACAATCTGGATAAGGCTCTGGAAGAACACTGGATAAAAGTTTATTTTCAGCCTATTGTTCGTGGGGTAAACTGTCGGGTTTGTGATGAAGAGGCACTTGCCCGCTGGATAGATCCTGAAAAGGGCTTTTTATCACCTGCAGATTTTATTCCGATTCTTGAAGAAACAAAACTAATTTATAAGGTTGATCTTTTTATTCTTGAGCAGGTGCTTGAGAAAATGAAGTATATGGCAAGCCATGGCTTTTTTATGGTTTCGCAGTCCATCAACCTTTCCCGTTCTGATTTTGATGTATGCGATATTGTAGAAGAAATCTGTAAACGTATAGATTCTTCGGGAATCCCTCGCAGCAAAATCAACATAGAAATTACCGAAAGCATTCTTGGCAAAGATTTTGAGTTTATGAAGCTTCAGATTGCCCGCTTTAAGAAACTGGGCTTTTCTGTCTGGATGGATGATTTTGGAAGCGGCTATTCTTCTCTGGATGTTTTGCAGCAGATTCCCTTTGATTTGATAAAATTTGATATGAGCTTTATGCGTCAGCTGGATAAGGGAAAGAATGGAAAAATCATTTTAACTGAGCTTATGCGAATGGCTTCTGCTCTTGGTGTTGATACAATTTGTGAAGGTGTTGAAACAGAAGAACAGGTCAATTTTTTAATGGAAATAGGCTGTTCAAAACTTCAGGGGTATTATTTCCAGAAGCCTATTCCTGTTGAGCAGATTCTTGAGAAATATGAAAAGGGAATTCAGATTGGTTTTGAAAATCCTGATGAAGCGCTTTATTGTGAAACTATTGGAAGAATAAATCTGCATGATTTATCTGTAATTTCTCAGAATGAAGATGGCTTTAACTCTTTCTTTAGTACTTTACCTATGGTAATTTTTGAGACGAGTGAGGATTCTGTAAGATTTACAAGATATAACCGTTCATATCATGAGTTTTTTGAAAGGTATTATGGAATAAGTCTGCAGAATGAAGAAATCCCTATTCAAACTGTTATGCAGGGACAGTGGGCCAGTTTTATTCTGGTTTTGAGACAGGCTACAAAAGAAGGAAAAAGACTTTTTATAGATGTAAATCTTCCTGATGGTTCTATTGCTCATTATTTTATTAGAAAAATGGCAGAAAATCCAGTAACAAAAACAAGTGCTGTTGTAGCTGCTGTTCTTTCAATAAAAGATGCAGGGCAGGGGGAAATTTATGCAAATATTGCCCGTGCTCTTGCAACCGACTATTTTAGTCTCTACTATGTGAATCTGGAAACTGAAGAATTTATTGAGTATAAATCTATTGCTGCTAAAGAGGAGATTTCAACAGAACGGCATGGAGATGATTTCTTTAGAAGGGCAAGACTGGATGCTTTAACACATCTTTACGAAGATGATGTAGATGCTTTTATAAAAGTATTTACAAAAGAGAATATACTGCAGCAGATTGAAGAAACCGGAACCTTTGTTCATGTATACAGGCTGGAAAAATTCGGAATTCCTTATTATGTAAACATGAAAGCTGTACGAATGGCCAGAGATAAAAAGTATCTTATTATAGGTGTAAGTAATATTGATACTCAGGTAAAAGAGCAGCATCTGCTTGCACAGGCTCGCCAGAATCAGGTTGTTTATTCAAGGCTTATGTCTCTTTCTGGTGATTATCTTTGTATTTATGTAATTAATCCTAAAGATAACAGCTATATTGAATTTCAGGCAACTTCTGAATTCCAGTCAATTGGAGTAAAAAATCATGAAGGTGATTTTTTTGCTGATTCTCAGATTAATGCGGAAGTGGCTGTTGCAGAAGAAGACCGTGAAGTATTTAAGCAGCGGCACACAAAAGAAACTATCTTAAAGAATATAGAAGCTGATGGTGTGTTTACAAGCCGTCACCATCTGCTTATTAATGGGGAAGCGGTTATGGTTTCCACAAGATGTGTTCTTTCAAAAGAAAATGG
>CAMNBC010000060.1 GCA_946532115.1 uncultured Treponema sp.
CAACACAAGGTTTGTTATCAACTGATTCAAGTTCAACTTCAGCTTCGTTGTTGTCGAGGTCGAGAGCAACGTTCTTTACTTCGTTTGGAGCTGGGAGGTAGCGAACAACTGCATCGAGCAATGGCTGGATACCCTTGTTTACGTGAGCTGAACCACAGAATACACCTACGAACTGCTCAGCAAGAGTTCCCTTACGGATAGCAGCGATAATCTTGTCTTCTGCAACTCCATCGTAACCCTTTTCCATGATTTCTTCCATCAAAGAGTCATCGAACATAGAAGCTGCATCGAGGAGTTCCTCGCGGTATTTTTCTGCATCAGCCTGCATGTTTGCAGGAATTTCTGCAATGCGGAGGTCTTCACCGTTTGGTCCGTCGAAGTAGATAGCCTTCATTCCAACGAGGTCTACAACACCTTCGAGCTTGTCTTCCAAACCAATTGGGAGCTCCATCATATATGCGTTCAAGCCGAGCTTTTCGCGGAGCTGCATACGAACGCGAACAGGGTTAGCACCCTGACGGTCACACTTGTTTACAAATGCAACACGTGGTACATGGTAACGCTTGAGCTGGCGGTCTACAGTGATTGACTGAGACTGAACACCGGCAACGGCACAAAGAATCATGATAGCGCCGTCCAAAACGCGAAGAGAACGTTCAACTTCTACTGTGAAGTCTACGTGACCCGGTGTGTCGATAAGGTTGATTGTGTAGTCTTTCCACTGAACCTGAGTAGCAGCAGACTGGATTGTGATACCACGTTCACGTTCCAGTTCCATGTTATCCATTACAGCACCAACACCGTCCTTACCACGAACTTCGTGAATTGCGTGAATCTTGTTACAGTAGAACAAGATACGTTCTGAAGTTGTTGTCTTTCCAGAGTCAATGTGGGCACTGATACCGATATTTCTTACTTTTGAAATATCCCAAGCCATATTAATACCTCTTTAAAATAAAATATTCCTAAAATTATAGTATCAAGTTATTTTAATGAAATATTGAGTTCTTTTCAAGATATAAAACTATAAAACATATAAAGTGGTCTTAAAAATCTGAATGGCTCCCGCGGGAGTGTGGAACGGACATGCTCGATTCACGTTTTTTTGTAAGAAGACTGCGGTTTTCGCGAGCGAAAATCCTCGTCTTCTTTTGATGCAAGTCTGCAAAGACGTTCATAGGCAGTCCGTTCCCCCCTCCTGCTCCGCCATTCAGATTTTTCATTTTGTTCTTTTCTATTTAGAAAATATCTTCATTAAAACCGATTTTTCCAATAATTGTTAAATATTTTATTTTAAGATGTATGGAGAGGGAGGCGGAGAGTTTTGTTTGGGGGGATTCTTCTTGGGTGGGAAAGGTGCCGGAGAGGTTTGTTGAGGCATTTATGGTTACTGTGGAGTTTTTTGATTTGAAGGATGTGCCGGCGGTGATTTTATATTTTTTTTGTGAGGTTGGATTATGAGGCAGGGTGAGGTTTGCGGTCAAAATTGGGGAAAAGGAATCAAGTTTCCAGGTGCTTTTTAATTGGGCGGAAATTGATTCCGGGCCTAACGTTTGTGGTAATGTTGTTTGTGATTTTGAAATCAGTTTTCCTTCGGCTGAAAAGGAAAAGGACTGAATTGTTTTTTCAGTTGAAAGCTGGAAGCCTGCGTTTAGTTTTACAGGATGTTCTGTTTCTGTAAGGTTTATTCTGAGATAACTGTTTATTCCGACTCGTAAAAAAACGGGCTGCTTAAAATAGAGAGTTGCGAATCTGGATGGGCTTTTATAAAGAACTCCGGATTTTAATTGAAAACAAGGTTCAAGTGTTTTTCCGGAACTTGTAAGAAGATTATCATTATTATAGAAGATTTGTGCAAAAAAGTTTGTATGTTTTGTTGTAAGTTTTGAGTCTGCCCGGTAAACAAGCTGATAAAATCCGAATGGAGATTCGTATAATGCACCCGTTATAGTCAGTGTCATGGATTTTACAGGATGTGATGGGGTTGCTTTTGTGCCGGTATTGTTTTTTGATTCGGCAGACAGTTGAAAAAGTGCACAATAATGTGTGCCGCCACTATAGTAAGGCGATTTTAAAAACCACGATGAAGTTGCATTTTTCTCATAAGTGAAAAGACCTCCTGTGTATGCTGCGGAAAGTGTGAGGCCGATTTTTTTTAATGGTAAGCTTAGTAGAACGGATGTGATAGAAGTTGTGGATTGATTGGTCTGTAAGGTGTTGAGTTTTAATGCGAAGGGGAGTGTTTTGGGTAGAGAGGCCTCGAAAAATGCGCCCGCGGGTTTTGAAAAACTGGAGTAGCCTGGGAGCGTTGCGGTCAGTGGCGAGGTGGCGGAGATGCTTGTGGTGAATGGAGATGAACCTGCTGTGAGTTCCGGCGAGTTGAGTGTTGAGAGGGCACCGCCCGCGCTCAGGTTGCCGGCTTTGAAGGTGAGTGGGAGGCGGGGGAGTAAAGGTGCGGTGTACACGGCCGCTCCGAAATTCTGTTTGTCGGGGCGGAGGGTGAGGCGGAGGTCGGCAACGGAGATTTTTGCACGAAAGCCTGCCGTAAAGGCATCATCCAGATACGTTTCAAATTGAGGGATTTCTCCTGCTTCCACAAGTACTTTGAGTGTGAGTATCATCATTATCAAAAATAATTTCTTCATACTATATAAATAGACCAAAGTATGCAGAAAAAGGAATTTTCTGAGGGTAAAAATACAGGGAAAATAAAAAAAATGTTAAAAAAGAAGGACTGTCCGGTTATCGGGCAGTCCTTTGTAGGGGGATAATTAAATATATATTTTTAATTAATTTACAGTACTTGTAATATAACTGTCATTTGCATTGTCAATGTCTTTAATTTTGACAATCTTTGTACGCCAGTATTCTGCTTCGCTCTTTGTTGTGTAAGGTCCGACACGAACCCGGTAGTAAAGCTTGTCTTTGTTGTCTCTGTATGTAAAGATATCAGAAGGAATCTTGTTTTCATCTAAGACAGAGCGGGCGCCTTCTGCACCTTTTTTGTTGCTGTATGCTGCAACCTGTACCCAGAACTGTGTCTTTTTAGGTTCTGCCTTTGGTGCTGGTTTTGCAGACTGTGCTGCAGGTTTTGCCTGGCTAACTGTTTTTACCGGTTTTTCAACAGGAGTTTTTACTGTTACTGGTGTTGTTTTTGGTGTATCTGCCTCTGCAACTCTTTTTGCAGATTTTGGTTCTGCATAAGGTGTAATTACAGTAGTTTTTTCTGTTGTCTTTTCAGTAGATTTTGTTTCCGGAATATTTACTGTAATGTTAATATTCTGTGGCTGAGAAGAAGTCTGTGTTTCGCTGATAATTTCATTCTTCAAAGCATTAAGATCAATTGTTGTAGCACCATCAGCTGAAACTGAAGAAGTGGCAGAAGAAGGAGTTGTAACATTTGGTGAATAAACAGTAGCGTTATCAGCAAGAACTACAAGGTCATTGACTTTATCTGGAGCAGAAACTTCTGCAACAGGCTTTGTCCAACCGCTGTTTTGTTTAGATTTTTCTACAGGAGAAATGCTTGCATAAGCGGGAACTGGATTTCTTGAAGGATAATGTAAAATTGCTGGTACTCCCAAAACTACGAGCAAAAAAACGCCAACTGCGGCAATAATCCATAATGTCTTTTTCTGTTCCATAAATTTTCCTCTTTGCACCGGTTGTAAACCGGCCACCTTATTAAAACTATCGGTAGTTAGGAAAAAAAGTTTAGAAAAAAATGTAAAAAAATTAGTAAACAAAAAAAGTGGAAAAATGCTTCTACCCATAGTAAAATAAAAACATTGTCAGTAATTTCCGGAGGGCATAATATGATAAAGCTTTTTTCTAAAAATCATACACTTCGTACTCTTATTACTACTATACTCTTGTTAGGGGGGGGCTATTCGCAGCGGCGGGCCTGACTTCCTGTGAAAACTTTTTGAATGGCGGAGAAGTTCGTCAGGAAATTGAAGAGGCAATTGCCTATAGTAATGCAAAGGAAATAACGGTTCAGCTTTATGCTAACGAAGGAACCGGTTCAACCCTTCCGAGTGGAAATTATACAGCAAAACAGGGCTATGCCTTTGAAATCAGCTTTTCAGAAAACCCTGCCTATAGCTTTATTAAATGGACTGCAGTATTAAAGGATGATTCTGCAGTTGAAGTTACCGAAGGCATAACTTTTGATGATATAAAATCTCCTGTTACTAAGGTAAAAATCACAAATGACACAGATTCAATAAAAATCATTCCAGTCTGCGAAAAGCGCATAGAAGTTTCCGGAGAGCCAAGCCCACGTTATGAACCGCTGGGAGTCAGCCGAGACCGTTCAATCAGCGTGAGTTTTACAAAGCCCTTGGCACAAAACTGTTTTTTCTTTAGTGAAGTAGAAATCCCATCCGGCGCTGAAATAAAAACAAATGCAGAAGGAAAAATCTGGGCTTATGTATATGAAAATCAGACTTATCTTAAAAATATAACGATTACAAACATAGACGATTATTCAATAGCCCAGCATTTTTCCTGTCCCGAAATCAGCGACAAGCTTCTTACGATTGCAGTAGACAAAAGTAATCCTATAGAATTCAATTCCGGAGAAATCTATAAAACCGTTAAGGTTACCCTGAGCAAGGACATTACCGACACCCTGGGCATAAAAATGAATTCTGCAAAGAGCTGGAACTATCAGATTACGGAATCTACAGACGAAAAGGCAACCGTAATTCTAGGCAGTGACAAGGGTACCGTATATCTTGCCGGAACAAAAGATTATTCCATTGGACAGAAAATTACGCTTGCTTACACAGAGGATGCAGACTATCAGTTTGTAAAATGGGATTATGATTCTTCCATTATTTATGTTGAAGAACCTGGCAGTGTAAGCACAAGTGCAACAGTTCTAGAAAAAACAACTTCAGATAATCCTACTCAGATAAAGGCTGTATGTGCTCCTCGTCTTAGAGTAACAGATTTTAGTCCTGTTACAAATACATCAAATCCTACAGTAAGTAAGAATTCTTCTATAATTATAACTTTTAATAAAAACCTTCCTCTTGATACGGATTCTAAAAAACAATTAGATAATATTAGTATTGCAATTGGTGGTGTACCTGTAAAGTCAAGTTTTAAAGCACCGGTAATAAATGAAAATACAATTACATTTATTGCAGATAATTCAAACATGCTTGAAGTCCCGGCTGGGCAGACAAAGACAATTTCTGTTTCTGTTCCTGCAGATTTTTATTACAAACTTGATGATGGAACAAAAGTAACCTATGGTGGTAATGGAAAAAGCTTTGATTATAAAATAGATGATTCGACTCTTGAAAAAGCAGAAATTTCTTTTGCAGCTACAAGTGGTGCTGGACAATTAGTTTCTGCTACTGGAACAAAACAGTATTCTATAGGTCAGGAAGTTGAGCTTTCATTTGAACTGGCTGATGGATGGAAGTTTAATGGGTGGAATATAAGTTGTGGGGAATCTGTTTTAAGTGATGAAAAAATCAAAATCCTGGATAAAAAGAGCTTAAAGACAAAGCTTATAGTTTATGAGGCAATACAGGGGGTCGTGGTTTCAGCAAATGCCAGCCAGAAATTTAAGGTAGATGCAGTATCACCTTCCGATGCAATAAATCCTAAGGATTCTTCTATTTCTATTTCATTTAATAAACCGCTTGCAGATAATTGTTCTTCTCTTTTGGATTCAATAAAAGTTAGTATAGATAATCTTTCGATTGATAATAATTTTGCAACAAGAGAAATTCTTTCTACTGATAAAAAGATAATCAAGCTTACAAATACAAAGTATCTTTCTGTAGCAGACGGACTCCAGAAAACAGTTACTGTTACAGTGCCTTCTTCCTTCTATTATATGGACGGTTCTGTAAAAGTGCCTCTGGAAAATGATTATTCATTCAGCTTTGTAGTAAACAGTTCTTCCATTGCAGAAACAGATATTACTTATGCAGTAACACCAAACTCAGGATCAATAACACCTGCTCCAGGGCTGGTAAGATATTCTCTGGATAAGGAAATTTCTATTACTTTCGCACCTGCTACAGGTTATGAATTTACCGGCTGGACAGTTATAACTTCAAGTGGAGCTGCAGTAGACAGTTCAAAAATCACAATAGACGATGTTAGTAAGCTTTCTACAAAACTAAGAATTCATGAAAGTATTTCAAATGTTACTGTTAAAGCAAATGCTTACCTTATTCCTATCGCAACTACAAAGCCTGATTATAATAACGACGGAATACGCTGTGATACTCCAATTGAAATTACCTTTAATACAGCCATTGCCACAAGTTCAGATGTGAATCTTGCGAATGATGGTGTAATTCAGATTGTAGATGCTTCGAATGAATATGTACATTATGAAAATCATTTTAATACACCAGTCTGGAGTAATGGTAATAAGACTCTTACAATACGTCCGAAAAATACAATTCTCAATATTTTTTCAAGTCCTACAGATCTCAAGAATCTTCGTGTAAAAGTAGACTATTCAAAATTCAAAGATAGTGAGGGTCACGTAGTAAAGGTTGCGGGCGAATCCTTCTGGACTTACAGAATTAAGTATGACATGGAAAAGATTGCGCCTGAAGTGAAGAATATGAGCCTGCTTAAAAGAGGATTCGATTTTACACAAGAGTCGGTTGCAGAAAATGACACTTATACGGAACTGTCTTCTCTCGCTTTTGAAAATTTTCAGCCGGAAACCTATCCATTGAATCATGTAGGTAAAAAAGTATATTTTGATGCCCAGGTTTATGATGAAGGATCAGGTTATAATAAGCTTACTATAAATGAAAAACTTATAACAACTGTAGGTGGAGATCCGGTTACTGGTGCCCAGACTTATTCTGTTACAGTTCCATTTACTGAAGATGATTTTGCAGATGAAATCAGTCAAACTCCTTCAAATCATAGTTATACCTTCCAGACAACGATGGACGGCCTTATTGAACTGATCTTTGTATTTGCAGATAATGCAGGAAATCTGACTGAAAAGAAGTGGTATGTGATTAAGGATACAAACCTGGATTCTAATACATTAAAAAAAGATGGTGTTAAAAATGATCTTATGAAGGATTATAAAGGAGTTCCTGATCAGTCAGGTCAAGAAAATTCTGGAGAAAAGAATTTATATAGTTACGCTTCCCGCCCCCTTAATTCGACAGATTATTATTCGAGAATCGCTAATAATGACAAGAAGTTTACAGAAACAATAAGTTTTTCAGATCCAGATACTTATTATTCTTCTAAAAGTGAATATGCAAATTATGAGGCTTATTGGGGATATAATGATAAAAATATTTCTAATCCAACAATCAAGAAGTCAAATACTAGTTTTTCGTTCACCAGAGATGTTAATAAGGATTGCTATTTACGAATAATTGTGTGTGATGCTGTAGGAAACGCATATTCCGAGGTAGTAAAAATTCCAAAGCAAAATGCCATTATTGGTTTATCAGACTATACGGGGCAGGGACAATATATTTTCACAGGAACCTTTGATGGCCGTATATTTTTTTATAAATATAAGGCAAATGAAAATTCAGACTGGTCCGAAATAAGACTTCAATATAATTATGATGCAAGCGGAAGGGTGTCGAGTAATTATACCAGCTTCCAGTTTTTAAATAAGTATTTCTCCGATTCAAAACTAACTCCTGATGGAATATATGCTTTTTATGTCATTCCTTACAATAAATCGTCTTTTGGTTCTATTTATGGGACTGTCTCTGATCCTTTTATCTTATATCATAATGTAACAAACACTTCTTCTGGTTCTACTCCTCAGTTTCCAGACAGTTTTGAATGTACTCTTGATGCCGAAGAACCAAATTCAAGCGGAATAAGAAATGTACATGTTACTTTGCCTGATACTTTTGTTCCAACAACAGGTTGCACTTATGGAGTTTATTGTAGCTTGAATTTCATTTCTTTTTCTGATTTTGACTTTTCCGTAAATAGTGGACCTGGCCAAACAGGTAAAGTTTACCTTCGTGCTTATGACTCAGCTGGTACAATGTATCAAAGTTCTAATTACGCTGCCATAGATGTGACTTATGATAATATTCCACCAGTGTTCCCTAAAAGTAATGTACTCAACGCATACGGCGGTGTGCGACTTGATTTATCTGCTCCGAACGAAATCTTATTAACACACAAAACACACGGAGCAAACGAGATTGATTATTTGCCTTTTGATAATAGTGGAGGCGTTGGAATGTATGAAACAGAAGAGGGCAATATTGAATTTGATTATTACTTTAAGAAAAGGGATAATGATAATTATTTTGCATCTTCATTTTCAAGAAGTGATTTAATACCTCTTTCTAATTCTAAAAAAACAATCTCTTACCCAAAATCAGCAGCACAAATCAAACTTGATTTTTTTGAGTCTGTTGAATCCGGTTATGATATTATTCTTGATTTAAAAGATAAGAATGGTAATAAAGTGCTTAAAACTTTTGTTGTTTCAAATATTGTCAAGCCTGATATACTTAAAGTATCAGTTACAGGAGATGATTCTTCTTATACTGTAAGTGTGCCTTCTATTTATATAGATGATACACAAGTTAGAGGTGTTTTTGATACATGTTATTTAGAGAATAACGAATGGGAATTTTATAATAGAACTTCAGACAGGGAAACAAAGTCTAATTCATTTACCGAAATGAAGATCTTCCTGCGAAATGCTTTGAATGGACATTATAATTCTTTTTATAACTTTCTTTGCCCGGCTTATGAATTAAAAAGCGCAGTGGAAAAAGCACAGTATTGTAGAAGTAAATCGGTAATCCCTGGTTTAGGCAGTGCTTTTCAGGTATTTTACGATGCACCATGTTTTGCTCATACAATGGCCTTCCCTACAAATAAGCTTTCAGACCTGAATACAAAAGCACAGAATGCACTTGAAAAGGATAATACTCTGGCTTACGAAACTGCCTACATCGCAGCCTGGGAAACCAAAGGACGTGAATATGGCCTAAAGCTTTTGTACGGTGGTGAAGCAGATAATAGCTGGCTGCAAGGTAATACTACCTATATTGCTCCGGTAAATGAGATACCTGCAGGCTTCTCTTATGTAACCGTCTTCCATTTTGCTGACGGTTCAACTGTTATGAGTGATGTAAAGCAGAAGTAAATTTTGTGGGGGTGCATGGATTCCCCGGCCAAGCCTGCGACGTTTGCGTAGCAAACTCGGTTAGGGAATGACAGGGAGTTCACGCTCTGCGGCGTTTGTGAAGCAATCTTGGTCGAGGGGAGTTGTATTTGTTATTTTATTACTTCCACGCCGCTGACAATTTCTTGGACCTGTTCTCTTGTCATTTTCAAAGATTTTGCAATGAGTTCTATTGACACTCCGTTTGCATAGAAATTCTTTGCGGCTTCAATGGCTTTTGCTTCCTGTCCATCCTGAAAAGCTTCTTCTTTTTTTACGGCGATGTCTGTTTTGTAATCATACTTTGCGCAGAGCATATTAATTACCTCCCGAGACTTTCGGTCCAGATATTCTGTAAGAATTCCTTCTTCCATAGCCTGATATATGGCCTTTCTGAATGACCTCTTAGGGCGCAACTTATTGTAGTTCTGTTCGACTATCTCAATGAATCTACAGTACTGTTCAAGAATATCACAAGTTTTTGCAATCGGCAACTCTTTTGAATCTGAGCAGTTTTTTACTTTTACTACGAGTTCTAATTTGCTGGAATCTTTTGTATAAAAGGCATCAGACAGATGGAGTTCCACTTCAGGCGGCATTTGCTTTTTACCTACATAAACAACATAAAAATCTGGATTTGGTATTTTGTAGACTTTTTCCGCATATCGCTGACGGATGGGAACAATACCTTCATAGATCCTTGTGACGTACTCTAGGCATCTGAATGGCATATTTTCGTTGATTGTAGATTGATGTTCTACCAGAACAATCAGTTTACCATTGATTTCCCAACTTACATCGTTGTTAAAGGTTTTGTATAGAGACTGCTCAATTATCTTTCGTTCCAGTTTTATTTTATTAAGACTGTAACTATTTCCTGAGAGCGCATTATACAATTCCAAAAAGTTTTTCTTTCCATCGCGGTCGCTGCCAAATAAATCTGTGAATACAGAATCTTTGTACTTTCGATTAAATAATTTCATATTTATCCCTCTTGTTTATTAGTGTCGGAAATAAAAATTCCTGCACTATATAAATAGAGAGACTTTTACGATTTTATGAAGTTTTAAGGGCTGTTTTTAGGAATTTTTTATGATTTCTACTGGTATGCCGGTTTTCTGATATTCTTTGA
>CAMNBC010000061.1 GCA_946532115.1 uncultured Treponema sp.
CTGATTACCATAAGCACAAATCGCTGGATATTTTTACCGAAAAATTTTCAAAACATATTGGCAACCGCTTCCTGGTTTACACAAAGGAATACCGCAAGGACACAGACATTTTCTGCATCCCGATGTATCTGGTGCCGTTTATTTAAGGGAATAGTGATGTTATAATTGATAAAAATAGGAGCTTTTTTTATGGAACTGACAACAAAAGCAATTTCTGAATTATGTAAAGACTATTATTTCAATATCCCTGCATATCAACGTGGATATCGCTGGGACAATCAACAGATAGAATATTTACTTGAAGATTTGTATGAATATAAGAATAATCCGGTAGGTGAGTATTATTGTTTGCAACCTATTGTTGTTGTAAAGAATGAAGAGTTATCTGAAAAGGAATCTCATACCGTCTATGATTTAATTGATGGACAACAACGTTTAACAAGTCTTTATTTAATTTTAACTTATCTTGAATCCCAGCGTAAAACTCTTCACAAAAAAACATGGCAGAATATCTGGAAATTGGAGTTTGAAAAAAGAAATGATAATTATTTGAAAAACAAAGAATTTGTATCTGATACTAAAGCATATAAGAAAGATATTAATTATTTCTATATTAGGAAAGCATATGAAACAATAGAACATTGGTTTTCTAAAGGTGAAGAAAACAAAGAAAATGACATTCTTTTGGCAATTCTTGGATTAAATGGAAATGAACAAGAAAAGATTACAAAAGTTATTTGGTACGATCTTTCTTCCACCGGAGAAAAACCTATTGATGTTTTCTCTCGTCTTAATCACGGAAAGATTCCTTTGAATGATGCAGAATTAATTAAAGCACTAATTTTAGAATGTGATCGTTATGCAAATATAAAATCAAACGAAGCAGAAAATCAATCATTTCATATGAAAAGGGAAGAGATTGCATTTCGTTTGTCTTGTGAATGGGATGAGATGGAAAAAACGCTTCATAATGAGCTTTTCTGGTCTTTTATCACTCCATCAACATATGATACTCCTTGTCGTTTATCTCTGGTTATTGACCGTGTAGCTCGAGATATAAAAAAAGAGGCTGATGCGAAGTTAGAAGAAGGAGAAAAATCTTTATATGATTTTTCTGAAAGTAAGGACCACTTTACCTATAATGTAATAAATAAATATTTAAAAGAAGAATTTAAAACAAACGAAAATGCTGTTGATGATTTATGGAAAAAGATTCAACATACTTTTACCGTTTTGCAAAATTGGTATAATAATCGCGAGATATATCACTATATTGGTTATTTAGTTTCTGTTATAGAGTTTGATAATATAAAAAAATCCAAAGGAGAGCTTAAGTCTATAATCCAGTCATTAATTGATGAACTATTTGCGCTAGCTGAAAATGGCAAAACTTCAGATTTTATTTATGCTTTAAAAATAAAAATTCGAGAACAAATTGATTGTACGTCTTTGGCACTGGAAGACTTAAACTACAATAATGATTCCCATAAAATGGTAAAAATACTTCTTTTATTTAATATTGATTACATGATCAATCATTCTTTAGAAAGGGCCAGATATCCATTTGATGCTCAAAAGAAATTAAATATTACAAGTTTGGAACATATTCATCCTCAACATATGGATACAACTTTCGAAAATGATAAAGTAGGTTTTGAAAAAGTTGATGATTGGATGAAAGCAAAAAAAGATGCATTTTTATCTATTAATGAATCAGAAAGTGAAGAAATTAAAGAACTTAGAGAAACTGCGGTATCTGAAGAAGAAATCCAAGAAAAAATAAAAGACTTACAAATAAAAGATAAAAAATATTTAGAACAAATTGAAAAGTTTATATCTGGTGGATTAGATTATTTTAAAAATAACTATGTTGATTGTAAGAATTTAATTTCCGAGGTGGATAAACATTTCTGTGATTTTGCAAATCTTGGCGAAAAAGAAATGCATTCTCTTAGAAACATGGCCCTTGTGGATGGAAAAACAAATTCAGCGCTTGGTAAAAATTTTCTAAATAAAAAACGAGAAATTATAATTCAAAGAGAAAATGACAAAATTTACATTCCTGTATGTACTAAACTTTGTTTTAACAAAGCATTTTCTACAAAAGCAAAATCTTTTGTTTTTTGGGAGAAATCAGACAGAGAAAACTATTTCATTCAATTGAAAAAAGTATTCTTAAAGTACATGTATGATAATAAAGAAGAAATTCCTGAGGAGAAATAGAGATGAGTGAAACAACATGTACCTTTAATAAAATGCTAACAGATGGAGAAATTGTCATACCGATTATTCAGAGAGATTATGTTCAAGGAAGCGATAAACAAGAAGAAAGACGAAACGAATTTGTTGAATCCTTGATATCCACTTTAGCGAGTGAAAATAAAAGTCAAAATCTTGATTTTATCTATGGAAGGACAAATGAAACAAACGAATTTCTCCCATTGGATGGTCAACAACGTTTAACAACGTTATTTCTTCTTACTTGGTTTCTATACAAAAAGGTTGGGAAGTATTCAGAGATTAGAGACCAGCTAAAAAAATTTAGCTACAAAACAAGAATAAGTACAACCTCATTTTGTGAAATGCTTGTGGAATTTGAGACTTCTCTTGAAAATGTAGATGGTGAAAATAAAATACAATTATCTAGTGTTATAAGAGATAATATTCATTATAACAGCACTTGGGATTCTGATCCAACAATTCAATCAATGTTAGATTTATTAGACTATCTACAATATCGATTTGAAAAAGAGAATACACAAGAAAATGAATTTACTATTACTGATGAAGTTTTGAATCATATGTATGAAAGGCTTAGAGATGGTGCTATATGTTTTGACCTCCTAGACATGAATAATGATGGATTCAAAATGACAGATGAGCTTTATATTAAAATGAATGCACGTGGAAAACAGCTCACAGAATTTGAAAACTTTAAAGCCTGGTTCATCAATAAGTTGGAAACAGATTGTTTTAAAGAATTAAAAGAAGAATTCTGTGAAAAGATTGAATATGATTGGACTCAATTATTCTGGCCATATGCAATAAAAAAGTGGGAGGCTTTGACAGAGGAAGAACAGGCAGAAGAAAAATATCCAACAATAGATGCAATGCTTCAAAACTTTGTTGAAGTTATTTCCGAATTGCTTTTCTTTAAGGATAATCTTAATGAAGACAGTGAAAAATTTACCGGAACAAAAAAACAATACAGTAGTGTTTATTTTAGAAAACAAAGCAAAAAAGAGGATGATAAAGAAATTGAATATGTTGATGAATCAAACATAAAATTTTTATTTACAGCTTTGGATTTTTTCTTTAATTTAAGCAGAGAAGGCAACGATAATAATCCCGAAAAAATAAATATTTTCTTTGATAATTTCTTTACAATTAATGCACATCTTCCAGATGAATCTGAAAAAGTAAGATTATTTGGTATTAAATCAGATGATAAATTTGGAACAAATCTTTTTGCCGAATGTTTTAATTTGGGTTTAGAAATGGATGTGAATAAAAAGATATTACTGTTTTGTTTATTATATGCAAATCAAAATCATAATATCAAAGAAAATATGAATTACATCCGTGTAATTAGAAATCTGTTAGAAACAGTTCGACAGAAAAATGATACCTCCTATAATACAAATATTCGTATTAATCATTTTGGATCTTATTGGAAGCTCCTGAGCCAATTGTCAAAAGGCAGTGATGTATATTCAATTTTAATTAACGGTGATTATGATAGAACAGATTCAAAGTTTACTGAGCTTGCCTTAAAACATGAAACAGAGAAAGCGGTTTTATGTCAGAAACCTGAAATAAAAATCTCGATTTTTTCACTAGAAGATAATGAAGAGTTAAGAGGTAGTTTGCAAAATTTGAAGATTACACAGAATAGTAATAATCTGAATAATTATGCAAAAATATTCTATAATTTATTCAATTCAGATATTGAAGATTCCTTAATAACACGAACTTTAATTGCTTTTGGCTATCAAGGTCTTTATATCAAGGAATGTAAACTAGGAGAGACATATTTCTTTGGTAATAGACCTAACTGGGATGTAATCTTCACTTTTGGTTATGATGATTCAGATCCAAATTATAATGTAATTGCTGAAATGCTAAATGGCATTACTGAAAAGTTTAATGACACATTTAGAGAAACATTACAAAAACTAATTGATACATCTATAACCAACTATTCGAATGATGATTGGCAATATTATTTTTTAAAATATAAAGAGTTCTATTCATTAGTTAATGATACAAAAAATTATTATGCATGGCTTGGAAATTTTGAAATCCGAAAAATAAGAACAATTCAAAGTCCACTAATAGCCAAACATATAAATCCATATGTTCTTACTGTAGCCAAAAAATTAGGGGAAGGAAAATGTTCTCTTGAAAAATGTATGAAACAATATGATGAAAACAGTCCTCTAGTTTTGAACAATGGGGTTTCTTTGACTTGTAAAAATGAAGGTTGGTTTGTAGTCGATGAAAATGAAGTGATTTCAACTGAAATTAAGTCGAAATATTCTATTGGAAACGATATGATTCTCCGCCACAACAAACAGAAAGATCGAGTTGAAATTGCAGAGTCTTTTTGTAATGAAATATTGAAAATAGATTCATGATAGTATACACAATAAACTGCGCTATTTAGTCAACACAAAATTTTTACAGGTTTAAGGTGTAAAAAATTATGCAGCCCGTTTCCTTTCCAGTTCATTGTACTGGAAGCATTTATACATTTCATCAGGTACGTTGTAATCCAGCGACTGATGAAACCTCGCCGTGTTGTAGAATTTGAAGTAGGCGTCAACGCCGGCCTTCAAATCTTTCATTGTTTCGTAGCGTTTAAGGTAGATGTCCTCGTAGTTGAGGCTTCTCTAAAGACGCTCAATTCTGATGTTGTCCAGAGCCCGGTCTTTTCCGTCCATGCTGATTTGGATGTCGTAATCGACAATAACTTTTATAAAAACATCAGATGTAAACTGGCTTCCCTGGTCTGTGTTGAAGATTGCAGGACAGCCGTATTCTTCGATTGTTTCCCTCAGAAGATTTGCATACTGGCGCGCATCCATCGTATTGAACACTCGCCAGATGTAATAAACAATATTATTTCTTAAAATAAATTCATTTATAAATAACTTCATGTTATAATATACACACTGAATCAAATTTTTCGCTGACAAACTATCATTATCAGCAAATAAAAAACGCACCCACGGAGTATTCAACAATGCCAGCACAACAAGAATGCAACATTGATTATATTGGAGTACTTGATTATCTAAGGGATAATCAAAAAGTTTCGTACTCAGATCCAGAAAAGGCAAAAACTCAAGACGAAAAAGCTCGTTTGTTAGATGTAAAGGCAAAAGGTCAAAAAGCGGTTGGCGAAATAAAGAAAATGGCCGAAGCCTGCGAAAAGGCGTTTAAACTAGACAAATGCCTCCCTATTCCTTGGCTAGACGGATCGAATAAGAAAACTAGACCTTATTTATGGGCTCAAATGAAATATAAGAAATATGAAAAAGAGCCTTCTAGTATTTCAATTTTTGTCGAAAAAACTAATGAAGGTGACACAAGATTCCGTATCAGCCTTGAGCTCAAAAATGATGGCACAGATAAAGAAGCTATAGCTCGATATCATTCATATCTTGATATGCCTATTAATACTGAGGCAGGACTTGTTCTTGTTTCTGGTAGTAACGAAAATGGAAATCCAAATCTAATAAATGAATCTCCGGAGTCTGCAAAGGCAAAAATAAAAGCAAATGCATATTCTAAAGTTCAGATTTGTAAGTACATTAATCGCAAAAGTGATGAAACTAATACCTATTTCCATAATGAGCTATTAAAAGCGGTTGAGGCATTACTACCATATTATAAGCACGTTGTTGAGGCAGCTCCTGGAAACGTGCTTCCACAATCAGAAATACCACACGAAGAGGAGAATATAAAAATGAATAAAACTAAAACTATTGGATTAAATACTATTTTATACGGACCTCCTGGAACTGGTAAGACATATCATTCTGCTATATATGCTGTTGCTATTTGTGATGGTGAATCAATAGAAGAAGTTGAAAAAAAAGACTACAAAGATGTTATGACTCGTTACAATGCATTAAAAAAACAGAAGCGAATTGCATTTACGACCTTCCATCAGTCTTATGGATATGAAGAATTCATTGAAGGTATTAAACCTGTTATTGAAGCTAAAGGAACAGATTCTGAAACCTCTGAAGCTAAAAAATCTGATATTGGATATACAATCGAGCCAGGTGTATTTAAGAAGTTCTGTGAAAAGGCTAAGGGTGATGCACAACCGTATGTTTTTATTATTGATGAAATAAACCGTGGTAATATTTCTAAGATCTTTGGTGAATTGATTACCCTTATCGAAACTACTAAGCGTGACGGAATGGGGGCTGAGGCCGCAGACGCTATACTTACTTATTCAGGAGAGGCATTTAGTGTTCCTTCGAACGTTTATATCTTAGGAACAATGAATACTGCAGATAGATCTATTGCCTTAATGGATACAGCTCTTCGACGACGATTCAACTTTGAAGAGATGATGCCGGATCCAAGTGTCATTGAAGGAATTAAAGTTGAATCTCTGGATGTTGCAACAATGTTGCGAACAATTAATACAAGAATTGAATATCTTTATGATCGTGAACACACAATTGGTCATGCATTCTTCACTAAGCTAAGAGCTAATCCTAGCCTTGAAGTCCTGGCTGAAATCTTTAGAAATAATGTTGTACCTCTTCTTCAGGAATACTTCTATGAAGACTACGAAAAGATTCAGCTTGTACTTGGGGACAATGATAAAAGCAGCGATTCCTACAAGTTCATTTTGGATAAGAAGGTTAATGAGAACGAAATATTCAAAAAGAGTCCTCAGCTAGATTTGCACGAAAAAACTTATGTCATTCAGGAAGATGCTTTCTATAACTTACAAAGCTACCTAGAAATTTCAGAAGTTCGTAAAGCAGAGGAACAGAGTGAATAAGCCTGTTGAAATAAAAGAATTCGATTCTATCATCTGCAATAAAGATTATGCAGATGTGGAGAATTACACCAGTATCGCACAGAAAGACTTTGAGGATCTGAAGACCTTCATAGAGAAATATGCGAGTACAGAAGAAAATGCAGATGCCTTGGATTTTATGCGCCTTGAATTGAAGCGTAATGTAGGCTATACAGTAACCTTCAAGAACTACGTTGGCCTTATTCAGATGAAGACTGGTTTTCAAATTCAAGTACTTCCTAAAATCGATTTTGATAATGAAGCTGATACAGGAAATGAGTTTACAAAGAAGATATTCCTAAAAATGCTTAGAAGCATGAAGGACTTCCCAAGTAAGGTCTTTAATGATGCCTCACTAAAGGTTGACCGCATGAACCTCTACGAGATTTTCATAAACATGTATGTTCAAGAGGTACGTCAACTTGTAAAGCATGGTTTGCGTTCTGCTTATGTAGAGATGGAAGACAATCTAAAATACTATAAAGGAAAGCTCTTGGTAGAAAAACACATAAAAGCTAATCTTGCACACAAGGAGCGCTTTTATGTTGGTTTTGAAGAATTCCATCAGAATAGACCTGAAAACCGCCTAGTAAAAGCTACATTGGAAAAGCTGCAGAAGCTCACAACAAGTGCTGAAAACTCTAAAGAAATTAGACAGCTTTTAGTATCTTTTGAAATGGTCGAAGCTTCAACTGCTTATGAGAAGGATTTTGCAAAGGTTGTTATAAATAGAAATACAAAGGACTACGAAAATCTGATGAAATGGTCCAGAGTATTTTTGATGAACGAAAGCTTTACCACCTTCTCGGGTTCCACTACATCTAGAGCCCTTTTGTTTCCAATGGAATCGGTATATGAAAGTTACGTCGCTAAAGAGATGAAAAAAGTTTTCGGCCCAGACGGCTGGGATATTTCCAGTCAAGACGAAGGCCATTATTTATTTATCAAGCCAAAGGGACTGTTCAAAATGAGGCCAGATATTGTTCTTAAAAAAGGAGGCCGAACAATTATTCTGGACACCAAATGGAAGAGTCTGATTAATGACCCAGGTAAAAATTATGGTATTTCACAAGCTGATATGTACCAGATGTACGCCTATTCAAAAAAATATGAAACTCCAGAAATCTGGCTCTTGTATCCAGTAAATAATGAGATGCGAGGCCACTCACAAATCTCCTTCGACAGCGGCGACAACACATACGTTACCTTACACTTTGTTGATGTTGTAAATATCGAAGAAAGCCTTAGTGAGCTTAAATTAAAGCTTCAATAAAATCATCGCTATCAAATTTTTTTCAAAAATAATCTCTCTCTTTCATGACATGATAGTTTTATTGCCTATATTTATACATGTAAAACGAGAGGAAAATGATTATGGAACAGAAAACAGAACAGATGAACGCAAAGAAAATCAGATGGAACATTTCTAAGGCTATGGCTTGTGTGTATAAGGCACTGAATAATTCAAGCCTTAAAATAAAAAAAACAAAACAGTATACAACCGCAATGGAAAACCTGATGGCTCTTTATAAGCTTAATCAAACTCAGATCTGGCTTCTCAGTCTTATCTGCGAACGCTATTTCGCAGATGATGACAGCACTTCTATGAAAAATATTGCTTACACTATTGATATTCCGGTTATGACAATCATCAGCTGGAATAAAGAACGGGATAAGCTTGAAGAAATGGGTTTTATCGAACACAGAGGCTGCCACAATGCGGTTCAGCCGGTAAGTGAGTTTAGGGATAGTCTTTTCAACAATGTGGAATTCATTCCTCAGGGAAAGAAGGAACTTGATGAAATTGAATTCCTCAGGACTTTTGCAAGAATGTATGAAAACCGCCGCGATGAAGACAAAAGTGCCAGTGTGATTCAGAGAGAATTAAGCCGCTTTGAAGACAATAATAAAAATCTCAAGATGATACAACGAGTTATGGCCGAAGTAAAGCAGTCTGATCACCGTTTCTTCCTTTATGATGTGACTCAAGATGTTCTGAAGGGCGGTGATTCTGGCTTAAACACTACTATTTCCGACTTATATGATAATGAAGACCGGTTTACTGTTGCTCAGCAAATGATGGAAGAAACTCATGAACTTTTTGTAAAGGGCTTTCTGGAATTCTCTAAAAAAGGAAACTTGTCTGAAGCAACCTTAACTCTAACAGATAAAGGCAAAAAGCTCATTCTCGGAGAAAAGGCATTTCTTTTTGAAGATTCCATCAACGATAAAAATCTGATTAAAAATGATTCTATAAAGATTAAGCGTCTCTTTTACAGTAAGGAAAATCAAATGGAAATCGACCGTCTCAAGGCTGCTCTCCAGGAAGAAAAGCTGAAGGGAATTCAGAATCGTCTTAAGGCTGAAGGTTTGCCGGTTGGCGTTGCAGTTTTACTCTATGGTGCGCCAGGAACAGGCAAAACAGAATCGGTAATGCAGATTGCAAAGGAGACCGGCCGCTCTATTGTTCACGTTGATATCAGCGAGGCAAAGTCTGCCTGGTTTGGTGAAAGCGAAAAGCGCATCAAAAAGATTTTCACAAGCTACAGAAATGCCTGCGAGCTTGCCGAAAAGAAGGGCGAACTCATGCCGATTCTTCTCTTCAACGAAGCCGATGCCCTTATCTCAAAGCGTAAAGAAGACACCTCCGGCAACTGTGCCCAGACAGAAAACGCCATTCAAAACATCATCCTCGAAGAACTCGAAAACCTGAAAGGCATCTTCATCGCCACAACAAACCTTGCTTCAAATATGGACTCAGCCTTCGAACGCCGCTTCCTCTTCAAAATCAAGTTCGAAAATCCTTCTACAGAAGCAAAAACTTCCATCTGGATGAATAAACTAAACTGGCTAGATAAAGAAGCAGCAACCGAGTTTGCCAGGGAATACGATTTTTCCGGCGGCCAGATAGACAACATTGTCCGCAAGATTGCAATGAACGAAGTGATTACCGGGGAGCGACCGGCAATTACCGCCATCCATGATATGTGCAAGTGCGAGAAGCTTGAGAATCCG
>CAMNBC010000062.1 GCA_946532115.1 uncultured Treponema sp.
ACAGATTACAGTCATCTGAAGAATGCTGCCAATATAATTAAGCAGAAGGAAGAAAACGATGAATCATAGAAATGGTTTTAATCCGCTTTCACGTACAACAGCACATCGTCGTGCTATGTCACGCAATATGGTAACTTCGCTCTTCAGATATGAGCGTATTACTACAACTAAATCTAAGGCTCTTGAAGTAAGAAAATCTGCTGAAAAGCTCATTACAAGAGCAAAAGAAGATACTGTACACAATCGTCGTGAAGCTGCAAAGTTTATTCAGGATGAAAAAATCTTGAACAAGCTTTTCACTGAGATTGGTCCTCGCATGAAGGAAAGAAACGGTGGTTACACTCGTGTTCTTAAGCTTGGATATCGTCAGGGCGATGCTGCAGATGTTGTAATTCTTGAGCTGGTAGACTATAAGCTTGATGCTGAAAAGTCTGAAGAAAAGCCTGCTAAGAAAGCTGAACCAAAGGCTAAGAAGCCTGCAGCAAAGGCTAAAGATGCAAGTTCTGAGGCTAAGCCAAAGAAAACTACAAAGAAAGCTTCTGAAAAGAAAGAAGAAGCTCCTGCTAACTAAGCTAAATAGGAGTTTAATATGTCAAAGAACCATCGTGGATCTGGAATTAGATCATTACCTGCACACGGAAGAGGAACTTGTGCTATCTGTGGAAAAACAGATATTAAAGTTCTTTGGGAAAAGGAAATTAATGGTCAGACTGTAAATGTTTGTAAGTTCTGCAACGCTAAGCTTAAGAATGAAGCTCGCGTAGAAGCTAGAAAAGCAAAGCCAGCCGCTGAAGAGGCTGCTCCTGCTGCAGAAGAAACTCCAGCTGCTGCTGAGTAAGTTCTGTAATTTTTACGAACATCATAAACCGTCATCTATAGGGTGACGGTTTTTTTCTTTATTGCCTTGAAAGAAAAGGCAAGTTGAAATATAATTATAAGGTAATGAGCGTTACAACTAGTCATCACATTTCCAGGTATTATGATTATTATCGTGATAAGGAAATTGTTTTTACTAAAGCTAATCTAAAGTCTCTTCGAATAGACCCACGTCAAATATATTTGAAGAGTAATGGTGGGCAATGGCCGTGTATTATTAATTCCTCATCACTTCAGCAGGCTAAAGTAATTGTTGGTACGTCCAGCGGAATTTATGGAACTATCCAGAAAAATAGAACTGCACCTATAAGTATCCGTTATTGTTTTTTTGATCAGAATAATGAGCCTATACAGTTTTCCGTAAACTGTAACGTAATTGATATTAAGCCTTTCCAGAATTCTAACGAACTTGCGATGCTTACCCTCAATTTCACTCAGCGTCCGCCGGATGATTTAATCTTAAGGATTGGTGAATTTATTGAGGTAAATGAGAATTTTCAGAATCGAAAGGAAGAGCGAATTGCTATTAATGAAAATTCTTTGCGACTTTTAAGTATTCCAAAAGAAGAATCTTATATTTTTATTGCTGGAGTTCCTCGTAAATGTATTTTGAAAGACCTTTCTTTTGGTGGTGCTAAAGCAATGCTTGTTGGTATTCCGAAATTTCTGGCAAATAAAGCCGTAGATTTGCGTTTGTTTTTTATTGATACCAATGAGAAAATTTCATTACAGGGTGTTATAAAGAATTCTGATTTTTTGCCTGGAAGAAAAGATATTTCAATTGTTCATATTGAATTTATTCCTGATGAAATACCAATGACTTATAAGTTTCATATAAACAGTTATATCACATCTTATCAGAAGCAATTGATACAAAATCAGATTAACAATAAAGCTGCTGAACAAAAAGCAGAAGCAGAAGCTGCTGCAAAAAAAGCTGCTGCAGAACAAAAGGCTGCTGAAATTGCGGCTGCACAAAAAGAAGCTGAAGAAAAGAAATTGAAGGCTCAAATGGCTATTGCCGGAGGAACTCCGGTTTCTGAAAAGCCTGCTGCCGCAACTTCTACTCCAGCTTCAAATTAAATCTTTTATTATAAGTGGTACATTATGAATCCTTCAAATCCATTGGAATCGATTTATTATATCAATATTCCAAAACTCGAAATTACATCTAGCAATGCTTTTGAAATTGATCCTACAATTCCATTGCCTGTGCAGAAAAAGGTAAATGAAGCTGCCGGAAATTTTAATCCTAAAGAAATAGAGGCAGAACAGATTCTTGCAGGAATGCTTACTATCCTTGCCTATGACAGCAAAAATGAACATCTGGATTATTACCGTTCAATCTTAAAAAAGGTAAAACCGAATCTAAAAAAGGAACTATGTGAAGCTGCAATCTTAAAAACTAAAAATGAAGATTTTGATCTTGCAGAAGAAATATTCCGTGCTTTGATAGGTTTTGATCCGGAAGATGTTGCCATTATGCTTAATATGGCTTTATTTCTTGATCAGCGTGCAGATTCATATAGAAATTCAGGGCTTTTTGATGATGCAGATGCTTACGATGCAGATGCTTATTCATATTATGAACAGGCTATGAATGCAGAGCCACCACTACCAGATGTTTACTTTAATGTCGGCTTTTACTATATGAAACAGCATAAATACCGAGAAGCAAAAGATGCTTTTGAAACCTATCTTGCACTTACCTGTGAAACAAGTGATGAAGAAATGGGCGAAAATGGTGTTTATAAAAAGGAACGTGCCCAGGAAATTATTAATAATATTAATAATCAGAATATGGATGATGAAGCTTTTAAGGCGGCTTATGATTTAATTTCCAGTGGACAGGAAGAAAAAGGACTTGAGCAGATTAGAGACTTTTTGCAGAGTAACCCAAAGGTATGGAACGGATGGTTTATGCTGGGCTGGGGTTTACGTCGTCTTGAGCGTTATACAGATGCAAAACAGGCATTTCTTGAAGCTCTTAAGTATGGTGGAGATACTAATTCTGATACATATAATGAATTATCCCTCTGTTATGTTCAGGAAAAGGATTTTTCTGAAGCCCAGAAGTGTTTGATGAAGGCTCTTGCGCTTGAACCTGAAAGCACAAAAATTATTTCAAATCTTGGTTATCTTGCGCTTGCGCAGGGAAATAAACAGGAAGCCAGAAATTATTTTACTGCAGTTCTTGAATATGATCCTAAGGATAAGATTGCGGCTAGTGAGTTGATGAAACTGGAAAGATCAGAGGATTAGAAGGTAAAGCTAAAAATTGCTTTCGCAATTTTTTTAACGCTTTGCTATTTATCACCGGCCGCCTACCGGGCGGCCTTACTCAGGAATTAAAACGACATCACCTTCGGTGATACCATTTTTTTTGTACCAGCCTTGTGGAACTTCCAGTGCATATCGGACTGATACTGTACTTACGATTGAAGCAAGGCTGTAAGGTGTCATGTCATAAATATTTCGGATTTTTCCTTTTGAATCTATATATGCAATGGATAATGGATGAGGAGTGTTTTTCATCCAGAAAGAGAGAATCTGGTCTTTTTCAAAGACAAAAAGCATGCCTGTTCCGTCTGGAATATTTTTTCTTTCCATAAATCCGTGGTTACGATCTTCTGCTTTTTCTGCAATTTCAGCTGATACGGTAAATCTGGTACTGTCCTGTCGTTCAATTATTACTTCTTTTACTGGCAGTTTTTTTGTTTTGCAGGAAAGAAATGAGGTAAGAAGAAGAGTTACGATAATAAGAATTGTTTTTTTCATTTATCTGATTCCTTTTATATTAAATCATAAAACGGATTTTCTATTATAATTCATCCAAAAACATTTCGCGGGTTATTTCTGCAGGTGAAGCCTGTACATTAGAATAATTTTGTGTATCGGCAAAACGTTTATTATCTATATATTTTAATGTAAGGGGCTTTTCGAGGCTCATTGTAACTTCATCATCTTTCCAGGTTGCAGCCTGTGGACTGAAGCTTGAAGGTTCACCATATTTTTTTGTTAATGTTGTAAATATACTATAATAATCCATTAATTCCGGATTTATATTTATCGTGATTATATAAAGTTCATTGAAAGAAAATTGAAACCAGCAGCGTGTTAGAAAATTGGATCCGAAGCCTCGGTTTGCGTCTGTTTCGATTAAAGTTTTACTGCTGCCCGGAATTAGAGAAACATCACGGTCTCCGTGATATCCAAAATCAGGTTCTTTAACCAGATTTTCTTTGGTTTCTTCAAGTGTCATTCCGAGCATTATGTTTTTGTAACCATGTGGTAAATCTTCTGCAAATAAACAGAAGGATAGAATCAAAAGTGAGAAGAAAACAATTTTTTTCTTAATGGAAATCATAGTTAAATTATCGGAATAAAACTATTTTTTTGTATTATTTTGTTTGCGATAGAAAGCAGCCTGTTTCATAAGTTCACCAACATCTTTGATGAATATCTTTCCGTCTTCTATGCGAATCTGATCGTAGTTCTGAAGTTCGTAAATGGCTTTAGCCTGATATTGAGCTGCAAGTCCACACATGTTTGCAATGTCTTTTGGTGTGAATTCTGTCTGTTTTGAAACCTTTGTAATTCCAACATTTACACGCTGCTTTTCCATCTGGAGTGAAAGCATATCGACCATTTTTGCGATTGGTTCTTCCAGACTTGCATTGTCGAGCTGGCGGTACATTGACCATAAGCGGTCTGCAAGGGTTGTAGTAAGCTTTGCTACCAGCTGTGGTTGTGTTGCTACCATCTGATTAAAGTTGGAACGGTTAATAACCATAAGTGTACAATCACTATGAGCGATGGCATTTGCAGAGCGAGGTTTATTTTCAATAAGTGCCATTTCGCCAAACATATCGCCTTTTTTGAGAACGGCGAGCGTTACTTCGTTTCCATTAACGACTTTTGTGATGGACACTTCGCCGCGCTGAATGATAAACATATCTGAGCCGCTCTGTGCTTCTGAGAAAATCATTGTATCTTTTGGATATTGTCGTGAAGGTTCTGCAGTAGGTTCAAAGTACACTGCATGAGTTTTTGGCTTGAGGGCTACGAAGTGCTGTTTTGCGTAATCTGCATTTGGACCTTCAGGCTTTGTTTTTAGATACTGGTAGTAGGCAAAAACTGCGACGTCAGAAAATGCATTTTTTTCATAAAAATTTGCTACCTTGAGAATCTGTTCGTGTGTATCTTGAACTACGGAATGAAGGGTTGCTTTTGTAAGCATTTCATTCATAACGCGCATGCGATTTGCAAAGGTTTTGATTATTTTGAGAGCAACCGGAGTATTCTGTGAAATTAATTCCGGGTACTGATCTTTGCGTACAGAAATTGCCATTACATCTGTTGAGGCAATTGCAGTTTCAATCTGAAAATGATCTGACATACATGGTACTACACCAACGAAGTCGCCAGGACCGTACATGGTTGGTGCAAGACCTGCTCCTGTTGCTTTTATACATTGAACATTTCCTTGCTGAATGATGTAGAAATGATCTGTGTTTTCTTTGCCTTCTACAACGAGATAAGAACCTTTTCTGAAACTAACAATTTGTAACTGCAGCAAGAGTATACTCTCCTAATTATTTTCAATAAATAAGTATAAATTTATAAATTTGGTTTGTCAATGTTTGTTTAGGTCAGGTCGGAGTGAAAAAAATCAGGATGAAAGTTTATTTTCGTATGGAATATTTATACAAAAATTATTTCTGGTTCAAGTTCAAAACCGAATTTTTTCTGTACTGCCTTTTGAGCTGCATTAACAAGCTTATGAATATCTTCGGCAGAAGCGTGGTCTATGTTTATGATAAAATTTCCGTGAAATGGTGCAATCTGGGCTCCTCCAATTGTGAGTCCCTTTAATCCGCATTCGTCGATCAGTTTTCCTGACGGAGCACCAAACTTGTGATTATTTTTAAAAACACTGCCGGCACTTGGGTATTTAAAGTGGCCTTTATCTATACGTTCTGCTATGTATTTTTTGCAGTTTGCGACTATCTGGTCGTGGGTGGCGGGCGCGGCTCGGGTTAATTTGAAGGTAGCCTGAGTGATATAGCGTGCTTCGACGGTGCTTCCATTTGATTTTTGAAAAGGTGATTTTTTATAATCCCAGTCTGCGGCATTGAATGGCAGGTTTATTTGTTTGTCTGTTTTGCTGTCAAATTCTATATGGGTTGTAGAATATAAGATGTCGCTGATTGAGCGGTTGAAGCAGCGTGCGTTCATGTAAACGGCACCTCCTACGGTTCCTGGCAGGCCTGCAAATTGTTCTGCACCGGTAAGATTTTTGCGTGTACAAAAGTCTACGAATGCAGCCATTGGGACTCCGCATTGACAGGTTACGAGGGCTGAATCAGGACTGTCTGCTGCAGTATCATCTGGGTCGAAAAAGATTTCTTTGATTCCCTGGGTTGAAATTATTACTCCTTTGTATGTTCCGTCTGGAAAAACTACATTACTTCCGCCGCCGGTTACAAAAAATGGTAATTCTGTTGTACGAATTGCTGCAAGAATGCGTTCAAACTGTTCCGGATTTTGTGGTGATATAAAAAGTCTTGCTGTGCCGCCTACTTTGAATGTTGATTTTGGTGCAAGCGGTTCGTTTTCGCTGTAGGGAATTTTTGCAACTTTTAGCATGGAGATAAGGAATTCAATCATGATTTCATTATAATGGGAATAGAATGCTTCGTCACTACGCTCCTGGCAATGAGGTTAAATTTTTATGCTTGTTGTTTAAGAGGGGGGAAAATAGTATAATTGAATTAAGAGGTAAATTATGGCACTGAGATTATACAATACTATGGGACGTAAAATGGAAGAGTTTAAGCCGCTTGTTGAAGGGCATGCAGGCTTTTATGGATGTGGTCCTACGGTTTACAATTATGCACATGTTGGAAATCTTCGTGCTTATGTTTGCTGGGATATTCTTGATAAGACTCTGCAGTTTCTGGGGTATGATGTAAAGCATGTTATGAATATTACTGATGTTGGTCACTTAACAGGGGACAATGACGAAGGTGAAGATAAAATGAAAAAATCTGCAGCTGAGCGTCACCAGAGTGTTCTTGAAGTGGCTCAATATTATACTGATGCTTTTATGAAGGATATTGATGCTTTAAATATCCGCCATCCGGATGTTATCTGTAAAGCAACTGAGCATATTGATGATATGATTGAGCTGATAAAAAAAATTGAAGCTCAGGGCCATACTTATATGGCTGGTGGAAATCTGTATTTTGACATTTCTACTTTCCCGGATTATGGTAAGCTTGCAAATCTGAACCTTGATGAGCTGAAGGCTGGTGCTGGAAAACGAAAGGTTGTTGTTGTTGATGAAAATAAACGTAACCCCGGAGATTTTGTTCTCTGGTTTACTAAATCTAAGTTTGAAGATCAGGCTATGACCTGGGATTCTCCATGGGGACGCGGTTATCCGGGATGGCATATTGAATGTTCTGCAATGAGTATGAAGTATCTTGGTAAGCATTTTGATATTCACACTGGTGGTATTGACCACGTGCCGGTTCATCATACTAACGAAATTGCTCAGTCGGAAGGTTCTTTTGATGAGGCTGAGCGCGCTAAGGGGCCTTGGGTTGATTATTGGTTGCACAATGAGTTCCTGATTCTTGAAGGCGGTAAAATGAGTAAGTCCAGCGGTCATTTCATTACTTTGCAGACTTCTTTGCCTGAAGATAAAGGTTTTTCTTTGAAAGATAAGGGCTTTGCTCCTCTTGATTATCGTTTCTTCCTTTTGAGCGGTCATTATAGAAAGCAGCTGGTATTTAGTCTTGAAGCTCTTGAGTCTGCTAAAAATGGACGTGCGGCTTTGAATGCCCGTGTAGCTAAACTTCTGGCTAAGGCTAATTCTGAAGAAGGGCTTGGCCTTACACGCGAGAATTTTGCTGCTGTTCTTGGTGGAATTGATGGTGAAACTGAAAATGTTGCAAAATTCCGGGAAGGGCTTTCTAATGACCTTGCTACTCCTGTTGCTATGGCTGCCATGCAGAAAGAGGCAGCTGGTAAGGGTGGTGTAAAGGCCGGCACTGCTCTTGCTGCTATTTTGAAAATGGACAGTGTTTTGAGTCTTGATGTAATTAAGAATGCTTTTGATGTTCTTGATGAACAGGCTTTGCACAGTGGTTCTGCAGGAGAAGGGGCATCTGTTGCAGATGCTCATGCCGGGGATCCTGAAGCGGCAGAAATTGATGCTCTTGTTGCTGAAAGAACTGAAGCTAAAAAAGCTAAGAATTTTGCAAGAGCAGATGAAATTCGTAACCAGCTTGCGGCTAAAGGTGTTATTATTATTGATACACCGAATGGTCCTACGTGGAAGCGCGGATAATTCCTGTTATTTTTTTGTTGTAACTTTTGGGAAGGCAGAGTGTTTGAAGATATAGTAGGGAATCATCAGGAAGAAAACATTGCTTTAAATGCGGCTAATCCGGTTGATTTTAAGAAAATTTATGATGCAACAATGCAGATGCTCTTTAAGGTTTCGTACAGAATTGTGAACGATGAAGAGGCTGCAGAAGATCTGGCACACGACTCTCTAATTAAAGCGAATGAAAAGGAAATTACGTTTCCTTCAATAAATGATGCTAAATACTGGTTGATTCGTGTTGTTAAGAATGCATCCATAAATTATATAAAGCGTAAAGAACGTGAGCGCAAAGCTTACGAAAAGGTCCTTTATGAGGATCATAGAAAAGCGGATACTGGGGAAGTTGACTTACTCAAGAAAGAATCTATGGGTAAGGCAAGGGAAGCATTGAAAAAACTGCCGGCAAATCTGCAGGATGTTCTTATGCTCAGGGAGTATGCAGACCTGAATTATAAGGAGATTGGGCGGATTTTGGGAATTACCGAAGGTAATGTAAAGGTGCGTATTTTCAGAGCGAGGGAACAGCTTGTTAAAATTATAGGAGAAGATAATGTCTTTTTGCCCGAGTAAAGATATTCATTCCGTATACCTCGATGGTGAGCTGCCTGAAAACTACAAGGCTGAGTATGAGCTTCATATTTCTCATTGTGAAAAATGCCGTAAGGAGCTGGAACAGTTAAAGGCTCTTCGTTCTTTGTTTAAGGCAGATTCTGATTCCTTGAATCTTGATTCTCATTTTATGGATGAAAGTTTTCAGCGTCTTCAGATTAAGATGGCATATAGCCGTAATGTAGGTAAGGTTTCTCAAAAATCTCCGTTTAAGGTAATCAGTTATGTTGCTTCGGGCGTTGCTGCGGCTGCTGTTCTTGCTCTTGTACTTCCATTAGGATTGAAAACTTCTGATTCAAAGACTGGTGAGGCGTCAACCGGTACTGTTGCTTCTACTGTAATTAATTCTCCTTTAATTCAGTCTGTACATGCAGGTGTTGGAGCTTCTTCTGTCCCAATAACGGCGGTTTCTGGAGGAGGAAAAACAACATCTGCAAGTAATGTTTCATTTGATAGTGGAAGAAGTGTATTAGTTTCTGGTAATATACAAGGTATTGTTTTGTCTTCTGAAAATAAGAGAAAGGCTGTTTCTTCTTTCACAAAGAATGTGAATGATGTTGATGTGTTGAGACCGGATTTTCAGGACGAAGCAATTAATATAAAAATTACAGTTCCTGGTATGGGAGATTTTCCTGTAACAACGGAAATTAAGCTTCCTGTGGAATTTGTATCAGGCAGACGTTAGTGGACTCTTCTGGAAAATTTAGTTATTCATTTCGCCGGTACCCGCTGTTACGCTGGATTATCGGCATTTTTGTTATTCTGGTAGTGCTTGGTTCGGTTTTTGTTTTTAACTATAGAACCAAGCCTGTTCCTGTTATTCATTCAATTGTTCCTCCTGTTGGCTCACCTGGTGACCTTGTTGTAATTAACGGCGAGAATTTTGGTGATGTGCGTGATATGAGCTATGTAGAAATTGCGGGTGCTAAACTTACTGCAAGTTCTTATATTTCCTGGACAGATGATTGCATTAAGATTGTATTACCTGCAAATGTTCAGGATGGTCTTGTTGTTGTTGGAACAAAAGAAGAACGTTCTAAGCCGGCTCTTTTTGCAAATGAGGTAGATATTCCGGTTCCTGTTCCTG
>CAMNBC010000063.1 GCA_946532115.1 uncultured Treponema sp.
ATCGACATAAGAGCAAGTAGTTTTTAGGTCGAGACTATGTGTTGAAAGACCGCGTTATACGCGGTCTTTTTTTTAGATTATCGGGTCAAGCCCGATAATGACACAATTGTCATTGCCCGGCTTGACCGGGCAATCTATCTAATGGAGCATTAAAATTCTTCTATCAAAAATTCATTCGCCGGAAGACATCAAAAAGCTTTCTCAAAAAGAACTCAAGCAGCTTGCTCAGGAAATCCGTAATACAATTATAAATGTTGTTGGAAAAAATGGCGGGCATCTTGCCAGTAACCTTGGTGTTGTTGAGCTTACTATTGCAATGCACCGCGTTTTCAACAGTCCGGATGATGCTTTTATATGGGATGTAAGCCACCAGTGCTATACTCACAAACTTTTAACCGGCCGCTATGAAGAATTTCCAACTCTCAGAAAAAAAGACGGGCTTTCTGGTTTTACAAATAAAAATGAAAGTCCTCATGATTATTTTATAAACGGACATTCTTCAACTTCAATTTCTTCTGCACTTGGACTTCTTACAGCCCGCGAACTAAGTGGAAATTCTGGAAAAGTAATTGCCGTAATTGGTGATGGCGCACTTACCGGTGGAATGGCTTTTGAAGGGCTTTCTCATGCGGGTCAGCTTTGTAAAAATCTAATTGTAATTTTAAATGATAACCAGATGTCTATTGACCATAACACGGGTTCTGTTTCGCGCTATTTAAGCCGACTTACTATGACAGCAGGGTATCAGACTTTCCGTTACCGTGTAGATAAAGCAATTGATAAAATTCCTTACCTTGGACGTCCGCTTGAAAAACTGATTTTCCGAATTAAGCGTGCTTTTAAAGGACTGCTTCTTACTAATAATCTTTTTGTAGATTTAGGTTTTGAATACGTTGGGCCTCTTGATGGACATAATGAAGCAGCTCTTGAACGCGAACTTCGTCGTGTAAGCAAACTTCACAGACCTGTTGTTGTTCATGTTGTTACAAAAAAAGGAAAAGGCTACAGCCCGGCAGAAAATAATCCTGAATTATTCCATGGAATCGGCCCATTCCAGATTAGTGATGGTACTGTAGAAAAATTTGATACAGAAAGCTTTACAGAAGCCTTCAGCAATCTGATTGTAGAAGAGGGTGAAAAAAATAAAGATATCGTTGCAATTACTGCTGCAATGGCAAAGGGAACAGGGCTTTCTGCTTTTTCTCATAAATTTCCGGAAAGATTTTTTGATGTTGGAATTGCAGAAGAACATGCTGTAACTTTTGCAGGCGGACTTTCTAAAGGCGGCAAGGTTCCGGTTGTCTGCATTTATTCAACCTTTATACAGCGCTCTGTAGATCAGATGATTCATGATATAGCACTGCAAAAAGCTCATGCAGTGTTTATGCTTGACCGTGCAGGGGCTGTTCCAAACGATGGCGTTACACACCAGGGAATTTATGATATTGCTCTTTTCCGCCCGATTCCCGAACTTGAACTTTTGACAGTCTGCAGTTCTTCTGACCTTAAATTATGTTTTGAATGGGCAGTAGAAAAAGGCACCTCTGTGGTAATCAGATATCCAAAACTTACCTGTCCGACAGAAATACCTCAGATGAGTACTCCTGTAGAACTTGGAAGGGGTATCTTTATTCCTTGTACAGAGTTTGTTATTGAAAATATCAGCGAAGCAGAACTTGAAGCTAAGAAAAATAAGATTCTGATTGTTGCAACCGGCGGAATGTACAGCGAAGTTCAAAAGGCTGTTCGTGCTGTGCTTCTGGACGGCGGATATGCCGACATTTATCTTCTTCGTTTTATAAAACCTTTTGATGTAACTTATTTTGTTGAACTCGCTTCAAAATATTACGGTGTTGTATTTGTAGAAGATGGAGTAATTACAGGCGGGGTTGGAGAATGGCTTTCAGGCATTCTTGCACAAAATGGAATGAAAAATACCAGAGTGCTTGGCTTTGGAGATAAATTCTATAATCACGGTTCACGAGAAGAAGTTCTTGAGATGGCTGGTCTTTCACCGTCTCATATAAAAAAGGCGGTTAAAGAATGCAGCAACTACAGTTTGGCTTAAAACGCGCCGCAACAGAACGTGCGGCCTTTGTTATGGGCATAGTAAATGCCACTCCCGATTCCTTTTATTCAGAAAGCCGCGGCGGCGCAGAACGTGCGCTCCAGCTGATTGAAGAGGGTGCAGACATTCTGGATATAGGCGGCGAATCAACGCGGCCCGGCTATACACCGGTAAGTGTAGAAGAAGAAATTGCCCGAATTGTTCCTGTAATTAAAGCCGTTAGAAAAGTGTCGTCAATTCCAATTTCCGTTGATACAACAAAACTCGAGGTCTTTAAAACAGCTTTTGCCTGTGGTGCAGATATATGGAATGATGTTACAGCACTTAGCGGAGCCGGAAAAACAAATGAAGACGGAACTGCCGCTTGTGAAACAGAGCCTTCAAAAGAAGCTGCTCAATTTATTGCAAAAACCGGAGCCTCTGTAATTCTAATGCACTCAGGGCCAGGTTCTACTCAGGATGTTTCAGATTTCCTTGGACAACGCACTGTGTTCTGTCTTACAAATGGTGTTTCATCAGATAAAATCATTCTTGATCCGGGAATTGGTTTTGGTAAAACTTATGAACAGAATATAGCACTTATTCGTGACCCTCTTTCTATCTGTGCGGGCCGATATCCGGTTCTTATGGCTCTTTCTCGTAAACGTTGTATCGGCGAAATGACAGGCCGTGCTGCCGAAGACAGACTGGCGGGAACTCTTGCTGCAGATATGATTTCTGTTCAAAACGGTGCAAAAATTATTCGCGTTCACGACGTTTCTTCTGCAATTGACACGTTAAATGTGATGAAAAATCTCCGATAATATAGTATAATTAATTCAATTATTCGAATATAACACTGTCATGCTGCCCTTGAAACAAGTTCAAGGTTCAGCATCTTTTAATAGATCCCGAAACAAGTTCGGGATGACATTATGGGTATAATTATGCTAGGTTTCGACAGAATTTTGTATCTTTATGATTTTATCAGGCCTTTTGTAGATATAGCCGTTATGGCTTTTATTTTGTTTAAAGCATATGACTTTATTTCAAAAACAAACGGCGTTCAAATGTTAAAATCTCTTCTTATCGTCGTTATCGTTTATGGTGTGGCAGTTCTATTAAAATTACAGACTCTGCTGTGGATTATGAATATTGTAGCACCGGCACTTGTAATTGGTTTTGCACTTATCTTCCAGCCGGAAATCCGAAAATTATTTATCCGTATTGGTCAGAACGGATGGTTTGCTTTTGGTACTCGTTCTAAACATACTTATGTAGATGCCGTTTTAATTGCAGCCGAAATGCTTTCTCAGCAGAAAAGAGGTATGCTTGCAGTTTTTATGCGTCACACTCAGCTTGAAAATATCATTCAGACTGGAACCCGCTTAAATGCAGATCTTTCTTCGAGCCTATTAATGACCATTTTTGGAAAAGACACTTCGCTTCATGACGGTGCCTGTTTTATTCAGGGCGGAAAATTAATTGCCGCAGGCTGCTTCCTTCCTACATCAGAAAATTACACAATCAAAAAGACCTTTGGTACACGTCACCGTGCTGCGCTTGGTCTTTCTGAAGTTTCAGATGCAGTTGTTCTTGTAGTTTCTGAAGAAACAGGGGCATTAAGCCTTGCCTATGATTCAAAGTTAAATTATGACCTTTCACTGGAAGAAGTACGAAAGATTCTTGAAAATCTTCTTGAAATCACTTCTGAAGCACAGGTACTGGAGGATACTGTAGATGAGCATAAAACATTTGCTAGATAAAATCCTCGATAAATGGCCTGCAAAGGCTGTGTGCCTTATAATTGCAATCTTCTTATATTTCTTTCATCAGGCTTCTGTAATTGAGTCAAAGACTTTTGTTGTACCTCTTCAGGTTATAGAAGATGGACTTGTAATGCATGTAGGTAATGCACCAAAATCTGTTGCAGTTGTAATTAGAGCGGGGGAAGAAACAATTAAATCTGTTCTCCCTTCTGATATATCAGCTTCTGTTTGTCTGGATAATATTACTCAAAAAGGAACTTATACACTTCCTGTAAATATTACGCTTGCAGAAAGTCTTATGGAATATGATCCGTTTGAAGTAAAACTTAAGGATGATACAGTTTCAATTGAAGTAGACCGAAAGGCAATAAAATATGTTCCTCTTACACCTTCTGTTGTTGGTGAAGTTGCTCACGGTTATGAAATTGATACAATTTTAATGAGTCCTTCAACTATAGAAATTACGGGACCTGAATCTATATTGATGGCAACAGAGCAGATTTATACAACACGTGTAAATGTTTCAAATGCAGAAACTAATTTTTCTACTGAAACTTCTTATCAGCAGTTGAATAAACTTCTTACTGTAGTAGATGAAGGTCCTTTTAAGGCTGAAGTTTCCGTAAAACCTAAAACAATGGAAAAAGAATATAATTCAGTTAAGGTTGAAGTATTGTATCTTGATTCTTCCTTAGAACTTTCAGAACCTTTACCTGATGTTTCTATAAAACTTTCTGGAGCAATGCCGATTCTTGAAAATTATATTCTTTCGCGCCATACGGTTCAACTAAATCTTTATGATATTAAGGATGTTGGTACTTATGAGGTACCTCTCAAATATGTAATTCCGGCAAATCTTCAGTTAATCGAAAAATCTGACGACGTATTAACTGTAACAATTGTTCGAAAGCCTGGAGAAGAATATGAAGAAACTTCTTCAGAGGAAGAAGAATAATGATTGCTGGAATTGGAACTGATATTGCAGAAGTCCGCCGTTTTGAAAAATGGGTGAAAGATCCGAATATGATTGAGCGGTTCTTTAATGAAAAAGAATGCGGATTTTCCGGAACACTTGCATCTCAGTGTCAGCATTATGCAGCACGTTTTGCTGCAAAAGAAGCTTTTTCAAAAGCACTTGGAACCGGAATAAGCGGATTTAATTTGAAAGAAGTTTATATAACAAAGGATAGCGAGGGAAAGCCGCTTTTGAATATTGAAGGAGCAGCTCTTTCTTTTATGAAAGAAAGGTTTGGTGATTGCAAAGCATTTGTAAGCCTTAGCCATGAAAAAGAATATGCGGTTGCTTTTGTAATACTTGAAATGAATAGATAGGGGGATAGTTATATGGCAACATCAAAAAAAGGTCCTGAAAAAAAAGTCGGTATTTCATACTGGTCAAAAGACAAAGTAAAATGTCCTGTATGTAAAAAAGACTTTGAACGCGAAATAATGCGCAGTGGTAACGGACGTATGATTGCTGGTGGACTTACAGAAGAACTTCACCGAATTTATGAGCCTTCTGTAAAATTTGGCCGTATCTATCCTTTAATTTATGAAATTGGTGTTTGCCCTAACTGTTATACTGCCTTATTCTGGAATGATTTTACAGAAAAAATGGATCCTGAAGATGCAGACAAGCTTTTTGAACATTCAGAAAAAAGACATAAAAATTGTGAAGAAATTTTCCCATATTATAATCTGAAACACGAAAGAACTCTTTATGATGGAACTGCAATGTACTATCTTGCCTTGCAAACTTATGATGATATGGGAGCCTATACATTGCCTACAATGAAAAAGGCCATTATTTCCCTGCGACTTGCATGGCTTGCGGCTGAAATCAATCAGCATTGTTCCGGTCATAATTATGATATTGTTTCCAAAATGTTTTATTCAAAGGCATTGTTTTTTTATCAACAGGCTGTTATTAATGAAACAGAACGTGTTGAAAAGAGTTCTACATTAAATAATATGGGACCTGATATTGATAAAAACTACGGATGGGATGGAGTTATTTATCTGTGTGGTCTGCTTGAATTTAAATACGGTCAGCAGGAAGACATTCAGCTAAGACTTAAAAAACTCAGTGAATCAAAAACTGCTATTGCAAGAATTTTCGGTTTGGGTAAATCTTCAAAAAACAAACCCGGACCTTTACTTGAACATGCACGTAATCTTTATGATAATCTCTCAAAATTAGTTAACGATGATGAGTTCTAGAAATATCCTTCTTACAATTTCTTATGACGGTACAGATTTTTGCGGCTGGCAGCGTCAGGATGATGCAGCTGGTGGTGAAGCAAACAGAACTGTTCAGGGAGAAATTGAAAAAGCCCTTGAAAAAGTTCATAAACAAAAAACTGCTCTTTATGGTTCAGGTCGCACAGACAGCGGAGTTCATGCTGTAGGCCAGGCTGCAAATTTTTATTCTCCATTTGATTCTATTCCGGCTGAAAACTATATAAGGGCTCTTAATGCATTTTTGCCGGATGACGTAAGAATTACCGATGCACGCGAAGTTCCTGAAGATTTTAGTGCCCGTAAATCGGCAACAAGCCGTGTATACCGGTATTTTATTTCTACAGATTTGAATGGTAATGTTACTGCTGATAATCTTCGCTTCTGCTGGCGTGTAAAAAACTATACTCCAGATTTAGAACGTCTGAATAAATACTGCGAGTGCCTGCAGGGAGAGCTGGACTGTTCATCTTTTGCCGCAAGTGGAGACGACAGTGTTTCAAATAACCGTTATATAGACGGTGCAAGATTTTTTTTACAGAAAGACCGCTGGGGAAAAGACTTACTCGTATTTGAGATTGAAGCAAATGCTTTTTTATGGAAGATGGTGAGAACTCTTACAGGAACTCTTGTGAATCTGGATAAAGAAAATGCACCGGCAGATGCAATGAAAAAAATCTTAGAAGCCCATGACAGAACAAAAGCTGGTGTGACTGCACCGCCGAACGGGCTATTCTTATACGAAATAAAATTTAACGGTGTGAGAAGGCATGTATAAAATTTCTCACAGAGAACACAGAGTTCACAGAGCCTTTTTATTATATATAATTCTCTGTGACCTCCTTAGCTCTGTGAGAAATTTATTTTACAATAAACTCACCGGATCAACATCATATTCAATATAAACATTCTGATTATGCGTATATTCAAAAAGTAGTTTTCGTGCTGCTGTCTGCAGCGGAATAATTGAACTGCCTTTTAAAAGAATCTGATATCGCCAGCTGGAATTTATTTTTTCAATTGGACATTCTGCCGGACCTATAATTTCCATTCCTCGCGGTGAACCTTCATTAAGGATTTTTACGGCATCTCGTGCGGTTTCTGCTGCAAGTGTTTTGTTGAAGCTGCGGAATACAAGGCGGAGCAGTCGTGAAAAAGGCGGAAAATCCAGCATCTCTCGCTCTGCGAGTTCACTTCCATAAAAATCTTCTATGCGGTTCTGGCATGCATAAAGTACCGGCCCTCGGCCCGGGCTATAGGTCTGAACAATAACCTTGCCGTCCGGAAAGTAACGTCCCGCCCGGCCTGCAACCTGGGTAATAAGTGAAAAGGTTCGTTCTCCTGCACGGAAATCCGGCATATGGAGGCCAGCATCTGCCAGAATAACTCCCACCAGCTGAAGGTTAGGGAAATTGAGTCCCTTTGCAACCATCTGGGTGCCCAGCAGAATGTCGTACTTGCCCTGACGGAAATCCTCAAGAGATGTGAGGAGTTCTTCTTTGTTTTTCAGAATGTCTGTATCAAGGCGCATTATGCGGGCGTTAGGGAACTTGGCGCGGGTCTCTGCCTCTATAAATTCTGTGCCGAAGCCGGAACTGCCGATGTCAAAGGAGCCGCACTGAGGGCAGCTCTCGGGCGGGTAAACTGACCAGCCGCAGTAGTGGCAGCGCAGGCGGTTTTCTATTTTGTGGTAGGTGAGTGGAACCGAGCAGTTTTTGCATTTGAGTTCGTAGCCGCACTGGTTGCATCGGAAAAAGTGTGTAAATCCACGGCGGTTTAAAAATAATATTGCCTGATGTTTTTGTTCCAGGGTTTTATTAATCTGTTCTTCAAGTGGTTTTGAAATGCATCCGTCTCCAGGATAGTAACTGAGGTCTATGCACGAAATATGCGGCATTTCTCCGCCTGCAAGCCTCTTTGTAAGTGTATGGCGGATAATCGAACCTTTTTGCATTCCATACCAGGCTTCTACACTTGGGGTTGCACTTCCCATAAGAAGCGGTATCTTTAAGGTTGTGCAGCGGTGCATTGCTACCTGCCTTGCATGGTAGCGTGGATTATTGCCTGATTTATATGAACCGTCATGTTCTTCATCAATAATTATTAATCCAAGGTCTGGTACCGGTGCAAAAACTGCTGAGCGTGCTCCAACAACAACGCGTGCTTCTTTATGCATAATCCGGTGCCATTCGTTAAGCCGTTGAGATGGTGTAAGACCTGAATGCAACACTGCTGCTGTATTACCGAATCGTTCAGCAACAGCTTTTACAACCTGTCCTGTAAGCCCGATTTCAGGTACAAGATAAATTACGCCTTTTCCCAATTCAAGAATTTTTTCTGCAAGTGAAAGGAAAACTTCTGTTTTACCCGACCCGGTTGGTCCGTAGAGGTAGTGGAATAAGGAAGATTTTCCACTGGCACTTAAAATCTCATCAACCGCCTGTGCCTGTTCAGTGGACAATTCGTTCCTCTTCTTCTCTCCAACTTCCTCTTCAAATCCAAAACCACCGGCACTGGAATCTCGTCTTCCGCTTGGAATCATAGAAAACACAGCTTCACCGAGTGTACAAAGATAATAGCGCGAAACCCACTGTGCCATTTCAATAAGTTCTTTTCCAAAAAGAGGTTCTTTGTCTATTACGCGTTTTATTGGTTTAATTTTTCCTGGTTCTACAGGGCAGTTTGCCGGAATTATATCCTGTATGTTAATAATGAATCCCTGTGTCTTTTTATTGCCGAACATAATTTCAGCTCGTTTTCCAATTTCAGGAACAAGTTCCGGCTTTTCTTTTTCAGGAGGAATATAAGAATAAGTAAATCCCTGGTTTACAGGAAGATTCAGTATAACTTCCAGATACTGCATAAATAACTACCGTTAGTTATTGTTTATCTCATCAAGACGACGTTTGAATTTTTTAAGGTCTTCCCAGGCCGGACGCTTTAATTCTTCGTTTCTCAAAAGAGCACTCGGATGGTAAGTTGGCATAACTGGAATGCCGTTGTATTCAAAGAATTCTCCGTGCTGTGCATTAATAGAAATGTGTTGCCCTGTAATTTTTTCAATTGCAATTTTTCCCATACACAAAATCATCTTTGGCTTTAGAATATGAATCTGTGCTTCAAGAAAACTAAAACAGGCAGCCTGTTCATCAGGTAAAGGATTACGATTTTCCGGCGGACGACATTTTACAATGTTTGCAATATAACAGTTTGTCTTACGGTCAAGTCCGATTGCAGCAAGCATACGGTCAAGAAGAATACCAGCTTTACCAACAAAAGGCAGTCCCTGCATATCCTCGTCGTGGCCGGGACCTTCTCCCACCACAAGAACTTCAGGATTTTGTACGCCCATTCCAGGAACAACATTATTTCGTGTACGTGCTAACCCGCAACGTGTACAGCGCAGAATCTTAGCATTAAGTTCATCAAGAGAAAGCCCTCCGGCATTATTTGTCGTGTCGGGATTCGGCACGGTGTTGTCCTGTGCAGATTCCCTGGTCAAGCTAGGGAATGACACATCTGCCTGTGTGTTTGTCATGTTCGGGCTTGACCCTTGTGTCATGTTCGTACTTGCATTATTTGTCATGTTCGGGCTTGACCCGGACATCTGTACTTTCTCTTCAACATCATCCGTAAAGACCGGCTCTCCTGCAAATTTTTCCCGTGTGTATCTGCATTCATATGCATCCGCAGTTTTGAGAAGGCTAAAAATAAGTTGTTTTTCTTCTTTTTTCATAGTTTTATATTATAGATCCCGAAACAAGTTCGGGATGACGTCATGCTGAACTTGTTTCGGGATGACGTCATGCTGAACTTGATTCAGCATCTAGTCTGTCTTTTTCTCAATTTCTCCACACGCAGTAAGTTTATAAA
>CAMNBC010000064.1 GCA_946532115.1 uncultured Treponema sp.
GATTATACATCTTTTCAAGTATATCATTACGCTTTTCTATATTCAATAATACAAGGCGCCGCTCTTCAGGAGAAATCATTGCCATGTTCGGAAAGATTGTTTTGATTACATCTTCAAAATCATCAGAAACCTGCTTTTTACCGCATTTTTTATCATAAATACGGTCTTCAAGAATTGCATCAATAACACGAGGAGTCAGAGTAAGAGCCATATCAGAAAGAAGAGCTCCACGTTCAAAATCCATTCCGTTCCATTTACCAGTATATGGAACAGTTTCTCCCTTTCGCCAGATTCTTGATTCTACACCATACGGCTCAAAACCAATTTTTGTAGTATGAGCTAAAAACTCTTCTATTGAACCACAGTTGCGGATACATAACTGCTCCTGATTTTCAAGGAACAAAAACGAAAGCTGCTCTTCTATGGAAGAAGCAGGCCCGTGTCTGTCAAAACTTTCAAGCAGCCCGTTTTCAAAATGAGTGTACCATTCTTCGCGCTGAACAGCTTCATCAGAAATCACAAATTCCGAAAGCCCGCTGTTCTGAGCACGCATTTCAACAACACCATCGCTCCAGTTGATAACTCGGCACAAAATACGATCGCCGTACTTAAACTTTTCGCCGCCGCTGATTTTTTCCAACGGCCACGCAGTAAGCTGAATTTCCTGCGGCATAGAATATTGAACAGAACTTAATGCAAGAGTTTTGTTGTTTTTATCATTAAATATATATGGAAGAATATACCCTTCCCCGTAAAGAGCAAAGGTATCCATCGCAAGATTCATGGAAACAGTCTGCGAACCACTTTCAACAATCTTTCCATCAGACATAACGCTGATAGCATCAGGCGGAATATCTGGATTCACAAACGGCATACATCGGTGACCAATAATAATAAATCCGTTTTCAACCTCTTCGCGGCTTGGCTTAAAACTAAACCAGCGGCCTGTAAACACTCCAGCCTTAGTTACAAACTCATTATTTACAAGAGAAAAAACAAATTCTGAAACATGGAGTATTTCTGCAGCATCCGACTTACTTATTTTTACACCCTTTGATTTTAAGTATTTATAAAAATCGTCCGCTGTAAAAACATCTAGCTGCTCGGTCAAATATTCTTCTATAATATTATTAGTCCTAAAATCCACGAGGGGTATTTTAGTGCAAAAAGATAAATCTGTAAATTAGGGGGAATAAAAGGCATTCTGACTGTTTGGCACGACTAACCAATTGATATGTATACAAAATGTCATTCTCGCAACAGATGCTTATTTCTGCTATACTGAATTTATGAAATTAACATTTTTAGGAACCGGCACAAGCCATGGAGTTCCTGTTATTGCATGCGACTGTGCAGTATGCAAATCTAAAGATCCGCATAACAAGAGACTGCGAAGTGCAGCTTACATTCAGACAAATGACGGAAAATATATTTTAATTGATATTGGGCCGGATTTTCGAGAACAGGCTTTGCGCGAAAACATTCGTGAAATAGATACGGTTTTGCTGACGCATAGTCATGCAGACCATCTGCACGGAATTGATGACTTACGAAATTTTTCCTGCATTATGTCAAACAAACCTGAAAATCCTTTAAACGAAAAATATGATAAGCCTCCTATTCCGATTTATACAAATCACAGTGCGGCAGAACATCTTAAATACAGCTTTGGATATCTGTTCAGTGAAAAAGCAGAAGGCGGCGGACATGCAAAAATCAGCCTCCACGAAGCAAAAGAACCGTTCACACTTGGAAATAATATAATTACGCCAATTCCAATGATGCATGGTTCACTTGAAACCACGGGCTGGCTGCTCACAGAAAATGCAGGAACACCGGAACAGAAATCAATTGCCTATCTTACAGACTGCAATTTCATAAGCGAAGATTCTATTGAGCTGATTCATAAACAGGCGGGCAGACTTGTTCACCTTGTAATAGACGGATTACGTATAAAAGAACACAGCACACACTTTAATTTTTTGCAGGCACTGGAAATTTCGGCAAAAATTGGTGGCGACCACATCTGGTTTACACACCTTACACACAACAGTTCTCATGATGAAACTGCCGCTTATATGAAAGAACACAAGGCAGACTTCCCGGATCTCGCAAAAGTAAAAACTTTACTTCCGGCATACGATGGACTTGTTATAGAAAGTTAAAAAAAAATAACCCCGCTGGCATTTCCAACGGGGTTTTTCGCGGTTCAAAACGAAACTTAGTTCTGAGCTACTTCTGCAGTCTTTGGAACTCTTACTTTCTTCTCAATGTATCCACTGCTAAGACAGCTAGAGCAAACCTTGATAGTTCTAACTGTTCCGTTAGGAAGAACAGCCTTTACGCTGTGGAGGTTAGGTCTCCATGTTCTGCGAGTATGGTTCATAGACTTACTAACTTTATTACCAGACATAACGCCTTTTCCGCAAACATCACACATTCTAGACATATCTTTATCCTTCCTTATATTAAAACAATTTTCCCACGCAAATTACAATAGTTTAGAAAGAATATACAAATTCAAAAAAAAAGTCAATTGCTGAAAAATGAATTTCGCAAAATTAAAACTATAACCACCAAAAAAAAGGACCAGTGGAAATATCGTAAAAACCACTGGCCCATTTACAAGAGGAAGTCTTTTTTATTTTCTTTTTAGATATTTCACACTATCAAGTGCTACTGCCGCAATAATGATAAACCCCTTGAATACGAACTGAAGGTTTGTATCAATTCCAAGGAAGGTCAAACAATATGTAAGACCAGTAAAGATGATTACACCTATCACAGCACCACGAATTTTACCGATACCACCATTAAACGAAATACCACCAACAACGCAGGCCGCAATTGCATCAAGCTCAAAGCCCTGTCCTGTTCCAGCACTTGCATTTGCACGGAAAGCTTCAAGGAAAGCCCCACAGCCGTAGAAAATACCTGCCATAATAAAGATGCCCATTGTTACAGCAAATACATTAATACCACTTACAGCAGCAGCTTCAGCATTTCCACCAACTGCATACATATTCTTACCAAAAGTAGTTTTATTCCAGATAAACCATGCAACAAAAATTGCTATAATTGCAGGAATAATCAGTTTAGGGAAGGTTATTAAATCTCCGTCAAAATAAAAGAGCTCCCAGCGGCCACCAATAAAATCCTTAATTTTTGGATCAATAGAACCAACCGGAGTACCACTGGTTCCAAAAAACAGAAGTCCATAAATAATCAGCTGAGCCGAAAGAGTTGAAATAAAAGGATGAATCTTAAACTTTGCAGTAAAAAAGCCTGAGAAGCAGCTGAACATTACACAAAGAGCTATTGAAAGACACAGAGCAAGCACAAGTCGCCCCCCCATTGGAAGTCCGGTAAAATCCCATGGCTCCATTCCAAAGAAAGAAACAATATTTTTTGTAGGATGCAGAATCAAGCCTGTTGTTACAGAACCAAGCGCAACCATTCGGCAGACACTAAGATCGGTACCGGCAATAAGAATAAGCCCCGCAACTCCAAGTGCATAAAACATACGGGTTGAAGACTGCTCAAGAATTGTAAGAATATTAGGAAGTGAAAGAAGCTGTCCATTTCCAGTAAGTGGAGCAACAATAACACACACAATAAAGAAAATCAGAATTGCAATGTATAGTCCATTTTCGAGCATGAACTTAGACATCTGAAAATTGTTGATGTAGTTCTTGTAGTTCATGGTGATGTTTTCTTTAAAGTTTGTTTTTCCATCACGAAGCGCACGGTTATACATTACATGGTCAATATAAGCCTGATTTTTTGTACTTCTGTATCTTCCAATTTCAGCAAGATATTTGTTTTTAGCATCAAAGAGAGCAGACTTTCCTTCATACTTTGCAATGTTGATTTCTTCTTTAGAAGTAAGTCTTGAAATTCTTTCCTTTGTTTCGCCTTTAATTCCACCTACGCGTTTTTTATAGTCAGCCTTACACTTTTCTTCCAGTGCAGACTGCTCTGCGTTTACCTGCTTAATATAAGCCTCAGAAACAATATTTGCATAGGCTACGGCTTTTTTAGAAAGCTCTGAGGCTTCCTTTTTATTACCTGCCTTACGAAGTTCTTCAAGTCGCTCACTATATTTTTGAAGCACAGCGTCTTCTTCAAGCGGTTTTACGCTTTTTGAAGCAATATCATTTTCCAATTGTTTGAGGCTTTCTGTCTGCATCTGTTCTATTTCTTCATTAAAATCTGCCATATTCTACTTCTCCACACATTATAAGTATTTAGCAGAAAGGCGCAAAAGCTCTTCCTGATTAGTTTCTTTTGTATTTACAATTCCAGCCAGACGATGATTAGACATAACAGCAATGCGGTTTGTAATACCAAGAATCTCAGGCATTTCGCTTGAGACTACAATAATAGTCTTACCCTCTTTTGCCATTTTTATAATCAACTGATAGATTTCATATTTAGCACCAACATCAATACCGCGAGTAGGCTCATCCATAAGGAAGATATCAGGCTTACGTTCCATCCATTTTCCAATGATTACCTTCTGCTGATTTCCACCCGATAGTGCTGAAATATTTTCTTCGATTGAAGTACACTTAGTATGCATCTGCTTTACTTCACGGTTTGCCGCTTCAGCCATCTTACGCTCAGAGAGGATTCCATAAGTTTTGTAATTTGTAAGATTTGTAATGACCGTATTAAACTTAATGGTATCTTTACCAAACATTCCATTCAGTTTTCGCTCTTCAGTTACAAGAGCAAAGTTATAGGCCATTGCATCTTTACTGCTCATAAAGCGCAGCGATTTACCATTCAGCACAATTTCACCGGATGCAATTGTACGAACCCCAAAAAGCGACTCTAGTAATTCACTGCGTCCAGCTCCAACAAGTCCATACAATCCAAAGATTTCCCCCTTCTTAACAGAGAAGGAAATATCTTCGAGTACCGGCTCATATTTTGTTGTAAGATTTTTAACTTCAAGATATATATCACCCGGATTATTATCTACATCCGGGAAGCGCTTATCCAATGAGCGTCCAACCATTGCAGAAATAAGCTCGTTCATATTCGTATCTTTAATTGGCTTTGTCAAAACCATGTTTCCATCCCGAAGAACCGAAACTTCATCACAGATTTCAAAAACCTCATCCATCTTATGAGAAATGTAAACAAAGGAAACTCCCTTGCTCTTCAAATCATTTACAATAGAAAACAATTTTTTAATTTCATTTTCTGTAAGAGAAGATGTCGGTTCATCAAGAACAATCAACTTGGCATCGTAAGAAACCGCCTTTGCAATTTCTACCATCTGCCTTTGCGAAACAGACATAGTTCTCATAATGGTTCTGCAGTTAATATTCATATTTAATGAAGAAAAAAGTTTATTGCTTTCGCGTTCCATTTTTGCTTCATCAATAACACCAAATCTTTTTGGATATCTTCCAAGAAAAAGATTATCGGTAACAGTACGGTCAAGACACTGGTTCAATTCCTGATGAACCATTGCAATTCCGCTTTCAAGAGCTTCTTTTGGACTCTTAAAATCAATAGGTTTTCCGAGTAAAGAAATCTGCCCTTCATCTTTTGCATAAATACCAAACAGACATTTCATCATTGTTGATTTGCCTGCACCATTCTCTCCCATAAGTCCCATTACTGAGCCTTTTTTAACAGAAAGATTGATTCCGTTCAGAACAGTATTTTTTGCAAAGGATTTTGAAAGATTTTTTATTTCAAGCACTGTATCATTCATATCAATTTCCATTATACCGCAGTTTTTTTAATACACCTAACAAAAAAGGGGTGCCTGATTTTAATGAGACACCCCCTGAAGCCTGTATTCTCAGGCAAACTTGTTAGTACTTAAGTTTATCTGTGTAATCTGCAGCAGAGTTTGTCTTAACCATGTTTACAGCAAAAGCATCATAGTTCTTAAGGTTTGTAAACTTATCAAGACAGCTTGCTTCTGACTGACCGTCACCCTGTACTACAGTAAGATCAATACCCATAAGTGGAGCATAGTATCTCAAAGCAGGGAGATAGCTTGAAGAAAGGAAGTTATCTGCAGAGTTATAAATTGTAAGGAGAACCTTCTTCTTTTCTGCCTTTGTCTGCTTGATTCCAGCATCGCGGTTTCCTTCTGTGTATGACTTCCAGTTAGATGGATCTACAGGACCATTAAGTGCGAAAAGTCCGCGCTGATCAGCCTTGTACTGAACTTCTGGAGTAATCTTGTTACCATACTGATCTGGAACAGAGAAACCTTTTGTATATACATCAGCACCTGTGAGTCCGTCGAGGAGGTTGCGGATAACCTGGAGAGTTCCGGCAGCCTGTGCATCTACGTTCTGAGAAACAGTACCAAAGAGTTTTCCGGCACCAATTGCTTCTACAGCATCTGCGTTTGCATCATAACCAAAAATTGGAACACCGGCAGGATAGTTAGATGCCTGGAGACATCCCATTGCCATACCATCATTATTAGAAAGTACAAGGTCGATAGCTTTATCAAATTTTGTAGCCCATCCACCCATAGCTTCTGTAGCTGCATTTGCATTCCATGTAGAACCATCAGTACCAGTCATAGCCTTACCTTCAAGTTCTACAACCTTAAATGTCTTTCCGCCAACTACAACTGAACCTTCCTTCTTTACTGTAGGATCTGTAGAACCATTCCATGTTCCAAGAGCCTTACGAACGCCTTCTGTACGAGCCTTTGAATCGTTATGTCCAACATCACCAATACAAAGAACATAACCAATTATACCATCGCCATTGCGGTCGATTTTTGCAGGATCTGCACTTGCAAGATAGTCTGTAACAAGTTTACCCTGAACAGCTCCACCACCTGCAGCATCAAAACCAACATAATATGTTTTGTCATTCCATTTAATTGCTGAAGTATCGATAGCACCGGTTGTAGGATCTGATGGCTGACGGTTGAAGAAAACAAGTGGCTTATCTTTGTTAGCAACATTTGCTTTCTTTGCTTTTTTTGCTTTTGGAGCAGCAAATAACATACTCATAGACATAGCAATTCCGAGAATTACTAACACAGTTTTTTTCATATTCTTTTTCCTCCTGATTGTTACCGTGTACGATAACGCTACAATTCATTTATAAACCCGAATATTCTTGTTGTCAAATTTTTTTTCAAATTTTTCAGTATTTTTACCTATTTTTGGCACTCCTGGGCTAAAAACACCCCTTTTTATAACAAAAATATTTGATTTTTAAGAGAAGTTCTGCTATCGTATAACGTGTACGAGCACGAGAAGAGTATAATTATATGACTTTAGTTGAAATAGCAGAATACGCCCATGTTTCGATTGGAACTGTCGATAGAGTAATCCATAATCGCAAGGGAGTATCTGAAAAAACAAAGAAACTCATTCAGTCAATCATCGATGAATATGGTTATCAACCAAATCCAATAGCGAGACAGCTAAAAAGCAATAAACCTTTTGTAATTGGAGTTCTTTTACCAACTCTTGAAAGCGGCTGCGGCTATTATAAAGCTCTTTATGACGGAATGCTTCAAGGTGTTGAACAGTTAATGCCTTTTAAAATTGAATTGAAATTCGTTTCCTTTGATCGAATGATTGCAGGTGATGCATTTATTAAAAGCCATCAATTTTTTGAAAATCCAGATAAAATAATCGATGCATTAATTACCACACCGGTAGCACCAGAAGAACACATGGAAATAGTTTCAAAACTCAATGGCAAACCATATGTTTATATTGATACTCCGCTCGGAACAACTCTACCACTTTTAACAATTGCCCAGAATCCGTACAAAGGCGGTTACTGTGCCGGAAGAATAATGAGAATGTTCCAGGGAAGCGGAACCTTTGCCTGCATAAGAATGTATCCATCCGGATATAACTTACGCGAAAGAATTCGTGGCTTCACAGAATATATTCAAAAAGATGCAAACTCTGTTGTTCTTGATGAGCTATATACTGATTTTTCTGATTCAGGCTTTTATAGTTTTATGCAAAACCTTTTTGAAAAACACAATGATATAAAAGGCATTTTCGTTCCGCATGCAGAAGTAAACCTCATGTCATATTTTATTGCAGATCAGGGATTAAAAAGTCGAGTTACTGTAATCGGATATGATTTAGTTGAACAGAATAGAGAAGGTCTTCTTGATGGTACAATAGACTGTATTATCGGACAAAGACCGGAACAGCAGGGTGCAGATGCTGTACACAAATTATATCAGGCGCTTATGCTGCATCAAGATATACCTTCAAGAATCGACATGCCTATTGATATTTATTTTAAAGAAAATATTATCTAATATTAGATATAAATGGAGAAATCACAAATGACAGATAATTTAACCTCAAAGGAATATACTCCTCAGGAACTCAAAGAAGCTTTCATAAAGTTGTATGGCGGAAATGAAGCAGATGTAAAACTTTATTCTTCACCAGCCAGAATCAACATTATTGGTGAACATATCGATTACAATGGCGGAAAGGTTTTTCCTGCAAGCATTAACAGATATCTTTATATCGCAATCAGAAAACGCAGCGACTCAAAGATTTTATACAATGATGCCCGCTTCCCAGGCAGCTATGAATTTGATATTAATCAGACCTTTGTTTTTGACAAGTCAAATGATTATGCAAATTACCTCAATGGAATTCTGCAGCAGCTCAAAGAGCGCGGTTTTAAATTTGACTGCGGTTTTGAAATTCTGATGGCTTCTAATATTCCGGCTGGCGGCGGAATTTCTTCTTCGTCCGCTCTGGAATGTGGCTTTGCTTACGCTGTGATTGATACCTTTGGTTTTAACCTGGACCGTGTTGAGATTGCAAAGCTTGGCCAGTTGAGCGAACACAACTTTATGAATGTAAAATGCGGCATTATGGATCAATTCATTATTGCAACCGGAAAGAAAAATTATGCTGAACTCCTTGATTGTAATACGCTTGAATATGAGTATGTACCTCTTGAACTGGGAGATTACCGCTTTGTGGTTATGAATACTAACAAGGTGCGCAAGCTCGCTGACTCGAAATACAACGAACGCCGCGGACAGTGTGAGCAGGCATTGAAAATTTTGCAGGATAATGGAGTAAAGGTAAAAGCATTGTGTGAGCTGGCTCCGGCAGATTGGGAAAAGTGCTCGGCATTTGTTACTGATCCGATTTTGAATAAGAGGGCGCGCCACTGTATTCTGGAAAATCAGCGGGTTGTGGATGCGGCGGAAACTCTTAAAGAAGGGAACCTCGTAAAACTGGGGCAGCTTTTGAATGCCAGCCACAAGTCTTTGAAAGAAGATTACGAAGTAACTGGTATTGAGCTCGACACCCTGGCAGAGACCTCACAAAAACAGGAAGGTTGTCTTGGAGCGCGAATGACCGGCGCCGGCTTTGGCGGCTGTGCCATTGCTCTTGTTCATAAAGACAAACTCGATTCATTCATTGATAACGTTCAAGCAACTTATGAAAAAGAAATCGGCTACAAGGCAGGTTTCTTTGTTTGTGAAACCGGCGACGGAGTCAAAAAGATTTAAGAGGGGGAAAGCCTTCCCCTCGGGCGCACGCTGTTGCGCCCTACCCCTTCTAACGGGGCTCGCCCCGTAACGCCCCTCGTGAATTAATCACTTACCATAAGTCGCTTCAATATCCCTTATCTGGTCACGAAGCGCAGCTGCCTGCTCGTATTCCATTCTGTCGGCGCAGGCAGACATTTCGGCGGTAAGTGCTTTTATCAGCTTATGGCGTTCCTTAGGATTAAACAGGTTCGCCTCTTTCTTAAGCACATCCAGTTCCATAGCGGCATTTGCATCGGCATCAGCCTTTTCATGAATGAGAATATCTTCAACCGCCTTGGAGATAGTTTTTG
>CAMNBC010000065.1 GCA_946532115.1 uncultured Treponema sp.
AGCCTGTTTACGAAAAGGATGATAATGTAAGTTCTCCGATTGTTGATATTACAAATGGTCTTACTGTTGGCTTCCGCTATCTGCAGTTTGGAAACAATACTCCAAAAACTGTAACAGCTGATATTCTTGCTAAGGAAGATTTGACAGTAAAAGTGCGACTGGACAATTATAAAGGAAAAGAGATTGCCTGCTTCAATATGAAGAAAGGCGACAAACAGGCAACAGCACCGCTCACTTCTGGAGTAATCGGTAAGCGGGCTATTTACTTTGAGTTCCTTTCTTCATCAAAAGAAATAATCGCAGAGTTCGACAAATTTACTTTTGATTAATCATCGTCATTGCGAGGAGCGAATGCGACGAAGCAATCTACTCGTAATGATCCGGGTTGCCGATTGTACAAAGCTTGCCACGAAGAATAAAACCAATTTTTTCGTAGCAGGCATTTGAGGCTTTGTAATCGGCATCAGTATAAAGCATTGGAAGAAATCCTTTTTCCTTTGCGATTTTTGCCACCTGATAAACAAGATTTTCAGCGTAATGGTGACGGCGGTATTCCGGTCTTGTAAATACAAGGCCGATACTTGCCAGTTCACCGTTAGGTCTGTAATCGCAGCTTGCAACATTCTTTCCGTCTTTATTCTTCCAGAAAAAAGTTCCATTCCCTTTTATCGCTTCATCTGCATTTACAAGATACTTACTTCTTTCCTGCTGGTCAAAACCAATTTCACGATGCATCAAATCCATAAACTCTGCAAGTTCTTCCCTTTCTTCTTCAACACAAAGGGCAAAGTAGCCGTCGGTAGGAGTCGGGGCCTCCACAAGCTTGGGGCAATCATAAGCAAACATATTTGTAAGAATCTCTAATTTTTTCCCTTCTGCTTCAGCACGTTTCATAAAATATTCTGCAAGAGGATATTTTAAATTGATTCTGTGAGTCCCGTCCAAAAAGCCATGTTCCATAGCAAGCTGGTAAGCCTGCTTCATTTCATCTTCATTTACATCATCAGCAGTCCAGATCCAGACCGGAAAAGGACTGCAGGAAAAACAGATAATGAGCCGCGAATGGTCGGAAAGAATAAGCTGGCAGTCTCCACCCAAAATGCGTTTCAAAACAAAAAAAGTGTACTTGTCTTGTTCCAGCAATTTAAAATCTTTTTCGTTTGCAAATGTGTCCATAAGCGTCTCCTGTTACGGTGGTTGAGCAGGCCAGAAGCCCTATCGAAACCATCTTTTTTTGATTTTATTGATTATAGTGAAAAAAGACTATTAAACGGAAGACCTGTAGTGATTGTGAAGAAAGAGATTTTTTTCTATAATTAGAAACATGGTTGGAATTATTGATTTTAATGCGGGAAATATCACAAGTCTGGAGCGAGCTCTAGACTATCTGAAGATTCCTTATATCCGTTCTAAGAATCCTTCTGAACTGAAAGACTGTGACCGTTTTATGTTCCCTGGCGATGGTGATGATTCCTACGCTATGGCAGAATTGAAAAAAAGCGGCTTTGATGTATTTGTACGCGAGCAGGTTGCTGGCGGAAAGCCTTTGCTTGGAATCTGCGTTGGTTCTCAGATTATTTTTGAGCATTCAGAAGAAGGCGATGCAACATGTCTTGGGCTTGTAGAAGGCGAAATCAAACATTTTTATACAATTGAGCCTAAGCTGAAGGAAGACAAAATCAAGGTTCCCCATATGGGCTGGAATAACATCACATTTGAAAACGGTGACTGCCCTATTCTGGCGGGAATTAAAAATGATTCTGATGTTTACTTTGTTCATTCCTTTGTGATTTGTCCTAACGACCGTTCGGTAGTAAAGGCATACGCAGAATACGGAATTAAAGTTCCTGCTGTAATTCAGAAAGGAAATGTTTTTGCCTGCCAGTTCCACCCGGAAAAAAGTGGAGTGACTGGACTTAAGATTATTGAGAATTTCTGTAAGTTATAAAAACACCGTCACCCCGAACTTGTTTCGGGGTCTATTAAAAAGATGCTGAAACAAGTTCAGCATGACGTTGGGAGATAGAATGTTAAAAAAACGAATTATAATTTGTCTAGACGTAAAAGATGGACGCACCACAAAAGGTGTAAAGTTTCAGAATAATATAGACATCGGCGACCCGGTTGAAATGGCCGCAGAATATTACCGCCAGGGTGTAGACGAGCTGGTATTTTATGATATCATCGCATCTGCTCGTGGCCGTGGTCCTATTCTGGATTTAATTTCCCGTGTTGCCCAGCAGGTTTTCATTCCCTTCTGCGTTGGTGGCGGTATTGGTACAATCGAAGATATCCGCTCAACTATTCTTGCGGGTGCGGAAAAGGTTTCTTTGAACTCACAGGCTGTGCGTAACCCTGGCCTTATTACAGAAGGCGCAAAGGTTTTTGGAAGCCAGTCCATTGTTCTTGGAATGGACGTTCGACGCGACCCTACAAAACCAAGCGGCTTTGGCACAACAATCAACGGTGGCCGCGTAGACACAGGCCTGGATGCTCTTGAATGGGCAAAGCGCGGCGTTGAACTTGGAGCCGGCGAAATTGTTTTGAACTCAATGGATGCAGACGGAACTAAAAACGGCTACGACATCGAACTCACCCGCCTTATTTCCGAAAATGTTCCGGTTCCTGTAATTGCAAGCGGCGGAGGCGGTACTCCAGCTCATCTGGCAGCTGCCCTCACAGAAGGTAAGGCCGACGCAGCTCTTGTAGCCAGCATGGTGCACAATGGAACTTACACTGTTGGTCAGATAAAAGACGAATTGAATACTATGGGCGTTCCGATGAGAATGTAATCAACAGTCAACGCGGTATCGCGCCCGACTTGTTTCAGTTTCAAAAACATCAACTGCATAAAGGGCTGGAGTTTTCTTATCCTTCTGGTAAGATAAATCCAGTCCTTCTTTTTTCAAGTTTTCTATAATTCCGTTGTAAATGTACATTGCAATTCGTTCAGCACTCGGATTCTGGTCGAATACAGGCATATCATTTAAGTTAGTATGATCTAACTGTTTGCAAACCTGACGTAAAGCAGCCTTCAGCTTACTGAAATCCATCAGCATGCCGCCCTCGTTCAATTCAGGACCTTTTACGTGAGCATAAACTTTATAATTATGGCCGTGGAGATTCTCACACTTGCCGTTGTAATCTCTTAAAAAATGTGCGGCTGCAAAATCCGCAGTAACTCTTACTTCAAACATATGTGCATTATAACACTTTTCCATTTCCTCGCAAACATATATAATGGAAGAATGACAAAACAACTTTCGCAAATTCTGCCGGCTTTTCAGAATACAGTTGTAGCAGCCGACGGAAGTAAGATTACAGATTTATCTGAAATAAATAATATACGGATTTCGAATCTTGTATTTGATTCTCGTGAAGTAACACAAGATTCGTTATTTTTTGCCCTTCCCGGTACTCATACCGATGGTAATAACTACATTGAGCAGGCCATTCTTGCAGGAGCAAACGCAGTCGTTTTTCAAGGCGAGCTAACCCCTTCTCAGAAAAAAGACGTTGCAGAAGCAATCATTAAGCGCACAATTGATAATGCAATTTCTGATGACACTCACAAATTTGCTCCGGCACTCATTAACGTCCCAGATGCACGCTTTGCAATGGCTCCGCTTTCTTCAAGTTTTTACGACAATCCAAGCGAACGCCTTATTGTAATCGGAGTTACCGGAACAGAAGGAAAATCCAGCACTGTAAGCTTTATCTGGCAGCTGCTTCGTGCATGCGGCGAAAAAGCAGGTTTTATTTCAACTGTTGAATATTCCTTTGGCGGAGATGCACTTCCAAATCCTCAGCATCAGACCACTCCGGAAGCACCAATCATTCAGCATCATTTGAATGAAATGCTTGAAAACGGCTGTAAGTATGCAGTAGTAGAAACTTCATCTCATGGACTTTCTACAAAACTTAACCGATGCGGAAACATTCTTTTTGACTGCGGTGTGTTTATGAATGTAACACTGGAACACTTAGAGTTCCATAAGAATTTTGAAACTTACCGCTCAGACAAAGCAAATCTATTCCGTTCACTAGATAAACACAACCACAATAAAACAATTGCAGGTATAAAGCAGAAAATTAATTCTATTGGAATTGTAAATCTTGAAGACCCATCTGCAGCTTATTTTATTGAAGCTACAAAACAGCCGGTTTATGGTTTTACTACTGAAGGAAAAGCTGGAAAGGCTGCTGCAGAAAGCGGAAGCAATGCTACACCGCTCCCACCAATTCCAGATAACCTTCGCTATATGACGGCGCGTAATATTGCAGCAGCAACTTACGGCCTCACTTTTGATGTTGATGCTGATGGAGAGTCTGCACTTTATCCGGATAATTACGATCCTGTGCAGCCGAGACCTCGCAGCCACTTCAGCGTAAAAGCTTCACTTCCCGGCGCATTCAACGCCTACAACCTAATGGCCTGTATAACAGCAGTGAGCAGCGTTACTGGCCGCACATTTGAAGAGCTTGCGGCGCTCATTCCTCAGCTGACACCTATTAAAGGCCGCATGACTGTAATTGACGAGGGCCAGCCTTTCGAACTGATTGTGGACTATGCACACACCCCTTCAAGCTTCGAGACAATTTTCCCGCCGTTACGCAAACGCTGCACCGGCCGCATTTTTGCCCTATTCGGAAGCGGCGGTGAGCGCGACCTCACAAAACGTCCTCTTCAGGGACAAATTGCAGCACGCTTCTGCGACACAATTGTTCTTGCAGACGAAGATCCTCGCGGCGAAGATCCAGTTGAGCTTCTTAAAATGATTGCAGAAGGAGCTGAAAAAGAAGGCAAGGTCATGGGTGAAAATCTTTTTATCATTCATGACAGACCTCAGGCAATCAGAGAGACTTTCAAAATGGCGCAGAAGGGTGACATTGTTCTTCTTCTGGGAAAGTCTCATGAAAACAGCATTATTTATAAAGACCATACAATGCCTTATGATGAAATCAGCGAGGCAAAAAAAGCTCTAAAAGAGCTAGGATTTTAGGGAGGCTAAAAATTCATGAATATCGCAGTAATATACGGAGGCCGTTCAGGTGAACACGAAGTAAGCCTTATTTCGGCAGCAGCAATTGCAAGTAATATTAAAAAAGAAAATAAGGTAATTTTAATCGGAATTGGTAAGGATGGAAAATGGTACCTTCAACCGGAATCTGAATACGAAAGAATCTGCAAGGACTCAAAGGCCATTCTTACAATCAAAGAAGACGAAAGCAAGGCTGTAAGCATTATTCCGGCAGGAAAGAAAAATGCCTTTGTTGCAGGGGGAAAACCTTTAGACATTGATGTTGTTTTCCCTGCCCTTCACGGAACTTATGGTGAAGACGGAACAATCCAGGGCCTTTTTGAAATGGCAGATATTCCTTACGTTGGCTGTACTCCACTCGCCTCTGCCCTCACAATGGATAAAGAAAAAACAAAGCTTATCTGGCAGAGTGTCGGACTTCCTGTTGTGCCTTACGTATGCATTAAACGTTCAGTAGTTCTCGACAGTGTTGTTTATGATGCGGTTATCGAAGAAACAGAAAAAGAACTCGGTTATCCTATGTTTGTAAAACCATGTTGTGCAGGAAGCTCTAATGGTGCTTCAAAAGCAAAAGACCGCAAAGAACTTCAGTTTGCAATTATGGAAGCCTTCAACTGGGATGACAAGATTCTCGTAGAAAAAGCTCTCAATAATGCCCGTGAAATTGAATGCAGCGTTACAGGTAACTCTGTTACATATCCTGCAGACAGCGATGTTGAAGATGTAGTTGCTTATATTCCTGGAGAAATTGTTCCTAATCATGACTTTTATGATTTTGATGCAAAATATAATGATCCGGATGGAGCAAACCTTCTTGTTCCTGCAGAGCTTTCTGAAAATGACCTTGAAAAAATCAGAAAAACCGCTTGTGCTGCATACAAGGTTCTGGATGCAACTGGTCTTTCACGAGTTGATTTCTTTATTGATCGTGATACAAAAGCTGTATATCTCAATGAAATCAACACAATGCCGGGCTTTACTCAAATCAGCATGTTCCCTAAGATGTGTGATGCCGCAGGTCTTAAGTTTCCTGAACTGATTGATTTATTGATTGAAGAAGCAATTGCCCGCTATGAGACAAAAAGTAAGTTGAGTACAAGCAGATAGAAATCTTTACACCCCATCAAAAAAAAGACATCCGCCAACGGGGATGATGTTGTCGTATGTCTTTTTTTTGATGGGGTGTACAAAACCTAAGCATAAACTTACATTTATCTCTAGTTAAAAATAAAAACTAGACTTCATATAGATTATGTGGTAAAATATTTAATCATTTTTACTATATTATTTCATAAAAAAAAGGAAATTATTATGAAAAAAAATACTGTTTACACACTCGGATCATTAATTATTCTTTTGATCTGTGCATTCTGTTTTGTCGTTCTTCCAGCATTTGAAGGACGAGCAAGCCGCCAGCAGAGCGGAGACACTCCGGTTTTCGGAAAATACAACGGAAAAGAAATCAAATATGAGCAGGGGTCTGATTTTGCTGATTATGTTTCTCAGTATGGTCAGATGTATCAGATGTATGGACAGCAGCTTGATCAGTCTGCTTATTATCAGATTTTCTCTCAGGCTTTCAATGCAACTGTTATGAAGTATGCATATTCAGAAGCTGTTGAAAAAACCGGTTATGAAGTTCCAGCGTCTGCTGTAACCCGTGAAATGATTCCTTACTTCTCTGATGAAAATGGAAACTATTCTTCAAAACTTTACAAATCAGCATCTGATGAAGCAAAGCTTGAAATTAAAAATGCTCTTTCATCACGTATGTTTGCAAATCGTTTCTACAATGACAACTTTGGTTCTTCAACTGAAGTTTTTAATCTTGATGCTCTTTACGGCTTAAAGTCATCTGAATCAGAAAAAGCATTCTTTGCTGCAGCAAACAAAAACATGAGAGGCTTTGATGTTGCAGTTTATTCTCTCAGCGACTACCCTCTCGAAGAAAAACTTAAGTTTGCCCGCCAGAATGAAGCTAAGTTCAACAGCTATGATTTATACCTCATTACAGTTGAAGATAAATCAACAGCAGAAACTGTTGCAAAACGTCTTGCAAACAATGAAATTACTTTCGAAGATGCCGTAACAGAATATTCACAGAACAACTATTCTAACACAGAAGGTAAACTTACAAACACATATCAGTATCAGATTGAGAACATCCTCGAAAATAAAGAAGACCTCGCTTCTATCACAAGTCTTGCAAAAGATGCTGTAAGCGGAATCATTCAGACAACTTCAGGTTTCTCTATTTTCAAATGTGCAAACGATGTAACAAAACCTGACTTCGATTCTGAATCAACACAGCGCATCGTTTCTTCATACATTTCTAACTATGAATCTTCAATCATCGAGGATTATTTTACAGCTAAAGCAAATGATTTTATCAAAGAAGCTAAAACATCTGATTTTGCTGCAGCTGGTGAAAAATCTGGTGCAAAAGTTTCAAGCATTGAACCATTCCCTCTCAACTACGGTAATGTAAATGTTCTTGGTGAATTCAACGCAGGTGATTCTGGTCTTACCAGTGCTGAATCAAATGAAAACTTTATGAGCAAGGCTTTTTCCCTTAAACTCAATGAAATTTCTGAACCAATCGTTGTAGGAAATAACATTGTAGTTCTTAAGTTCACAAAAGAATCTAGCCCAGAAGATGATGAAATCAACTCTACACTTTTTGCTTCATACGATGAAGATGCTGCTAACGAAGCAATCATGGGAAGCGACAAGCTTACAAATGATTTCATTAATGTTTATTTCCAGAACTTTTTGAGATAATAATTGGAAGAACAATTCAATAAAAAGCCCTGTGTCGTTCAAAAAATCGAAACGCCTCAGGGCTTTTCTGTTTCATATAAAGAACGTTTTCTCTATTCAAAATATAATCCATGTAAAAATATTCTAACTGCAATAGAAACTCTTCAGATTTTGCCGGGCACAATTATCCTTTGCAATTCTCCCCTTCTGGGTTATGGTATATCAGAATTACTTAACAAGCTTCCTGATAACTGTCTGATTGTTTTATGCGAAGCAGAGCCAGAGCTTTATGATTTTTCAATAAATGAAGATTATTTCAAAAATCTAAACTCTGCCAGAATAATCAGTTGCAGTCCTTCTGAACTTCCTGATTTACCACTGCGTCTTTATGATTTAGCAAAAACTGGAAGATATAAGCGTGTAATGAAACTTGATATGTCTGCAGGAATTCAATTTAATATAGATTTATACAACAGAGTTTTTACTTCCTGCACAGATTCTATAATGACCTTCTGGAAGAATCGAATTACACTTACACGTTTTGGCCGCCGTTATTCAAAAAACCTTTTTGAAAATCTTCATTATCTTTCTAATTCAATACCTATAACCAGATATTTTAATTCAGTAAATAAACCAATTATTGTGTTTGGAGCTGGAGAAAGTACTCAAACTTTTATTGATAGATTTTTTAACTGCACTTTTCATACAGACGAATCTATATTATCAAATTATTTTATTCTTTGTGCTGATACAGCCCTCCAGCCTCTCTTACAGAACGGAATCTCACCAGATGGCGTTTTCATAGAAGAAGCACAGTCTGTAATTGTAAAAGCATTCACAGGAACTAAAAAAGACATTCATATTTTTGCAGGTCTTTCTTCCATTCCAAATCTGGTTCATTTTGCCGGTGCTAATAATATTTCTTATTTCTTTACCGAATATACAGATGGAATATTTTTTGAATCCCTAAAATCAAAATCTTTTATGCCACCCGCAAATAAACCTTTTGGTTCTGTGGGCCTAACTGCTGTCTATTATGCCTTAAAATTCCGAAAAGATGATACAGTACCAGTTTATGTAACAGGACTCGATTTTTCATATTCTGCTGGGATAACTCATACAAAAGGAGCTCTTGCTCACCGTCTGCGACTGGCAAATTCAAACAGACTTTTACCGGTTGCAAATTATGGAGCTGCTTTTTCTTATGGAACAGAAAAAATCAAAGATAAACAGAATCATGATTTCTATACCACAGTTACCTTAAAAAATTATGCTGCAATGTTCAACAGTTTTTTTGGAGATGTAAAAAATCTTTTTGATGCTGGTGAAAGTGGAATTAAACTTCACATTCAACACGAGAACTGCTTCCTAACAAACGATTCCGTGTGCTTACCAGTTTTGCAAGAAAACTTGCGTTGTAATATTTACCATTGTGATTCCGAAGACCAAAGAAATCCGTACGCAATAGAACTAAATAGATTCCTAACCACAGAACACAATGCCCTGGAACACTTACGCGACCTTCTCACCGGAAACACAACTCTCAAAGGAGATTCTCTTATAGAAGAAATAAAAAAACTGGCTACCCCGCGAGAATATTTATATCTTCACTTCGCAGATGGATGCCAGTTTTCTACAGATCAATCATTCTTAAACAGAATACGAACAGAAATTGATTTCTTTCTCAAATATCTATAACTTTGCTGCTTCAATTACTGATCATCATTCTCTTTAAGAACGGCGAGGAAGGCGCTCTGAGGTAATTCTACGTCACCAATCATCTTCATGCGCTTTTTACCTTCCTTCTGTTTTTCCAGAAGCTTACGTTTACGGGTAATATCACCACCGTAACACTTTGCAAGAACGTCCTTACGAACCGGGTTAACTGTTTCTCTGGCAATAATCTGAC
>CAMNBC010000066.1 GCA_946532115.1 uncultured Treponema sp.
CATGTTTACCTCTTATATGTTTGTTAGATTTTTTTTCACTTAAATAATAAATTACTGGAATTAAAATTAATGTAATCAGGGTGGAAGTCAAAAGTCCGCCCGCAATTGCCTGACCCATAGAAGCGTAAAGCTCCGAGCCTTCACCCTTTGCTACGGCCATCGGAATATCACCGAGAAGGGTAGTAAGAGTTGTAATAAGAATCGGTCTGATTCGACTGGCCGCTCCATCAAGAACAGAAGTTCGTAAAAGTTCTTCTTCCTGTTCTGGAGTCAAGTCAACGTGCCATTCACCATCTCTATCTTGTGTACCTTTGCTGCGCGCAATAATCTGACGACGCTGAACTCTCAGCTGATTAATATAATCAACAAGAATGATTCCGTTATTAACAACTACACCCGCAAGTGAAATCAAACCGAGCAAAGACAAAAGATTGAGGGTTGAACCGAACATCAAAAGGCCTGCGACAACTCCAATGAAACAGAATGGAATGGTTACCATAATCAGAAGCGGCTGTTTGAATTTTTCAAACTGAATTACCATAACTGTGTAGACAAGGAATACTGCAATCAGAAGTGCAGAAATCATAGGGGTAATCATGTCGCCGATAAGTGCCATGATTCCACCGGCTTTTGAGTGTACACCATTTGGCAGCGGATTATTTGCAATGAACTGATTTACGCGCTGTGAAACACCACTTGTATCTTCGCCAACCAGAGATGCTGTAACTGTAATTTTCTTTGCACGGTTTGAATGGTTAATCTGTGAAATGGATTTTTCAACCCGGATATCAGAAAGGTTTGCAAAAGAAACGTCCTGTCCGTTTTGAGTAACAATGTGAAGATTCGAAATATCATCTGCGGTGATATTCTTATCTGTGATATTCGATGTGATTCTGAGGTCATAACGTCTGCCGCTTTCCAGATCTTTGTAGCGTCCGCAGTCCATGCCCTGGAACAAAATAGCCGAGGTGATTCCGGCTTCGTAACTTGTGATGCCGAGCGAACTCAGATATTCCTGACTCATATCAATAATCATTGTACTTGTGTCAAAATCTGTATCAAGCTTTGCAGTAACAACTTCGGGATCAGCTTCCAGATGATTTTTGATTTTCATTGCAGTTTCATAAAGTACGTTAAGGTCTTCGGAAATCAAAGTAATACCATAACCACCACCATCAGAAACGTAACCAACGAGTTTATCAAAACCACCATTCTGAACAGAAACTTTTGAGTCCGGTAAAACTGCAGCCCAGATTTCCTGAATCTGAAGCATAATGTCGTGGACATCTCGTTTTCGTTCAGAAACAGGAACTAGTACAACGTGAGTATAAGCATAGTGAGGTGTAGAAACGGATGAAAAGTTTGAAGAGTCACCCTGACCTTCGTACATAACAACGTTATCAATTTCCGGAACATACTGATAAAGAAGTTCCTGAGCAACAAGCATTTTTTCGTGGGTCTGTTCCTTTTCCGTTCCCATCGGAAATTCTGTTGAAATATAAAAATCTCCGGAGTCTGTTGAAGGAATAAAACTGATTCCAAGTCGGAGAGCAATAAAACCAGAGAACACTAATAGGAAAACCGCAACTAACAGAACAAAGTCACGGTTATTTAAAGCTAACGCAAGGAGCTTGCGGTAACCGCGTTCAACCTTGTCCATGGTGCGGTCAAACTTACGTGGTTTTCCACGAACCTTAGGTCCTTTTTCAGAAAGGAAGAGCTTCAAAAGGTATGGAACAATTACAACGGCAACTAAGAAAGAAGAAAAAATTGCAAGAATAATTGTTACAGCAACTGCATGAAGAACGCTTCCTATAAGACCACCGAGCATTGCGATAGGAATGAATACGACAATTGTTGTTGCAGCACTCGCGAGGATAGATGCAGAAACTTCGTCCCAGCCTTTGTAAATACTTTGTGTAACGGTATATTCCATTTCACCAGTTTCCTGGTCTCGTCGCTTGTAGTAACGGTAAATCTGATCGAGCATAACCGTTGAACCATCGACAACCATACCAAGAGAAATTACAAGACCTGAAAGAGTCATAAGGTTCAGGGAAATATCAAGAATGCGAAGACCAATCAAACTGAACAAAATACAAAGAGGAATAGAAAGGCTGATTGTTAGAGTTGCGCGCCAGTCTGCCATAAAAAGCAGAATTACAAGAACCGCAAAAACAACACCAAGAATACCACTCTGGATAACTGCTTTGAGTGAAGCATAAACCTGGCGGCTGTCATCACTTACAATGTGGAACTGAACTGCCCCGTTTGTATTTTTTTCACATTCAGCGATTGCCTTTTTTACTTTCTTTACAATTTTAACAGTGTCGCCATCAAGTCGTTTGGTTACACTAACAATAGTAAGCGGCTCGCGTCCGTTAGTAACAGTCACGTTCTTTTCAGGGTAGGAGAGACTAACATCTGCAACATCACTTAAGCGGATTATAGAAGAATCATCGCCGACCCCAACCGGGAGATTCTTAACATCTTCAAGAGAATTGAAACCTCCGGCATAGCGCACTTGAATTGCTCGATCCTGGTAGCTTGCGTTACCAAGCGGCAGAGTAACGTTTCCATAATTTAAAACCTGATAAATTGTAGTAACTGAAATGCCTTTTGAAGTAAGTGCATCAACATCAATTTTAATGTTTACTGCAAGTTCTTTTCCACCATCAATAGAAACCTGAGAAACTCCATCAATCTGAGTAAGAAGAGGCTTGAGTTCATCTTCAAGATACTGAGTGAGACGTGCAGTGTCCTGACCCGAGCTGACAGAATAAGTGATGATAGGCATCATTGCCATTCCACCAACAAGAGCACGAGGTTCACCAGAAATTCCATCTGGCAGTTTTTCGACAAGTTCAGAAATTCGGTTACGAAGTTCTGTGAGCTGATCATACGGGTCATAGCCGTCAGCATAAGTAATCAAAATCCAGCTGAGAGAATTTGAAGAAGTAGAGTCTATTGCCTTAAAGTGTGGCAGGGTAACAAAAGAATCTTCAAGGACTTTTGTAATATCACTTTCAACATCTTCTGCACTGGCTCCGGGGTAAACCGTGTAAACAATAGCCTGTGGCATGGAAATGTCTTCCATGAATTCTGTGCGCATTCCACTCAGGGAATAAAAACCGAATGCAATAAGTACAATGAGAATCATAGTGATGACAACCGGATGTTTTACAGAAAATTCAGAAACCTTCATCTGTTATTCCTCACTAACACCACTGATGATTGCAGCAGTCTGAGCTTCCTGCAACGCTTCCTCAAAAATACGCACCTTTTGTCCGTCAAAAACAAAGTTCTGACCGTCCATCACGATATATGAATTACGATATTCTTCTGGAACAATAAAGTTCGTGCCATCATTTGGAAAATTCTGACCTTCAATAAAATGTGCAGTACCGTCTGATTCATCGTATATATAGAAAGAACCATCCATTTTACGGGCCTTAAGGCTTACAAGCGGAACGTTTTCATAAGTTTTGTATGCAACCTGAACCTTTACAAACATACCTGGGCGGAAACGTTCCCCTGGTTCATCAAGTTTGCAAACAACTATAAAGTTCTTGCTCTGAGGAGAAACATAAGGCGCAATGTTTTCGATTGTCGCTGAGGTAACAGCATCATTATACATATTTTCTTCCGCAGGACGAGTTACCTGGACTTTTAAGTTGTCGCGTTCAAGGGTGAACAAATCAAAATATTTTTCAGGAACTTTGAGGCGTACAACCTGATTTGACAAATCTGCGAGAACAGCAACCGGCTGACTTTGATTTCCAATACTACCTACTGCCTGATCAGCTATCAAAATTGTACCATCAACAGGTGCGCGAACTTCTGTGTAATCAACCTGAAGTTTTGCTAAATCATACTGGGCCTTGGAAGCATCTGCCTGAGCTTTTGCAGAATCATAATTTTGCTGAGTTGTAGAACCAGCCTTATATAATTTTTCGAGTCGTTCAAAAGTACTCTGTGCGGCAAAATATGCAGCCTGTGCCTGAAGCATCTGCTGACGGAAAGGCGCATCATCAATCTTTGCAAGCAGCGTATCTTTTTCAACAAAATCACCGGCGCGGGCAGGATATTCGGTAATTGTACCCGAAACAAAAGGTACAACCGGAATCATGGCGTTAGCTTCTACGTAGCCGGAAATAGTAACTGATTCAACCAGGGTACCATTTACAGGTTTTTGAATTATTACCGCTGGAAGAGTGTCTTCCTTTTCAGGTATCGGCTTTTTCCGGGTGACGAGAATTGTTATAAATACAAAAAATACTGCAGCTCCAGCGAAGAGCGCATAGCGGAGAAGTTTGCTGTGTTTCATAATTTGGAATTTAATAAAATCGCTCACAGAAGACAATAGACAAATTTTTAAGAATGTCTAATAATGGATTTATGAATGAAAATCCTTCGGAAACAAAACTTCAGATGTCAGAAAGCCTCAAGCGTTTGATTAAAGACAGGCCATTTTCAAAAATTACAGTTCAGGATATTGTTTCTGACTGCAGTATTAACCGAAATACTTTTTATTACCATTTTGAAAATACCTATGATTTGCTTTCGTTTACTTATGAACAGGAAGTAAAAAATATTGTTGATTCCTTCCATAATGCAAATGCAACAATTCCGCAGGCAATGGATTTTGTGTTGGATTATATTGATAAAAACATTCCGCTGTGCCAGTGTGCATATGAGTCTCTTGGCGAGCAGCAGTTAAAAATTATTTTTGAAAAAGATTTGCGCGATTTTGTTAGTGCTACAATTGATTATTTTTCAACTCAGGTTGGTGTAAAACATTCAGAAGATTTTAAGAGTTTTGTAAGCTTTGGTTTTACAAATCTTTTAAGTGCGCAAATAATCTGGTACATACGTCACAATGGCGATCTGGATAAAGAAATTTTCCGTGAATGTCTGCAAACCTTTTATACCGCTTCTCTAAAATCTGTAATGGAAGAAGCGGCAAAAAAAGGCATGTAATTATATTTGTTAGTCTTGACTACGTTTTTTGATTTGCTCAACTATCTCGTCATATTTTACTTCATCGATTTTGTAATATTTATTCATGATAAAAAGACAGAAGGCGATGGCTGCAAGTGGAACAAGAGAGATTCCGGTACGAAGAATAAAAAGCTGATGACTTGTTGCAGAGTTGATAAAGCCGTCTGCTAATGTAAGTACCTCATCGCGGGCAATTTCACCAGCTCCAGATTTTACTTCGAGTTCGCTGATGTTCTGGCTGATTGCGTAGATGCCTGAAACAATCAAAGTAAGGTTTACAATACCCTGATTGATTGCTCCGGAAAGTTTTGCAGAAAAACTTCGTACAGTAGAAATGATGCTGTCGTGACGCTCATTGAATTTGAGCTCGTCATATTCAATCGTGTTGTTCAGCATTACGATAATCAGCATGTTCAAAACTCCCTGACTGAAAAAGATAAAGAAGCCAAGAAGATTAATGATAAAAGGATTTTTCGGAAGGAAAGGAAGATAGCCGATTCCGAGGAAAATTAAATAACAGGCACAGGCAAAAATTGAAAAGAAATTCAAAAGCACTTTACGCTTAAAAAACTTTGTGAGCAGCGGAAAAAGAAATTCAGAAATCAAAGTGCCAAGTCCATACATTACTGTAAAAATAAAAACTAAATCACCGCCTTTGGAATAACCAAATTCAAAATAGAAAAAGTTCATTCCAAACATAATCAAAAGACCGCTTCCAATATTAAAAAGCAGCGATGAAATTCCTGCAGGAATCAGTTGGTCGTTGCGGCCAAAAATCTTAAACATATCTTTAAGGCCAAGATGTTCAACATTTTCTTCTGCGGAGTGTTTGCGTTCCCTAACACCAAGAACTGTGAGAGTCTGAAAAGCGATAAAGCAAAGACCGACAATCAGAGCAACATAGCGGTAAGTGTTGATTGCGTTTCCAGCGATAATTGTAGGAACAAGACCAGCTACAGTAAATTGACCAACGCAGATAAAAATGCCCATTGTAGTTACAAGAAAATTTCGTTCTTTTGGATCTGAAGAAAGGCTTGGAAGCATTCCCCAGTAAGCAATGTCATTCATTGTGTAAGTCATTCCCCAAAGCAGATAGCCCAGACCGAATAGGCCGACAAAGCCCCAGCCGCTTGGTCTGAGTGTGAAAAGCAGAACGATGATGATTGCATTGAGAATTGCGCCCATCAAAATCCAGGGACGATATTTCCCCATTTTCATATGACAGTTTTCGATGATAATTCCCATGAGCGGGTCGTTGATGGCGTCCCAAATCATGCAGATTACAACAATTGCAGCAATGGCGGCAAACTGTGCAACTGAAAGCTTCATTGTGTACTGAATGTAATTTATGAGGAACATGCTGACGAGGGCATAAGCCATGTCGCGGCCAGTTGCACCAATGCAGTAGCTCCATTTAGTTCTGTTATCTAGTTTTTCCATTTTGACCTCCATGATTTGCAGCTCGTAAGATTCGGCTAACAAGTTTTTCGCTAAACACTTCCGGGGCTGTACTGATAAAGCTTTCGAGTGGATTTTCTTCCAGACCGCGAATCATTATTTTTACAGCCGGGTCATCTGCACTTTTGCTTTTACTTGTTTTGATCAGGAAGAAACGAACTACTTTGAGTAAGCCTCTTATAAAACTGCTTTCCGTCGACATATGATCTAGAGAGTCGCTTGCATCAAAGCTGCCTTTGTGATGGCGCTCGTGTTGAGTGAATACATTTTGCTGAAGAACTGAATCTGGTGAAACGAGTTTTTCGAGTGTCTCGCCTTCTATCTGCACCTTCTGGCTCAAGCGGATATTGCGCACAGAACTTGCAAGGCAGACTTCGTATTCACCACTTACAGTGCAGAAGGCATTTTCTTTGTCGGAGAAGACGCTGAAGGCATCCTCTGTGAGAGAGAACTCGACAATTTTTGATTCACCAGGCTGGAGCTGGATTTTTGTGAAATCGCGCAATTCAATGCAAGGGCGAGTGATAGCACTCTCAGTGGCTGCGGCCGGCCCGTCCGCTCGTGCAAGCTCCGGGTTCTTTACATACAGCTCAACAATTTCCGCCCCGGCAACAGCCCCAGTGTTTTTAATTGTGGCAGTAACATTGAACAAAAGCTTTTCACAGCCCTGGCCAGTCGTTACAGTCTTTTCAACTTTTAAATCCGAATATTCAAAACTAGTGTAGCTGAGCCCATATCCAAACTCAAACAAGGCCGGCCGCTTTTTGCTCTCGTAATATCTGTAGCCGACAAGCACACCTTCTTTATAATTTATGTCAAAATCATCAACCGGCTTTATGTAGTCCCCTTCAAGTGGCCAGGTTTCTGCAAGTTTACCGCTCGGGTTAGCACGACCCGTGAGCAGCATAGCACAAGCCTCTGCACACGCTTCCCCGCAAAGGTACATATGAAGAATCGCGCGAGCTTCGCAGTCTCTACCATTTGCCGTCTCACAAGCAAAAGATAAATCAAAAGGTGAGCCGCCGAAAGTCACAAGAATCACATTTTTTGTAACATTACGAATCTGTTTGTATAAACTAACCTGTTCCTCATCCAGCGACAAATCAACTCTGTCAAAACCTTCGCCTTCGCTCGAATCACTAAGCCCGCAGAAAAATAAAACAGGAACTTCACTATTTTCTGCGACCTGATTTTTCACAAGTTCCAGAGCCTTTAGGCTGTAACTCGCTTCTTCAGCAACTTCAAAATCTTTAGAAAGTTCTTCTATAATATCCGGATATTTTCTTGTGGTAATATGACTTGAACCGCCACCCTGAAAACGAACGTCGCGGGCAAGACTTCCAATTGCGACAACTCGATTTTTACCCGAACCAGTACCGGCATTCTTTTCAGTTTTTAAAGGAAGTATTCCGTCATTTTTCAAAAGCACAGCACTGTCTAGTGCAAGTTCAAGCGCGGTCTTATGCTGACTCATATAATCTACTTGAACGGCTTTTGTTCCTGTTCCAAATTCTTCTTTATGTTCATCAAAATAAAATGCCTTATCAATAATCCGGGCACAGGCGGCATCAATATCTTTTTCAGAAATCCTGCCATCATCCAGAGCCTGCTTAATCAGTTTTGAAAAATATCCTTTGCTGTCCGGCATTCCCAAATCAAGACCAGCCTTAAGGCTTTCAGGTGCATTCATATTTGCACCCCAGTCAGAAATCACAATGCCGTCAAAGTCCCAGTCTTTACGCAGAATATCTGTAAGCAGCTTTTTATTTGCACTAGCATAGGTTCCATTTATCAGATTGTAGCTGGACATAATGGAAACTGGTTTGGCTTGCCTAACAGCAATTTCAAAACCTCTAAGATAAATCTCACGCATAGTGCGCTCGTCAACATTGCTCGAAGAAGACTGCCGGTTCTTCTCCTGATTGTTCATAGCAAAATGTTTTAGACAGGCTCCGACATTTTCTCCCTGCATTCCTTCTACATAACTTGCAGCGATCTGACCGGACAAAACCGGGTCTTCTGAAAAATATTCAAAATTGCGTCCGCACAATGGAGTACGCTTAATGTTCATACCACAACCAAGCATAATCTGAACATTTTCTGCTTTAGCCTCGCGTGCAATTGCCTGACCCATTTTGTTTGCACTATCCCGGTTCCACGAAGAAGCAATAGCACTCGCCGTTGGAAAACAGGTAGCCACGTTACTAGCATTGATGTCTGTGTAACTTTCATTTCCGGTTTGACGGCGCAATCCGTGCGGCCCGTCACTCATCGACATTACCGGTACTTTCCCATTACAGTCAAAAGTGTTCCAGCTGCCAACGCCATTTAATAATCTGATTTTTTCATCAAGAGAAAGAGAGGATAAAACATTTTCTTTTGTCATAATATCAATTTTAAGGCACAAAATCTTATAAAGCAAATTCGATTTCGCCAACAGATTTTGATTTGTAAACTCCGCCCAATAATGCTATATTCAATTTATGTTGAATGAATTTTCCAGAACAGAACTTTTGCTTGGTAACGCGGCGATAGAAAAACTCCATAATTCTCATGTTGCAATTTTTGGAGTTGGCGGCGTTGGTGGTTATGTAGTTGAGGCACTTGCCCGCAGTGGAGTAGGGCAGCTTGATTTGATAGATAATGACACGGTATCGCTCACAAATATTAACCGTCAGATAATTGCCCTTCATTCAACGATAGGTCAGCCAAAGGTTGAAGTTATGAAGGAACGCGTTCTGGATATAACCCCTGATGCCGATGTAAAAACTTTTCAGTGTTTTTATCTTCCGGAAACCCGTGATCAGTTTGATTTTTCAAAATATGATTATGTCGTAGATGCCGTTGATACAGTGACAGCAAAAATCCAGCTTATAGTTCAGGCGAAGGAAGCTGGCGTTCCGATAATCTGCAGCATGGGTGCGGGAAATAAACTCGACCCGACAAAATTCGAAGTAGCTGATATTTCACAGACCAGTGTGTGTCCGCTTGCTCGGGTAATGCGTCAGGAATGCAAAAAGCGTGGACTCAAAAATATCAAAGTCGTGTATTCAAAGGAAAAGCCGGTAGTTGCGGCTAACACGCAAAATGTCGGAACCACATTAAATGGCGAGACCTCACCAAATGCCGCACCGGCCACACCAATCGAACTCAAAGGCAATTCTCCGGCTCCAGGCAGCTGTGCATTTGTGCCGTCTGTGGCAGGGCTAATAATTGCGAGCGAAGTTATTAAGGATTTG
>CAMNBC010000067.1 GCA_946532115.1 uncultured Treponema sp.
TATGCCTGTAATCACAGGGGCTGCTGAATATCCTGAGGATCTGGTTGGCAAGATGTGTGAAGCTGGCATTAAGGTTGATGCCCTGGATTGTCTCACTCTTGCTGAACAGGCTGGAACCGCTAAATCTGTAAACATTGTTTTGATGGGACGCCTTTCCCGCTACATGGACTTCTCAGTTGATGCATGGATGGCTGCTATTGAAAAACTCGTAAAACCACAGTTCCTGGAGATGAATAAAAAAGCATTTATGCTGGGACGCGGCGAGGAATAAAATGCCTGAAAACAAGAAAATCAAAATCAAGGACGAAACCGACAAGACTCTTTACGAGGTAAAACTGGACGCACCTTCTGAATCAAAAAAGATGAATCCAGTTCTTAAAGCATTTCTGCTTATTCTCGCAATTCCTGCCGGTTTTGCAATTGGTTACCTGCTGTTTAAGTATCTCTAATTAATCTTCTTTTGAATGAGACCACACAAAAACTTATATAGCAGGCCTAAAAGAATTGTTGCGGCAAAAACTGCAGCAAAATAAATTGCAAGATTATAATTTCCTGCCTTATAATCTGGCATTGACCCCCATTGTGAATCTGGTTTGTAAATTAAAAAGCGGAATGCAGTTAATGGAATCAGATTCATCATGTAGGTTTCAAGGGAAAGTTTTCCAAAAAAGCGACTTACAGGATTTGATACTTTGTATTTAAGCATGATTGTAAAGAGCATAATCGTAAACATCATGCTGTAAGGAATTACAAAGAAATACGTTGCAATTTTCTTTTCAATGTTGGGACCGTGTCCACTGAATTCACTCCACCAGCCAAACTTCATCTGACCAAATCCTGAAAGCATCATTGTGGCTAAGGTGAGTGCTAAAACCAGCACTAGTTTTTCCCAGTAAAACTTTTTGAACCATTCACGGATATTATTTTCAAAGCGGGCAAAAATCATTCCGATTAAAAGAGCCGGACAGGAGTTAATCCACCATTCTCCGGAAATCCAGAATAATTTTTGCTGAGTCCACCATTTTTGATGAACAGGTGATGCGCTGTTGAGCCACCAGTTCTTTGGACCAGCCCACCATGCAAAGTGTCCGTTTACACAGAAAATCATGCCTAACAGCAGGATTACTGCTGCCATGAGTACGTAGCAGAGTTTGCGGTTTTTGATGTTTTTGAAAATAAAATAAAACGCTGTATAGAGAATTGCCGCAATAATCGGATACCAGGCATATTCGTTCATCATTGTTAAGCCGAGAAAGTTTGTTACCCACTGAGCGGCAGGGAGTTTTTCTCCACTGGCTAAACGGGCGAGGCCATAGATGAGGATGCTTACGTAGTATGGAATAACGAGGGTTTTGAGAACTCGTTTTTTCATAAAGCCGTTCAGGTAGTCTGGCTTTGTTTCCAGACTTTTGATGAGTCCGTAACCTGAACAAAAAAAGAAGATTGAGACGAAGAGAAATCCTGCATTTACAAAGATGTTAAGTTCTCCGGGTTTTCCGAAGCCTCCTCCCGCCCATTGAAATGCGCTTTCCTGTGAAATATGATGAAGAATTACACCAATGGCAGCAAAGCCTCGAAGTGACTTCATTGTATCCAGGGAAGTTGAATCCTCGTGGAACTGGTCTTTCTTGAAACCGGCGAATTTTCCGCCCCAGATAAATAGTGCCAGAATAAGCACATAGACAGTGTAGGTCAGATACATTTTTTACCTCTGAGTAAGGCCGCAGTTGGCGGCCCGTGTTTTATTGATTTTAATTATAAGGCATAAAATAAGGTGACGAAAGTTTTATTTTTGAAAACTTCTATTTTTCAAAAACTATAACGTTCCACGAAAGCGGATGAACTTTTGTCGAGGCAATACCGTTTTTCATGCTTGCTTTACTGCATACGGAAGGTTCTTTCCAGTCATTTCCAAAACTGCTCTTTGCTTCAAAATCTTTGCTGAACATTTCGTAATGAGTAATTTTTGAGAAATGTGCGTCAGTATCTGAATCTGCAAATCCGCGGATATCCAGGTCGAGAGGGTAGTTTTCACTTTCGTTACGGTTGATAACAAAAAGTGTGAGTCGGCCGGATTTTTCATCCCATGCGGCAGCAGAATCTATGTAGTTCACGCCATTCTTTCCTGTGTACTGCGAAGTATCGTCAATTGCGTACCCCGGCATATCAAAGGTTTCTGATTCAACTGAAACTTGAAGAGAAGTGCCGCGAGCATATTCTATGAGCTGACGGAATGCATAATAAGTTGCTGGCCGCCAGATATGATCATGGTTAGAAGCCGCTAACGCAGCAAGCCCGCCGGTCATACAGCCGATTTTTACGCGGTCTGCATGACGCAAAAGTGCAAGCTGAATAGAGGTCATACTGAGAAGTTTTAGCATGTCTCCGCCCGGGAACTCGCGTTCCGGCATATTATCCGGATCGTGGAGAATGTATTTTCGCTCAGGGGCAAAATGATAATGTGTGCGTGCCATGTTGTATGGGCCATAGCCCGGGTGGAGCTCGCTGAATGGGCGTGGAAATGCTCCATACTCATCAAAAGAAATATTTACTTTGCGTGGAGAACGGTGTTTTGCCTGAATGAAATCCAGCATGGCAGCTTCAGTATTGATAAAATCTTCATAATAAAGAGAACCACCCAATAGAGATAAGATATCTCCCGGTTTTGCAATATGGTAGTGGTGAAGGGCAAGATAGTCTACAGTGTCGTAACACTGATCCATAACTTTTGCCTCCCATTCCGGGTAGTGATCCATAAATGAAGCCGAAGAACCGCAGACAACAGTTTCTATGCTTTCGTCAATCCACTTCATAGCCTTTGAAGCTTCATGACATAAGGTTCCGTATCCGGCTGGATTCTTTTCCCAGGAGCCAAGCTGCCAGTGACCGTCCATTTCGTTACCAAGACACCAGGTTTTTACTTTGTATGGAGCGTCATGGCCGTATTTGCGGCGAAGGTCAGACCAGTAAGTTCCTCCTTCATGATTTGTGTATTCAACACAATCCATTGCGTCCTGAAGTGTACCGGTTCCAAGGTTTACAGTGTAAATAGGGGAAGTTTCAGCTTTTTCAGCCCATTGTAAATATTCATCGTGCCCCACGTCATTGGGAATATACTGATGCCAGGCAGGATCCAGATGAACTTTTCGCAGTTCCCGAGGTCCGATAGAATCCTTCCACTGCCAGGCAGATACAAAGTTACCGCCAGGCATTCGTACTGCAGGTAAACCCGTGCCGCGTAGTGCATTAATAAAGTCTGTGCGGAATCCCTGAGAGTCTGCTGTAGGATGTTTAGGATTATACATAGTTCCGTTTACAATGGTACCGATTGGCTCCATAAAGGCCGAAAAGAGGCGGGGAGAAATATCGCCGATTGTAAATTTTGGATGAACTGTAATTCTAGCTTTTTTTGACATTTTGAACTCCTGTTTATATAAAACGTTTAACTATATTATAACACGGCATTTTCTATAATTGAATTGTGAAATTCTATGGAGTTGTGTTACATTTATGGATATTTTTTTGGGGGGGAGTTGCGGGGGTGTCCCCCGCTGGGTGGGGTAGTCGAAAACGCCGAAGGCGGTTGAGACGTAGGGCGGGGCTCCGCCCTCCTTATTTACCTGTACTTATTTTCTTAATCCACTTTTCACTTTTGAGACGTAGAAGACACCAGAAGGTTTTTACAATATCGTCTGATTTAAGGGCAACGTAAATCCAAAAGGCAGGCCAGTGGAAAACAAAGCCAGCAAGACAGCCAAAAGGAATTGAAAGAACCCACAGAAAGATATTGTCTGCAAGCATGAGCATTTTTGTGTCGCCACCGCCGCGTAAAACACCCTTTGTCATGATGCTGTTTGTGGCGCGGAAGATAATTATAAGACTGATGGCTGCCATCAGCTGACCTGCAATGTTTATGGTTTCTTCGCTTACATTGTAGGTTGAAATAATTGGTTTACTTACTGCCAGGATAAAGATGGCTGAAAGAGCACCAAGTGCAAAACCAAGTCCGAGGAACATCCAGCCTTGCTGCATGGTTTTCTTTTTATCACCAAGTCCTAGTGTCTGGCCGGTAACTATAGCGCCAGCCTGTGAAACGCCCTGAATTACAACTGTGCTCAATTGCTGAGTTACGCTTGTAATTGCGTTAGCTGCAACAAAGGCCGCGCCAAGGTGACCTATTACCATTGCAACCGAATTGTTGCCGATTGCCAGAATTGCATCGCTAACTAAAACTGGAATGCTTATGCGTATGTATTCTCCAATCAGTGAGCCGGTTTTCATAAATAAGTCCCGTACTCTGAAGCATATGTTTTTGTCCTTAAAAAACAGATACCCTAGAATCATCGCTGCTTCAAAAAGCCGCGCTATCAAAGTACCCAGTGCCGCGCCCGCCACTTCCATTCGTGGTGCACCAAAGTTTCCGAAGATGAAAGCATAATTGGCGCCAAGGTTTACAAAAAATGCGCCGATTGAAACATAGAGCGGCAGCCTTACCTGTCCCACACTGCGAAGTACTATGGTTGAAACTAATCCGGTTCCCAGAAAAAAGTAGGTTATTACAGACCAGCGGAAATAAACATCGCCCAGGCGGATAATTTCGCTGTCGTTTGTGTACATTTTCATAAGAGTACTTGGAATAAAAAGTGTGAGCAGGGCAAATATAGCAGCCAGACCTACAGTGATTCGAAGCATAAGGCACACAGTTTGTTTGAGCGCGTGACTGGCTTCTTCTTCATGACCATCGGCCGCTTTCTTCATGCCCCAATAGCGGGAAACAAGAACAGAGGCTCCCATTCCAAGCCCCATGCAGAAAATGTGATATATGCTTATAAAGGAATTAGCAAGTGAAGTGGCCGAAAGAGCATTTTCGCCAAGGCTTCCGACCATGATTGTGTCCAGCATATTTACGCCTATGCTGATAAGGCTTTGTAATGCAATTGGAAGTGCAAGGGCAAATACACCCTTGTAAAAAGCAGGATCTTTTTGGAATAGTTTCATAATTTGCCCATTGTAAAACGTTTAATCAGGTTTTACAAGATGGCTTTTTGCGCCTTTCTGAGTCTTTTTATGTCTATTCTACCAGACGATGCTTTTGCCAGCGGCGGCTTTTCCATCTCCATAGCATAACAAGGCCACGGGTAGTTTCATCGGTTCCAATTCCAAGCCAGAAGCCTATAAGTCCAAGTCCGCACTTAAGTCCGAGAATATAACTTCCAAGAACCATAAAAGTCCAGTTCGAGAAAATACCGTATAAAACCGGGAACCGGACATCACCAGCACCTTTCAAGGCTCCAACGTAAATCAGGTTCAGTGAACGGCCAAATTCAATGTATACCGAATAAATCAAAAGTGTACTTACAAAGCCGACAACCTCAGGAATATCAGTAAAGATTCCAATTATTGGTCTCTTAATTAAGTTCACAACAAGCATCATTACCATAGAACATGTGGTTGCAACAATCTGGTAGCGGAATACTTTTTTATAAACAATATCATTCTGTTTTGCGCCTACAAAATAACCTGCTTTAATTTGAGTAGCCTGCCCAATTGCAATTGCGGCAACGAAAACAAAGCGCAGAATTGTCATTGTATAAACCTGAGCAGACATTGCATAAGTTCCAAGCGTAGAAATCATAGCCATAATGGTAATCTGGCTTACGTTATACGAAAGACTTTCGCCCGCGGTCGGAACACCAACCTTCAAAACAAGACGGAAAGCCTCGCGCGGCACCTTTGTAATTCCATGCATATGGAAAACAACATCCCGTCGTTTTTTTATAAACGCGCGGAACAAAATACATGAAACCAGCATGGAAAGTCCCGATGCACCGGCAACACCTGGAACTCCAAGTACAGGTAAACCAAACCATCCGTAAAGTGACAGGGCATTACCAATAACATTAACCAGGTTTGCAACAATAGAAGTAATCATTGCTTCACTTGTATAACCGTAACTCCTTAAAATTGCGCCCTGTAAAAGACTGAAGGCATTAAAGAAACAGCAGCAGCCACCATAAATTACAAAATACTGCCAGGCATAATGACGGACAGTTTCTTCAAGCTGATATCGACCTAAAAGCCAGCCGGTGCCAAAAATTACAAGGGCTGTCATTATGATTGACATGATAAAAACCATAATAGCACCAGCCTGTGCAATATGGTTTAATTCATTCTCTGATTTATCTGCGCCAAGATACTGTGCGAGAACTATAGAACATCCTGTTCCAATTACAGAAAAAACAATAGTAAGGAAAAAAACATATTGAGAAACAAGTCCTACAGCAGCAACGGCTTCGTTGCTGTAAGAACTGAGCATCATAGTATCTACGGATGAAACTAAAATGCGAAAAAACTGCTCCATTGCAATTGGCAGCGTGAGCTTGAGCATTGGCAGCGCGCCGCGATTCTTCTTATCCATAGCGGTAATTTAGCATTATAAATATCTTTATAATAGTAAATTTCTATAAATAATTGGCCATATTTTGTGAATTTTTCATTTGTATTGATGAATAGTAACAAAAAATCCGATACAATATATAGGGAAACTTTCGGTGGCTGTGAATCCTGTCATGGAATTTCAGCCGGTGCACCCGCTTGTTTTCGTAAGAGCTTTCCACGGTAAGCGTGGGAACGACAACAAATTATTAAAAGGTGGAAACATGACATTCACTTCTATTATCGATTCTATCGACGGAATCGTGTGGGGAATCCCAACAATCATTTTAATTCTTGCCACAGGTCTTATTATGACCATTAGTGCACGTGGCATTCAGTTCACAAAGTTTGGTCGAGCCTTCAGATCAATCTTTAAAGAGAACGAAGGTAAAGGTGAGCTTTCTGGTTTTGCAGCCCTCTGTACAGCACTTTCAGCAACAATTGGTACTGGTAACATTGTCGGTGTAGCAACAGCAATCGTAGGTGGAGGACCTGGTGCCCTTTTCTGGATGTGGATTGCCGCAATTCTTGGTACAGCTACAAAATATGCTGAATGTATGCTCGCAATTAAATATCGTGAAGTAAGCCCTGATGGACACGTTCTTGGAGGACCTTTCTACACAATCGAAAAAGGTATGGGCCCAAAGTGGAAGTGGCTTGCAGTTCTCTTTGCTGTATTTGGAGCACTTGCAGGTATTATGGGTATTGGTACAATGACTCAGATTAATGGTATTACATCTGCTGTAAACAATGCTTTCGATCCAAACAGTGCAAACATTGCCTTCAGTTTCCACGGAACAGATTATACCTGGGCAACAGTAATTTCTGGAATCGTAATTACAATTTGTACAGCCCTCGTAGTAATCGGCGGTATCAAGCGTATTTCAAAGGTTGCAGAAAAAGTAGTTCCTGCAATGGCAGTAGTTTATGTATTCCTTGGACTTTCAATTCTCATTATGAATGCAATGAAGATTCCTGGAGCTTTTGCACTTATTTTTAAGAGCGCATTCGGCTGGCGTGCAGTAGGTGCTGGAGCAATGGGCTTCATCTTTAAGCAGGTTACAGACTCAATGCAGAAAGGTATTGCACGAGGTATTTTCTCGAATGAGGCTGGTCTTGGTTCTGCGCCAATCGCAGCATCAGCTGTTCAGACAAATGAACCTGTAGAACAGGGGCTTGTAAACATGACAGGAACAATCATTGATACTCTTATTATCTGTACAATGACAGGTCTTGCAATTGTAATTGCATTCTATGGAGATATCATTGGTGGAGTTGCCGAATGGAACGCAGGTGCTCAGGGTGCCGTTCTTACTGCAACTGCTTTCTCAAAGGTACTCGGCGGCGACGGCCACAGCGTTCAGTTCCTTCTTATGCTTTGTCTTGCCTTCTTTGCTTTCACAACAATTCTTGGCTGGGACTACTATTCAGAAAAATGTCTTGAGTATTTGACAAAGGGAAGAATGGGACCTGTAAAGGTTTATCGCTGGCTCTATATTCTTGCAGTAGCAATTGGACCATATTTCACTGTAAATGTAGTTTTCACGATTGCAGATATTTTCAATGGTCTTATGGCAATTCCTAACTGTATCGCCCTCATTGCACTTAGCGGTGTAGTAGCAAAAGAAACAAAGGCTTATTTCGATAAGTATCCTATTCTTTAGGTTATAGGTTTTAGGTGCTAGGTTATAGGGAGGAGGGGAAGGTCTTCCCCTGCGGCGGCACTTCGTTGCCGCCTACCCCTTCTAGCGGGGGACACCCCCTGCGATGTTTGCGTAGCAAACTCGGTTACAACGCCCCCGTCCTTGTGAGAAACAAGGCAAACTATTTTATTTCAGTTCCATTCATATAAATCTTATTTCTACCATCTGTTTTAGCCAGATACAGGTTTTCATCAGCAATTTTAAGAGTTCTCTGGTAATCTTTACAGAATGAAGCAATACCTGCAGAAATAGTTACGGAGTTCCCTTCTACAATAAAGTTTTTCCGTATGTCATTCATAACGTGCTGAAACAGTTCAAGGGTTATATCATCTGGCAGGCGTGAAAGAATGATAAACTCTTCTCCACCATAACGATATAGTTCAAATTCATTGGAACAGTATTTCAAAACAATTTTAGAAAGATTTATAAGCGCAATGTCACCAATCTGATGTCCGTAGGTATCATTTATCTTCTTAAAATAATCAATATCGTAAAGAATTGCACTCTTAAAACCAAGGGCAGCTCGGTTATCAAGAGCACGGCGGTTGTAAAGACCAGTAAGTTCGTCGCGGCTCGAAAGTTCCCTGTAACGTTTTTCAGAATCTTCAAGCAGGTTATTTTGCCTTAGGAATTGTTTTGAAACGAGAAAACATACAAAAAATACAAAAAGATAATTTATAGAAAATGCAGAACAATACTGAATCATATTCGCATTAGAAGGAATTGTTCTGCCCGGAAAATAAGGGGCTTTGAATGTAAGAATAAAAAGTAAATTGTAGAAAATCAGATTTAAAACAGGCAGAGTATAACTGGTTCGTTTTACGGGCAGTGAAAATCCATAGTAAAGAGGAATAATCATCATATAAAACGGAAAACCGCAGCGAAGATTACCTGTAACAATATACATGGCAGTAAAAGTTACATAGCCACAGAAAGTAATTGCAACAAAATTGAATTTATTATAATCCTTTTTTTTAATGTAAAGATAATAAAAAATGAAAAGAAGAATAAGTGCACAGGCAAGGCAGACAAGTGTATCAATTATAAAATTTTCTGCACCACTAACATGAGCAAGACCTGTAAAAAGCGAAATTAGCGTCCCCAAAAAGTTTGCAGATATACCAAAAATTCCAAGAATTTTTGCAAGCTGCCTGGCAAAAGCATTGTTCTGCATAGTAAATAATTGTAAACCCAAAAAATCCATTTGTCAAAATGGGTTGCAAAATGGATTGCTTCGCTCGCGGCGAAGCAATCTGTATCTATCTGATTATTTTTCCCTGCTTATTCTTAATCCGGTTAATATAGTCATCTATAGAAGCAAGTGGAGTATCAAACTCCATTCCGCCAACAGTCATAGTGCCCTCAGTTTTTTCTTCCAGAGCAAAATTAATGTTGTGAATGTCAGAACCGCTTGTCATAGGAAAATCATAAATCTTAGCGTATTCCAGTGCCAGAACATTCTGGTCGG
>CAMNBC010000068.1 GCA_946532115.1 uncultured Treponema sp.
CTTATTATTTAAGGATTATAAAATGAAAAAAATTATTGCAGTTCTTTCAGTTTTAATGCTCACAAGCTTTGCGGTTTTCGCTCAGTCTGATTTGCAGGTGCTTGCCGTTGTAAAGCTTACAAAGAACGAATCTATCACTCTTAAGCAGTTGAAAACCCGTTGTGAAGCTTATGAAAAGCAGATGGGTGGTAGAACTCTTACAGTTGATGAGAAAAAACAGGTGCTTGATACACTCATTGAAGAACGTCTTATTGTTCAGGCAGCTGCTAAAGAAGGTATTTCTATTCCTGATAGTTATGTAGATCAGTATTTTGCACAGTATGTAAGTCAGCTTGCAGGTACAAATGTTTCTGAAAAAGAATTTGAAGAAATTGTAAAGAAGTCTTACGGTAAGACTTTGGATGAACTTCTTATTGAACAGACTGGTATGAACAAGACAGAGTATAAAAATCAGCTTAAGAATACTCTCCTTATGCAGCAGTATGTAGTTCAGAAAAATCAGGCAGAAATTCAGAAGGTTGCTGCTACAGATGATGAAATCCGCATGGCTTATGAAAGCAATAAATCTTCATTCGTATGGAATGATATGATTAAAATGCTGCTTGTAATTGTTCCAAAGGGAAATAATCCTGAAGCTGCAAAGCAGAAGACTGTAGATTTCCTCAGCAAATATAAATCAAAGGCTCTTACTGCAGAACAGATTGCAATTCAGTCTCAGTCAGAAAATCCTGGATTCCAGGCTGGTGTTGGTTTGTTCCCTAAAACAGAAGCTGCTGCTGCTGGAATTGGAATGTCTTTGCAGAACTTGATTTTTGTTTTCAATCAGAGCGAAGGTTATACTTCTGATGTAGAAGAAACTGCTGATGATTTCCGTTTCCTTAGTGTTATTAAAAAATATGATGCAAAAATGCTTGCTATCGGCGATTTAGTTCAGCCGGAAACAACTGTAACTGTATATGATTATATCCGTTCAAGCCTTACTCAGCAGAAACAGCAGATTTATGTAAATAACGCTGCTAATACTGTTGCAAAAGAACTTCATACTGCAGAGAACGTAGATATGAAAAAAACAGGTGCCGCTTTGGATAAGCTGCTTGAGTGGGGTAAATAATTGTCTAGAAGAAATGGTAGAGTAATTGCTTTTCAGGCATTGTATTCATGGGATGTAAGTAAATCTTCTCTTGATGATTTGCTTACTTTTTCGTGGCTTCAGAAAGATTCTGAAATTGAAGCTGGAGTTTCGGAACAGACTGCTGTAATATCTGAAACTGCTAAAGAAGAAAGAACTTTCGCAAGCCTTATAATTGCAGGTACAATCAGTCATATAGATGAAATTGATAAGCTTATAGAAAATCATCTTTCTGCTTCGTGGAGTATGGATCGCATAAGCCGCGTAGCACTTGCAATTCTGCGTACAAGTATTTATGAGCTTTTGTTCCAGAACGGTGCTGAGGCAAAAATTGTCATTGATGAGGCTGTAAATATTGCCAAAGACTTTGACACAGATGATTCCTATAAATTTATTAATGCGGTGCTTGATAAAATAGGAAAAGATGAAGCAAAAAGAGCTTAAACGCTGCATTTTCACATTCGTTTTATTTTCTTTGATTTTGTTCTGCTTTTCTTCGTGTAGAATGAGGGCAGAACAAAACTCGTTAACAAGCCAGTTTGATGTTATTGATGCTCTTGTAATGCAGAATCAGATGCAATCAGCGCTTAAGGAGCTTAAAAAGGCTGAAAAGCGCGCTTATGATTCGTGGACTTACATTGGTATTTATAAACGCTATGTTACTATAGGCGACTCAGTACGTGCGGAAAAACTTCTAAAAAAGGCTCTTAAAAAGAACAGTGGGAACGAAGAGTTGCTTGCTGTGTACTCTGTTTTTTTGATGAGGGAAGGCCGCCTCGGCGAGTGCCTGAAGGTAGCGGAAAAGTTGCGCGGAACTAAATATGCATCAATTTATTCTGAATGCATTCTGCGAGATTCTGCGGCAAAAGCTGCATCAGCAATTGAAGCTGGTGGAAGTTCAGCTGCCTATACTTATTACAGCAAAAAAGAATTTTATCAGATATATCTTGATGCCTATAAGACTTCCAGAAATCCACTCTGGTTGCGTAACTGTGCCGTATTCAACCTTACAAATGGCGATTATGCTCTTGCGGCCTCGCTTTATCCGGCTGCATTTTTAGATGCGGATGATGCTTTTTTCTGGGCAATGGTTTGCTACGATGCAGGACAATTCTATAACACAATTGATGCCATTGAAAACTCAAAAAAGCTTATGAATGGTTATCAGGGTGTTGTAGTTTTTAAGACATCTGTGATTCAGCAGTCTGCTTTGGAGTCAGATGCATATATGGCAGTAAGCGAAATGGAAGCTGCAGAAGCTGCCCGTCGTAATATTGTCTTGAATCTTGATGAACTTAAGGTTCGCAAGGCAGATGAAAATCTTCTTTCTAATATTATCTTAAACAGTGCTATCTGGGCTGGAAATCAGGGAATGGATGATCAGAATGCAGATCTTTTGTTTTATGTTGTAACACGCTGGCCTGATAATGTTTCTGGCCTTATTTTGTATGCAGATTTTGCTTACCGTTCAAATCTTGAACGAGAAGAAGATGCCGAACTTGCAGCTTTACGCAAGGCGGGAATTACAACTTTAGAGATGGAGCGTTACGATAACCGCCGGAAAATTCCTTTGAGTGATGCCCTTTACAGAATAGACGAAGCATTGCGACATAATAATGACCCGTATCTTAATATTGCAAAACTAGACCTTAGATACAAAACTGATAAATCAATTTCTGAAAAAGATAAAAACCGCGATCTCTGGAATATGCTTGAAAACAGTTTGAATGAAGATGGCGAATATAAGAGTCTTTTAGTTCAGTATGCCCTCAATTTTCTGCTTAGAACTAAGCAGTATGATGATGCCTGGAAACTATTTTACAGTTATGTCACAAGTGTAAGTGATTACAGTGCGAAACGGGATTTCTGGGAACAGTTTGTAGAAAAAGCCCGTGGGTATGAACTTTCATTTATTGAGTTTGGTGCCTGGTTTGCGGCTGACTTTAAATTAATGGATGAAGCACTTCGCCTGCATGAATATTGTGTTTACGAAAGTGCAGGACTTCTGGATGAAGGTTATCTTTCTCAAACTGCTTCTACAGCTGCCTGTATGAATCTTGGGAATATCTATGTCTCTATTGGCAAAAAAAGCAAAGCTCTTGATTTATATGGTAAAGCTGCTGGTCGTGAAAGCCGCAATGTTCAGCGTTCGGAAATATTTTACAGAATAGCTTGTATTTATGCAGGGGATGGAGATATAAAAAATGCCCTTCGTTCCGCAGAATACGCAGCTAGTTTGTATCCTGAAAACGCAAGGGCATCAATTTTGAAAGACAGATTAAAAATACAGTCTATTCAATAACTGCAATGATATCACTCATGCGGAGAATGAGGTGATCTTCACCATCAATCTTTACCTGAGTTCCGGCATATTTGTCGTACATAATTCTGTCGCCTTTCTTTACTGTGATTTTATTCTCATCAGTTCCAGGTCCAACTTCAACTACAACAGCAGTCTGAGTCTTTTCCTGAGCGGCTTCCGGGATAATGAGTCCGCTTGCAGTTTTTGTCTCTGCCTTATCGTTCTTAACGAGAACGCGATCTGCTAATGGTTTGATTTTCATAATCTTTTGTACCTCTTATTTATAAAATAATAATATTATTGGTTCTTCGTCAATAAAATTCGTTTTGTAATCAGTTGATAAGCAATTAAAACAGCCATCATACTAAGGCCAATTATATCAGACCTTGTTTCTGGAATTACACAAAGAAGCCCTGCTACTGCGAACAATAAACGTTCTATAACATCCATTGTGGTAATTAGGGCAGGGGATTTATTTGTTCCGTGCAAAATACCAGTATAGTTGAAGCCATAACCTTCGAGTGCAACACTTATTCCAAACATTCCAATCAAAGCCGTAACAATAATAAACAAAATGCGTTCTATCGATGCATCAATCATAAGCATCTGTGAATTATATACAAACATATAAGGAATAATAAATGCGCCAATGGCAAGTTTTGTTGCATTAAAGGCAGTTTTCATTGGTCGTGCTTTTGCTATGGCAGCTCCGGCAATTGCTGCAAGAGCAACAGGTGGAGTTACATCAGCAATAATACCAAAATAGAATGCAAACATATGTGCAGCTAGAGGCTGTACTCCAAGCTGAATAATTGCGCCTGCAGTAATTGTAGAAGTTATGAGGTAGTTTGCAGTTGTAGGGGCTCCCATACCAAGGATGATAGAAGCAAGCATTGTGAAAACCAAAGTGAGGAAGAGTTTTCCACCTGCAAGAGAAACAAGTCCGGCTCCAAGTTTTAATCCAAGGCCAGTAAGTGTAACTACACCAATGATGATTCCTGCCATACCACATGCAATTGCAACACTGATGATGTTGCGGGCTGCTGCACACATAACATCTATAAGGTCTCTTGAACCAAAAGTAGGTTTTCTTCCTTTTGCAAGATCGACAATAGAAACGCAAATTCCAATTACAAGACAGGCAACAATTCCCATAAGGGCAGCAAATACTGCAGTCTTTCCGGAGCAAAGGAACCAGATGATTACAATTAACGGAAGAATCATATATCCCTTGCTTAAAAAGAGTGGTAAAAAGCGTGGAAGCTGTTCACGTGGTAAACCTTTTAGACCGAGCTTTTTTGCTTCGAGGTGAACTGTAATAAAGATTCCTGTAAAGTACAGAATTGCCGGAATAATTGCAGCTTTTACAATTGTGATGTAAGGCATGCCAAGGCTTTCTGCCATAAGGAATGCTGCTGCACCCATAATAGGTGGCATAAGCTGTCCGCCAGTAGAAGCGGCGGCCTCAACAGCACCGGCGAATTCGCCTTTATAACCAAGTCGTTTCATCATTGGAATTGTAAACGAACCGGACCCTACTGTGTTCGAAACAGATGATCCTGAAACAGTTCCCAAAAGTGCAGAAGATAGAACAGCTACCTTGGCTGGACCGCCGCTGGCACCACCTGCAATGGCATTACAGACATCAATAAAGAACTGACCAATTCCAGTTTTTTCCAGCAATGCACCAAAAAGAATGAACAGGAAGATAAATGTTGAACATGCTCCAATAGGAGTTCCCATAATGCCTTCAGTATTATAGAACAAATGACATACTACGCGCTGCAATGAATATCCGCGGTGATGCAGGAAGCCAGGCAGATATTTTCCGAAAAATGCATAAATTATGAAAACCGCAGCAATCGTCATAATAGGCACGCCAACTATGCGGCGACAGCTTTCAAACAAAATCAGAATACCAATAATTCCAATTACAACATCAAGTGTAGTGTTGTTTCCTGAACGGCGTACCAGACTCTGAAAGTTAATTACGATATACATCCAGCAGCCTGCACCGATAAGACCCAAAAGAACATCGTACCATGGTAACGTATTACGAGGCATTTTTTTCGTTGCCGGGAAAAGAAGAAAAGCCAGAAGTTGAACAAAGGCAAGGTGGGTCGCACGTAAAATTTGGGCTGTAATAGTTCCAGAAAGAGTTGCATATAACTGGAATGCTACAAAAATAACTGAAATTATTACTGTTATATATTGTCTCCAGCATTTATGCTCGCGATAAGCCTGTTCACGATCTAAGTCTTTCATCAGATTCTTCATTTCTTCTTCATTCGAAGTAGGAAGAATGTTTTCAATCGTGCTGTTCTGCTGGTTTAATGTTTCATCTTTCTGTTCTTTGTCCATCTGGACCTCCTTTTTATTAAGTTTTTATATTGTGAATTTATAAACGATGGAAAATATATGTTATGAAGGAAACCTTCTTATATTCGAAAATAATGCTTGTTTGTGGTTCAAAAAAATCTGTAAGATAAAATTCTTTCTTGCCGACTTCAAAAGCTTCATCAAAAGTAATTGAATGTTCGGCTATAAGTCCTACGGCCATAACAAGCCTAGGGACAATGCGGTTAAGTCCGCTTATTACATAATGATCGTCTGTAACGGTAAATACAGCACCCGGAGTTTCTTCCGGTTCAGGAATTCCAGCTCCATAAGATACAAATGAAGTTTTGTAAAGTTCAAGTTTTTTATCTTGTGTAGGTTTGTAAAAATCGTGTACGCGCCCTTTGTTTACTGAATGTGTATAAGAAATAACAAAACCTTTTGTATATCCTTGAATAGAATAAAAACGAAGCGGTTTATATTTTCTGCTGCTTACAGAAAGTACAGTTAAAAAAGGGGAAAAAAGTGAAACTCCTGTGATTATAAAAAAACATGCAATTGTAATTAGAGTTATTATTTTCTTTTTCATTAATACGTTCGTTTAATTCATTAAGTCGCTCGATAAATCTCTCTCTGAGCAGTTTTTTAGGAAAATCATAAAACGAGCCTTTCGGCTCGTTTTATAACAGATTTCCTGTATCAGGCTAGTTTACATTTAAGCCGATTTCTTTGAAATATTTTTTTGCACCCGGGTGGAATGGAACTGAAACACCTGTGATTGCAGATTCAGCAGAAACTTCCTTTCCCTTTGCATGACCGCGTGCAAGTTCATCAAGGTTTTCAAACAAAGCTTTTGTCATTTCATAAACAGTATCTTCGTCGAGCTTAGAACTTACAGCAAGTGTAGCTTTGATTGCGAGAGCTGGAGTATCTGTGTCAGTTCCTTTGTATGTACCGCCAGGAATTGTAGTATATGTATAGAATCCATATTTGCTGCAGATTACATCAGCGGCATCTTTTTCGATAGGAATAAGAATCAAACCAGCTGTAAAGGCAAGTTCCTGAAGAGCAGAGTTTGGAACACCTGCGGTAATGAAACATCCGTCCAAAGTTCCATTCTGAATACCTTCTGCAGATTCCTTGAATGAAAGGTTGCTCTTTTTGATATCATCAAATGTAAGACCATAACCTTCAAGAATCTGTTTTGCATTAAATTCAACTCCAGAACCTGCATCTCCAACAGAAATGCGTTTTCCGCGGAAATCAGCTACAGATTTAATGCCGCTCTTTTCTGAAACTGCAATCTGTACAACTTCAGGATACATGGTTCCAATAGTCATAATGTTTGTAAGTTTTTCACCTGCAAACATATCTGTTCCATGATATGCATAATCCATTACGTCGTTCTGAACAGTACCGAATTCAGCTTCACCTTTGTTGATGAGTCTGAGGTTTTCTGCAGAAGCACCAGTTGCCTGAGCTGTAACGTTCATATTGGCAATTTTTGTGTTCCAGATATTTGCAATTGCGCCGCCAAACGGATAATAAGTTCCGCTTGTTCCTCCAGTTGCAAGAATGTAATCTTTTTTAGCGTTTGATTTTGAACATCCGCTGAAAATGAGGGCAGCTGCAAGCAGTGCCAATGAAGCCTTAAATACTTTCTTCATATGCTATCTCCTGTGTTATAATATTCTTAATTCTACTATATAATTATACTTTAATTCAATAACGCACTAGTTGCGACGAAGTGTTTTTTTTTGTAAATTGAATATATGAATCCTGCTGGAAAGTATAAGCCTTTTGCTGCCATTCCTTTAAGTGACAGGAAATGGCCTTCAAATACTATTACACATGCACCTATATGGTGCTCGGTAGATTTACGAGATGGAAATCAGGCTCTCGTGAATCCAATGGGAATTGAACAGAAAATAGAATATTTCAAGCTTCTTGTAAAAATTGGTTTTAAGGAAATTGAAGTTGGATTTCCTGCTGCCTCGGATACAGAATTTGATTTTGTCCGCAGGCTTATAGAAGATAAACTGATTCCCGATGATGTATGGATTCAGGTTTTGTGTCAGGCTCGTGAGCATCTGGTTGCCCGTACATTTGAAGCAATAGAAGGTGCAAAAAACGTTATTTTCCATATTTATAACGCAACTTCTCCTTCCCAGCGTAAATACAATTTTGGAAAATCAAAAGAAGAGTTAATTGACCTTGCTGTGAGCGGGGTAAAATGTGTTAAAAAATATATCTCGGCTGTTTCAAAAAAAGCCGAAGCAGAGGGACTAACTCCGTCCAGGTTTCGCTTTGAGTATTCCCCTGAAAACTTTACGCAAACTGAAATGGATTATGCTCTTGAAATATGTGGAGCAGTGGCACGCGAGTGGGGTGCTTCTCCAGAAAATAAAATAATAATGAATCTGCCGGCTACAGTGGAGTGCAGTCTGCCTAATCAGTTTGCAGATCAGATAGAATATTTCTGCCGGAATTTTAAGGAAAGGGAAAACTGCATCATTTCGCTTCATAATCATAATGACAGGGGTGAGAGTGTAGCGCAGTGTGAGCTTGGCCTTCTTGCAGGTGGAGAACGCGTAGAAGGCTGTCTTTTTGGAAATGGAGAACGTACCGGAAATCTTGATATTGTAACAGTTGCATTGAATATGTATACACAGGGTGTAGATCCGGAGCTTGATTTTTCTAATCTTGAGAATATTTCTGAAGAATTTACTCGTTTTACAGGAATGCCTCTGCACCCGCGTTCGCCTTACGCCGGCGAGCTGGTTTTTACAGCCTTCAGCGGCTCTCATCAGGATGCAATCCGCAAAGCAATGAATGCAAGACTATCCGGCAAAGCCGCATCAAAAGACACCCCTGCATACTGGGATGTTCCATATCTGGCGATAGACCCACATGACATTGGTCGTGAATACAACGACATTATCCGCATAAACAGCCAGAGTGGAAAAGGCGGTGCGGTTTATATTCTCGAGACAAAGTTTGGCATTGTCGCACCAAAGGCAATGCATCCGGTTATAGGAGCTGTTATCAAGGCACGGGCAGATGAACTGCAGCGAGAACTTAGTTCCGCAGAAGTATATGATATTTTTGCAGAAACCTGGCTTTATACAAAGTCTCCACTTAATGTCCTTGAAATTACAGAACGCCATATAGAAGGTGAACGTGGTTCAGACAGACCAGAACAGGTTGCCGGCATGGCTACTATTGAATGGGAAGGAAAACGTTACGCAATTGCAGCAAACGGAAACGGTCCATTGGATGCCTTTGTAAGTGCAATGAAACAAACACCTGCTCCATTCTTTAATATAACAAGTTTCCATGAACATTCTGTGGGTTCCGGTTCAGATACCCAGGCTATGGCTTATGTTCAAATCACAAAAGAAAATGGCGAGCAGGTCTGGGGTGTTGGTAAAAGTTCCAACGTCGGCCGTGCAGGTATTGCGGCTGTAGTTTCTGCGTTGAATTTTAAGAAATAAAAAAATAACATTATATTTAAAATAATTGCTTTTCTGTCAAAATGTGAGATAATAAAAATATTATCTAAGGAGTTTGTGTATGGCTAAAGAGTTAGACAGATTTGATCCTAATCCCAAAAAGAATGTTTCATTAAAAACTAAGCTTATTG
>CAMNBC010000069.1 GCA_946532115.1 uncultured Treponema sp.
ATAAGTATAATATCTTATTTGCCGAAAATAAAATATAATAATAATGATGAAAAGGAAAGTTGTCCTTATTTTTGCAGTTACAGTTCTTCTCTCATTTTTTTGCGGCAACAGCATCTTCTGTGGCAGTACAAAGTTGTATGCACAGGAAAAGAATGATATGTCCCTTTTCGAAATTGACCGTCTTATAAGACGAACAGAATATGATGAAGCATTAAGACAACTTAATATCTACATAGAAAAAAATCCTGATAAATTTGATAACGCTCAGACTAGAATTAAAAAGATAATGCATGCAAGAAATCAATATTCAATTCTTGCAGAAAAACTGATTAATTTAATTCAGACAGACCCCGGAAATAATAAAGAGATTTATGAAATTACAGCACAACTTGAAAAATTTGAAAAACATCCTTCTGATCAGAATTTAAAGTTTATTGCTGATTTGAAAAAATCTGCAGAGTTCAATTATTTCCGTGCTCAGTTTCTTGAAATTCAAAATGCTACTGCAGAACTTTCTGGTAGAGGAGAGTATGTTGCAGCAGTTGAAAAAGCAAAAGAAGGTTTCTGGCTTTACAGAGATGATTTTTATGAAACGCAGGAAGACAATGAAGAAATAGTTCGTAATGTAGATGCAATTCTTGCAGAACTGGATATGAGGATTGCAGAGTTTGAAGAGAAAAACTACCTTTTACGTTTTAATAATGCAGTAAATGATTTTTTGAAAGCAGTACGGGCAGAACAGTACGACCTTGCAGTAAACCGGCTTGGAGATGTAGAGACTGCTTTTAGAAATTACAACGTTCTGAGAAACGGAATCGTAAAAGTTGGAAATGATTTACAAACTCAGTTTGTAGAAATCCAAAAACTTAATTCTGATTTGACAGATGCCTCGTTTCTGCCGTTTATGTTCCGTTTTGTTTTTGGAATTGATTCAATAGCAAAATCTGGAATCCTGGGTGCTATAGATTCCCAGTGGCATGAAGCAGCCGGAAAAATGAATGAAGCAGTTTATACAGTACTCGTAAAAAAATACAACGGATATCAAACAGCCTTGAATCAGACGTTTGTAAATGAAGTAAGCCGTTATGCAGGACTTGAAACACGAGTCCTTGATATTTATAGTATTGCCGAAGTTTCAACGCTTTCTCATGTACTCAATAATCCATACACTTCTTATTATTCACTCTGTGATTATGCGCAGAAAATTTGTGAAGAATCGTACAGACTTTCAGAAGTTTATTCACAGGTTGAGGCGGCAGGCCGTGAACAGGAAAACAGCATTGCTAAAATTATCAATGGAAACTCAGATTCTTCTGAAATTTATGCACTTTTTGATTCAAATCGAAAATTAGTACAGCTCATAGGAAATAAAGTACAGCAAAAACTTAGTGCTTTTGACTGGACAGCCGCATATAATTCAGCTTCCCAAAAAACAGAAAGACGTGATTTTGATGGACTTTCCGAAGTTTATACACAGACGCTCGATGCAATTTTCAGCGAAACCGATGCAATTTTCCGCCGCGCCTGGACAGAAATAACCGCCTGGTACAAAACAAGTGCCGAGAATGTGTATAATAATGCGCTTGCTTATTATAACAGTGCAGAAAAATACAGAACAGGATTTTTTACTAAAATACCGCAGAATGTCATTACCGAGTTAAATAGGGACATTTCTAAATCATTAGTGTATGAAACCGGTTTCAATGCAGATCCGGAATTGGATTTTGGAATTTACTACAGTTATCCGGATTTATCACTTCAGATTGCAGATTATACACAAAATGTAGCACAGAATGGCATAAGAACAATCGATGGTTTTGAAGCCGTAATCCTTGAGAATTATGACAGAGAAGTGGGAGCCGCGCAGGGTGAAGGGGGGGCGCTTGCTGTGGATGCGATGGTTTCTGATGCACGTGCATACTTCGAGGTGCAGCGCGAAAAATTGAGAGAACTTGTTAAGGGGGCTCAAAATCTGGTGCAGATTGCACGGCGTCAGATGACGGCGGCCCAGCTGGCAAGAAACGAAGCTGATATCCGTTTTAATGAGGCTCAGAATGCACTTCGCGCTGAGGATTTTGATACTGCCCGCAAAAAGCTGCAGGATGCTTTGAGTAAATATGACGAAGCCTTGACTAATCAGAATGATGAAGTGCTTCGTATGGAAACTGATCGTAAGCTTCAGGCTTTGGGGGAGAATATTGCCAAGGCTGAGAACGAGATTGTTGTGCGTGAAGTGCGCGAACTCAAAAATCGTGCAAAGGATGCTTATTTTAACGGCCGCTTTGATGATGCAGAAAAGTATCTTAATCAGGCAAAAATCCGCTGGGCTGTTACTAATGTAGATGAAGATGAAGAGATAACAAACCTTTTGAACTTTGTTAATACTGCAATTTCCATGAAAACTGGTCGTGAAATTCTTCCATCAGCTCCTCAGTATCCTGAAATGTCTCAGCTTTTGAATATTGCATACCAGTATTTTGATGAAGGAAGCCGGAAAATTGGAGACGGTAACCGTACTGCCGGGGAAGCTGACCTTGCACTGGCTTTGGAAAGTATACAGAAACTTCAGTACGTGTATCCGTTGAATCAGGAAGCTTCCATTTTGACGCTGCGAATTAACCGGTTGCTTGATCCTAAAAAATTCAGCGAAGAATTTTCGCAAAAAATTGAAATGGCAAAAATGATGTGTAAGAGTAAGGATACACAACAGGAGGGCTACGCAAATCTTTTGGATTATTATGAACTTGATCCTGGTTATAAAGGTTTGAAAGATTTAATTTATCAGGTAGAAATTGATATTGGAATCCGACAGAAGCCTGTCAGCAATACCGGTGCAAATCGTGCCAAAAAGCTGATTGCAGACGCACAAAAAATCTATAATTCTGCAGGAAATGATACAGCTAAACTGCAAACTGCCCTTTCGAAAATAGATGAGGCACTTGCTCTTGTTTCTGACAGTCAGGAAGCAATGGCCTTAAAAGATAGAATTACCACTAAGATTGGTGGAAATACATCCACTGTACTTTCAACAGAAGATGAAAGACTTTATCAGCTTGCAATTCAGAGACTTCAGAATAATAATGTAGTAGGAGCGAATGCAATTGTTGAACAGCTTTTGAAAAAGCCGCAGAACAGTAATTCGCAGAAGATAAAAGATTTGAAGAATAAGATTGAGGCAAGAAGTTAGTCAATGAAAAGTAATACAGCAGTTTTCAAAAAAATATTCTTCCTCTTATGTTTAATTTTCAGCGTTTTTGTAAACTCTCTTTATGGTGCTGATTTTTACTGGGAAAATCCACGCGTCATCACAGACACAGATTCCCGCTTTCCTGTGACAATTCAAGCGCCAGATGCAAAATCAACCTATCTCTTCTGGCAGGAAGTTGATGTTAAATCTCGAAAAATTTATCTTTCAGTACGAAAGTATACTTCGTTAAAAACTTATTCCGAAAACAGACGTTTTGCGGGGCCTTTCGGATACTCGGGAGATGAAGTTCCTGATATTTATACAGCCTCTGTTTTGAAAAAAGGAACTGTCGGTGTTGCTGTAATGACAGGCCTTTCAAATCTTTCTGTTTTTACTTCTGATGATGAATGTACTTCTTTTACAGAAGTAAAACTTCCATCTTCTTCAGCAATAACCGTTGCTCCCCGTATTTATTCAACAGGGGCAGATACGTTCAGACTTTTTACTTCGGTTGGTGAAGAAAATTCCTTTTCAATTTTTTATTCGGATTCTTCTGATGGCTTAAAATGGCAAAAATTCAGTCAGTTTCAACCTGCCGTAAATTATAGAAATCCTTTCATACCGGTTCTTCTTGCTTCTTCATTTGGAGACATAGTAGTTTTTCAGGCTCAGTATACATCTGCAGAAACAAATCGTCTTTCTTATCAGATTTATATGACAGTTGATTCTGGTAAAGGGTGGGGGAATCCGGTTTTAATTACAGATCGTAATTCTTTACAGGGGCGTGGTAGTAAACAGTTTTATGAATATCAAAACCAAAGACCAATTTTATACGAATTTGAAGGTCAGGTTTATCATGTCTGGGAAAGAACGGATTCTGTAAATTCTTCAATCTGGATTGAAAACCTTTCTGCGTCTGGAGTTGTGCCCGGAACAGCTGAAGCTCTTACTCATCAGGGAAGTGCAAATCGCCCTGTAATGTTTACTTATGATAAGAGTCTTTATATAACATGGTTTGATACAAGACGAGGCCGCGAATCAGTTTATATGGCTAAAAAAAATGGCAGTTACTGGAATGAATCAAGCCTTGTTGAAGACCGCAATGCTAATATGTTTGTTTATCCGCTTATAACAAGTGATTCAGATAATCCGGAAAATGAAATTCTTTCTTATATATGGCAGCAGAGAAATGCTGCTTCTAAAAATTCAATTGCAATTATATCACCAGATAAATCTGTAAATCCTCCGACTTTTACACCTCTTTCTTTCCGCAAAGGAAAAAGTTCCCGTGCTGAAGATGTACAGATTCAAATAAACTTTCCTTCAGACTCTTCAAATATTTCCGGGTATTCTTATATCTGGGTGCATGAAAACGAGAAAGGTACAGGTGAAAACAGTGGGGATATTTTAAGTGAGCCGCCGAAACAGATTGAACATTTTACAAAAGAAAATAAAATCCGTCTTAAAGCAACACAAGATGGAAATTATACACTTAAAGCTCGTGTTGCAGATTATGCAGGAAACTGGTCTGAGGTCGCCGGTATAACTTATCATCTGGATCTTACTCCACCAGATCCACCGCAAATAGAATTTACAGACCTTGATGCCTATGGATTCATGGCTTCGAATAATTATAATCTTACCTGGAAGCCTTCTGTTTCACCAGATGTTTCAAGTTATCTTTACAGAATTGACTATCTGGGGGCAATACCTAAATCAATAGCCGTATCCAGAAAGCATCCGTTAAAAGTTTCTACAGAAAAGACAGAAGAAATACGTAACAGCCTTTTACAAAAATATGAGGGAGCACTTACACAACGCCGCCGCATGACAAATACAAGCGCCACCTCAACCCGCTTGCTAACGACCGGTCGTTATTATAACCGTACAAACGGAGTCTATATTCTATCTGTCAGTGCAGTTGATGAAGTAGGGAATGTAAGCGAACCTTCTACAGCGCTTTATATATTAAATAAGTTTCAGCCGTCAACTTATGTCACCTCTATCCAACAGCAGAAAAATGACATAGGCGACACCACACTCACAATACGTGGCGGCGGCTTTACGTACGATGGAACAGTAAGTGAGATCTATATAGATTCAGACGGAACAGCACCTTACGACCTTACACTAACCGCCAGAGATGGAAAATTTACTGTCCAGTCCGATACACGTATTGCATCTGTACAGCTTGGAAGCGACCTCGATGAAGGTAAATATAAGATAGGACTTTTACATACAGACCGTGGGCTTTATTTCACAGGATCAATACTGACAATTTCACAAAACGGAACCCTCAAAATTGAAGCTGAATATGAACCTCAGAATAAGTTGAACTCAAAATTCAAGAAATATAAATATACAATTGCTGTAAGCTTTATTATTGTTTTCATTCTCATAATGATTCTTGCAGTAACTCTTCTTTTTATAACAATAAATATTTATCAGAATATAAATGAAAAAAAATTAACACATAACGAACTTACTTCGTTGTACACAGGAGCTGCCATGCCTTTGAAGAATCTAGGAAAGAAGTTCAGACGATTACCGAGTCTGAAGAAAAAACTTATTGCATTTGCTTTTTCACTTGTTATTGCGGTTGTAATAGCAGTTACACTCGAAAACGGTTATAAGGTTATAAGGCTTCAGGAACAGACTATGGCAGCTGGTCTTCAAAACAGAACTGAAGTTCTTCTGGAAAGTCTTCATTCTGGGGTTAAAAACTTTTTCCCTGCAAACAATCTGCTTGAGCTTTCGGCTCTTCCTGCTCAGAAAGATGCTATGACAGAAGTAAAATATGTTACGATTACAGGTCAGAAACTTGATGCAAATTCTGCTGAAAACCTTAATTATATTTGGGCTACAAATGATCCTGATATCAGTGAAAAAACTGGAAGCTATACTCTGATTTATGGAGAATCAGAAATAAAAGAAAAGATAATGCTTGATGTAACGGCAAAATTGAAAACTCTGGATATCGAAATTGCAGAAGATTTAAGAGAACTTTCTGATAATATAGACAGGCTTTCAAAAGATGCTGAGGCACTTTATGCCTCTCCTCTCGAAGAAGATTCTGCCGAAGCTGACCGGCTTTCTGATGTAATCGTTGAATTGCGAAATCAACTGGATTCCAGACTTGCTGAATATTCAAAAGCAGCATCAGGTTCATTCCCTCAATTTGATACAGAAAATCTTGACAGAGCAAATACAGATTATATTTTCTACAGGCCTGTAATGTACCGAAAGGGGACAACCGGCAATTATATTCATAGTGTAATCTATCTTGAACTTTCTACGCAGAGTCTTATAGACAGTTTGAATGAAGAAATCAAAAAAATAATAATCTTCTCTCTGATTGTAGCAGCAGCCGCTGTTGCCTTTGGAATAGTGGGAGCGTATCTTTTTGCTTCATTGATTGTACGACCTGTCAAGAAGCTTGAAAATCATGTAATTATGATTGGCCAGACAAAAAACAAAATTAATTTGAAGGGAAAAGATGTTGAAATAAAATCTAAAGATGAAGTTGGGCGACTTGGGGATGCTATCAATAACATGACTCATGAGCTTGTTGCAAATGCCGAAGAAGAAGCACTGGCAATGGATGGTAAGGCTGTTCAAAAAGCCTTCCTTCCACTGGTTGCGTTAGGTGCAAATAACAAAAATACTTTTGCTGAATATAAAGATAATGAACTTGAGTGCTTTGGATACTATGAAGGTGAATCCGGAGTGTCGGGGGACTATTTTGATTATAAACGCCTCGATGATACTTGGTTCTGTATTATAAAATGCGACGTTTCCGGTCACGGTATTCCTGCCGCAATTATTATGACCGTAGTTGCGACTATCTTCCGCCGTTATTTTGAAAAATGGTCTTATGCAAAAAATGGAACTCAGCTGAATAAACTTGTAGAACAGATAAATGATTTTATTGAAGGACTTGGTTTACGCGGAAAATTTGCAACACTTATAATCTGTCTTTTGAATGTAAAAAACGGTGAACTTTATATGTGTAACGCTGGAGATAATCTTGTGCATATTTATGATGCTGCAACTCATACTTTGAAACTTCTTACACTGGCATCAGCACCAACTGCCGGAGTTTTCACTTCTGATCTTGTAGCGATGCGTGGTGGTTTTAAAGTTGAAAAAACAATCCTCAACCGCGGAGACATTCTGTTCCTCTACACTGACGGTATTGAAGAATCTACCCGCCGAATTCGTGAAAGTGATTATTCTGTGCGTCAGAACGAAGTCGAAGTTAAAAAGATGAATCCAAAAACTCATCAGGAGGAAATTGAGATAAAACTCGAAGATGCAAAAGAAGAATTTGGTCCGGAGCGAATTAAGCAGGTTATTGAAGCTGTTTATAATAAATGTAAGTTTACACTAACAAAATTGGATAATCCTGCTGCTGGTGAAGTTCTGGATTTTGATTTTACAAAGTGTGAAGGTACTGTTTCAGAATCAATTTTAGCACTGGCATCTTTGGAAAAAGTTTTCAGATTGTATAAGTCAGATAAGGTTTCTCAAACAGATTATATAAGAATAGATAAAAAGATTGACGAATTCCTTTTTAAATACTTTAATAGATATGATTACTATGCAGCTCATAAGGTTGATGATTCTGCCGGAGTGAACTATGTAGATTATGACCAGATGCTGGAAGATGAGCAGTCTGATGACTTAACGTTACTTGCAATTAAGAGGGTATAATTATGAATATTGATGAGGTTGGTACAAAATTAAAAGATTTGTTTTCACGGGGGTCTCAGGTATCAAAAGAGGTTTTTGAAAAAGCTGGAGATAAGGTTCAGGATTTTACTGATAAAAGCGTAACGAAACTTGAAATTCATAAACTCGAAACAAAGCGAGACTGTAAGTATGAAGAAATGGGATTAAAACTTTCGCAGATGCTTCTACAAGGTGCGGCAATTACCTGTGATAATGTTGAAGATATAAAGATTTTGAATGATATTCAGGAAGAAATAAAAAATCTCTCTGATCAGATTAGAGAGAAAGAAAAGTCTGTTTCAGAATAATAAAACAGCCGGCCTTAAAGACCGGCTTGTTTATTTTTAACGCATTTGTGCGCTGTCATGTACTTTTTTGCAGACTGCTTCACCTGCAAGTAATCGTACAAGTTCCATAGAAAATTCTTCTGCAGCTCCGGGGCCTCGTGAAGTTACGAGATTTCCATCTGTTATAAATACTTTATTACTGTATCCGGTTAAATATTCCGGCTTTGATTCACCTTCCATATCTGGATAGCAGGTCCATTTTTTACCTGAAGGTATTTTTGTTTTTCCAAGGACTACTGCTGGTGCAGCACAAATTGCGGCAACAAGACGTTCTTTATCCCATGCAGCTTCAAGATGTTTCAGAAGGGCAGTGCATTCAGAAAGATTGATTGCACCTTTACCGCCACCTGGGCAAACAACACAATCAGGAATAGAGTCGGAATATTTTTTAAGATATGTATCCAGGCTCATGTCCATAATCATTGGTACGTTGTGAGAGCTTGTTACAATAAGTGTATCATTAAAAGGCATCCCTTTTACACCAACTGTAATTACTTCGACTCCTGCACGTCTTAAATAATCTACAGGTGAAAGAGCCTCAATGTCTTCAAATCCATCAGCAAAAAAAACTGCAGCTGTTTTCATTTTTTTTTATCCTCCATTTATAAAAGTATATCATAAATAAAAGAAATCTTCATATAAAAGAATTAACACGAGAAGAGATCTTTCACAAAAAAAAGTGCTTCCGCTGTAAAAGGTATCGGGCTGCTGGCGAGCCAGTTTTTGGTGTTAACAATCCTGCGGTTTTCGCAAGCGAAAATCCTCGGATTGTTTTCGATGGCTA
>CAMNBC010000070.1 GCA_946532115.1 uncultured Treponema sp.
CCGAACAGTACTGCTCAATGCGGGTATGCCAGTCCAGCTCATGCGAAACCGCCGTATTGCCGCCAAAAAAATGATCCGTCACAAAAATGCCGTCATATCCAAGCTTCTTATAAACCGAAATATATTCCGCCCCATGCGAAACGCCACATTTACTGGCCTCGCAAGTATGAAGATGAGTCTCGTATTTAAATGTTTTCATAATAGTTAAGTATATCACGAGCGCGGTGGTTTGTCATTGTTACATTGTTTATTACCCGATATCAGGAGAACTGTGTCAGGACTGCCTGCTGAATTATACGGTCAGGCTATTTGAGTTGTCAAATAAACATGTTGTTGTTATTATATGCATATGGAAAAGACTGTTTACATCATCGGACACCGTAACCCCGATACAGATGCTGTTGTCTCTGCTGTTGGTTATGCTGCATTAAAAAATCTTTTAGGACACTCTGAATATAAGGCTGCACGAGCCGGACACTTGAATCCGCAGACTGCATATATTTTTGAAAAATTTGGAATTCCACGACCTGAATATTTGCCGGATCTTGTTCCAAAAGTAAAGTACTATATGCAGGATAAAGTTGAAACTGTTACCGCTGATGTTTCTGTGTGGGAAGCAATCGGCAAAATGGAAAAAACAGAAATCCGTGTATTGCCTGTTGTTGATGGAGAAGGCAAGTATCAGTCTCTGCTTCACTACAGTGGATTTGCGCGTGGTGTGCTTACAATTTTGAATCCAGAGAAAAAACACCGTTTTTCAACCAGTATCAGCCTGATTCAAAAAACATTAAACGCCCAGCCGATTTATATTGCAGGGGATGCAGATAAAACTTTTAATGCATCTATTCATGTAGGCTCTTCTTCAACAGAAAGTTTTGAAAAACGTCTCGAAGCTCATGCAAGTGAGGATATTGTTGTAATTTCTTCTGACCGCGAGGATATTCAGCGCATTTGTATTGAACATAAAGTAAAGCTTTTGATTACAACATCTAACTGTGTTATAGACAAAGGTTTGCGGGAGTTAGCAGAAGCTAACGGAGTCTCAGTAATTGTTTCTCCTTATTCTACTTCTCCAACTTCTATGCTGATTGCTTATTCAATGCCGGTTTCTGCAATGGGTGACAAGGAAATTGTTACTGTTCATGAAAATGATACAATTGCTAAAATTAAAGAAATATTAAAGAATGCTCATTGTAAGTATTTACCGGTTGTTGATGAAAATGAAAAGATAATAGGAATTATTTCTGAGCATGATTTGATAAAAGAACCAAATGTAGAAGTAATTCTTGTAGACCACAATGAAATTACTCAGGCTGTAGAAGGAATAGAACATTACAAAATTCAGGAAGTAATTGACCATCACCGTATCGGTTCAATTCCTACAAAAAATCCTATTACCTTTATTAACAGGCCTGTTGGTTCAACTTCTACTCAGATTGCGGGGCTTTTTAAGGAGTATCGTGTACCTATTCCAAAGGACGTGGCTTCCCTGCTGCTTTGTGGAATTTTGTCTGATACCCTGATTTTGCAGTCTGCAACAGTTACTGACACAGACCGCGATATGGCAGAATATCTGTCTAGCATAACTGATCTGGATATCAAAGAACTTGGAAACGAGATTCTTATGGCAGGAAGCAAAGTTGGTGGCCGTCCGGCAAGTGAAATCATTCATCAGGATATGAAAGAATATACTGAAGGAAAATTGACTTATACTGCAAGCCAGATAGAAGTAGGAAACCCTCAGGAAATTCTTGACCGTAAGGCAGAATTTATGGAAGAACTTGCTGTTGAGCGTCGTGCTCATAAAGGTCTTTTCTCTTGTCTTCTGGTTACAGATATCACAAAATTATCCAGCATCCTTTTGATTGACTGTGATCCTAAGTTTACGCAGTTTATCACCTTTCCAAAAAAGGAAGACGGAGTCTACTACCTGCAGGACGTTGTCAGCCGCAAAAAACAACTGATTCCGCTGATTACTGAGCAGGTGTTAAATTATAGTGTGTAAAAAAAACAAGGCGCCAGGGAGGGCGCCATTACGCAAGTCGGCAGGCATAGCCTGCCTCTGAGGCCTAACGATGGATGAACCTAAAATGGCCCGCTGTCGCAGCCCATTTTTTAACGGTTCTTCCATTTTAGCCTATTCCCATCCAAAAGTTGCAGGCGGTTTGTTTGTGGCGTCGAAGTAGAGGGCATCTACAAACGGAAGGTCTGCAATCTTGTGAACAATTGTTTCAAGCAAATCTTCTGGCAGCATTGCAAATCGTGCTGTCATAACATCTTCTGAAATTACCGGACGGAGTACAAAAGTTGCTCTGTCTGCGGCACTTGCATAAGGCAAATCAATTGTAAGATGCTGGAAGATTTTGTCGTACCAGCCGCTTTTATGAAGTTCAGTCAAAACAATGTTATCAACCTCGCGCAGCTGGTCTAAGCGGCGGCGGTCGCAGTAACCTTCCTGAATTTTAAGGTCGCTGTCTGCAATTCCTGGCTTCTGATAAAGTTTAATACATGTGCGGTTAATATATTTTGCAGCATTTGTGATTGTAGAAGAACACTCTTCAATTTTCTCTCTCTTGCCCGGGAAGTGGTAGAATCCGTTTCCTTCATCGCGGAAAGCAAGAAGGGCAGGGAATCGGTAAGTACGGAAGTCTCCCTGAACTCCAACTGAACGGACTGGAAGAACACTGCGCTTCAAATCAGCAGTACACTTTTCACAGAACATATCGAGTTTAATTTCGTTGAGCTCTTTCTGAGCGAGAGAAAGCTCTTCTTCGTTTTTGCTATCCGGTTTGCCATCGTTACAAAGTACGTTGATGGAAAGTCCAGGTCCAGGGAATGGATGACGCATAACAAGTTCATCAGGAAGTCCAAGTTTCTTACCAATTGCACGAACCTCGTCTTTGTAGAGGTCTCGGATAGGTTCAATAATCAGCCCCTTTGCAATAAGTTCCTGAATACCGGCAACGCGGTTATGATGAGTTTTGATAGTATGAGAATTCTTTGTTCCACCTGACTCAATAATATCCGGATACAAAGTTCCCTGAGCAAGCAGCCAGCTGTCATCAAGATTCTGGCGGGCAGTTACTTCGTTACGAACAGTAATAAAGTTTTCACCAACAGCCATACGTTTTTTCTGAGGGTCGGTAAGGCCTGCAATAGCTTTGAGAAAGCTTTCAGAAGCGTCTTCTACAATAAAGTTAGTGAAGCCAAACTTGCGGTAAGCCTCGGCAACCTGAGCCGACTCATTTTTTCGCATAAAGCCGTTATCAATATGAAGACCAAGAACACGTTCCTGTCCAAGTGCCTTGTTCAAAAGTGCAAAGGTGATTGTTGAATCAACTCCGCCGCTGAGGAATAAAAGAACATTACGGCCATCAGCTTCTTTCTTTATATTTTCAAGAATGATATTTAATACAGTGTCCTGATCCCAGTTTTTTTCCATGCCACAGTAATCAGCAAAGTTCTGGAAAATCTGATTTCCACATGGAGTGTCTTTTACTTCGCAGTGGAACTGAAGACTGAAGCGACGTTTTGCAAGATTCTGAGTTGCAGCGTATGGACAGTCTTTGGTTGAACCAACAACTTCAAAACCTTCTCCCATCTGGAAAACAGTATCCTGATGACTCATCCAAACCTGCTGCTGGCCTTCAATTCCCTTGAAAAGCGGACACTTACTTTCTGCTCCGCCCATACCATCAGCAAACTTCAGAGTTGCAAAACCAAATTCACCAACATCACCTTTTCCCACCTTGCCGTTATAACCAAGCTGAACAATATAATGTCCGTAGCAAAGACCTAAAATAGGAATATCAAGATTTAAAATTTCTGAATTAAATTCCGGGATTTTTTCATCATAAACCGAAGAAGGACCCCCGGAAAAAACAATGCCCTTTGCACCAGCGAGAGATTCAACATCAGCTGACGGAAGGGCAATTTCAGAATAGTAACCAAGCATGCGGAAACGCTTGGCAATCAAATGCGCATACTGCGAACCAAAATCTAATACTACAATCTTTTCACGTGACATAAACAGATTATAGCGATTTTGTGCGTGAATTGGAAGATATTAGGGATTGCTGTTATTTGCCTTTGTACTGCAGAACAATCACAGTCAAATCATCTGCCTGAGGAACTCCAGCTGTAAAAGCAGCAAAGTCATTCAGCACGGCCTGCATTCTGCTGTTTGCATCGGTGCTGCCCGTTTCCTTAAAGATTTCCGCAATCCTTTCTTCAGTATACTGCTCGCCATCCTTATTCTTAGATTCATTCAGACAGTCTGTATACATAATTATGCTGTCACCAGGGTGAACTGTAAATTTTCCGGCTGCGAATTTCGGATGTAAGCCTGAGAAACCAATAATGCCACCAGCTTCTGAATCTTTAATTTCAACCGGGAATATATTACCTGTCTTTTCAACTCTGAGGAAAATCTTTGGATGTCCTGCATTAATAAATTCAACCTTGTCTTCGTTCATACGGAACATAACACCGGTAAGGTAATTTTCAACATCACCTTTTTCTGCAGCAATCTGATTGCTGATGGATTCCATAACCTTTGAAAAGGGAAGAGACAATCCTTCGTGAAATTTCTTGTCGATAACATTTTTTGCAAGCATGGTTACAAGGCCGGATGCAATGCCATGACCTGATACATCAAAAAGTCCAACGCCATTTAGTTTTGAACCGTCATGGAAGAACTCATATAAATCTCCAGAAACTCCTGCAGCAGGCCGGAAGGTGTAGGCAATATCCCAATCCTTAAAGGCAGGAAGATTACTCTTATAAAAAGCGTTCTGTACATAAACTGCAAGTTTCATGTCTTTATCAGCTTTTTCTTTTGCTTCCTGAAGTTGGGTGTTAGTTAATTCTAACTGTTCATTTGCAGCAGAAAGTTTTTCATTGGATTTAGAAAGCTCAGAGGTTCGTTCTGCGACTTTGCGTTCAAGGTTTTTATTCAGATCTTCTGCCTGACGGCGTGAAGTTACAAAGCGGTTTGCCATTATAAAGAGCAGGGTGATTATAACAAGCTGCCAGCCGATTGATGTGATGTAAGGAAAATAATAATGCTTGAGGATATTGTGAATAATTAAGTCCGCAATTACAGTTGCAACCAGGGGAGAAAAGCCTAGGAGAAGGGCAAGGGCATCGTGGTTTTTTGAAATAATTGCCCGGATGATTATATAGAGTACATAAAACATTGGCGGAATGAGCAGGAGCTGAGTCCATCTCATGCTTCTTAAAACAAGGTAATCTTTTGCGAACATTACAATTGCAATCGGCACAAGTGCAAAAGCAAACCGTATATAAAAAATCTTACGGCTTTCTTTTTCATGAACAAATGCAAGAACGAAAGATGTTATGAGGAGAGGGAAGAGGAATGGAAGGGCATTTGAGAAAATCTTCTGGAACCAGATGAATGATATATTTTCTCCAGAGAAACCTGGAAGCTCGCTGTAAAAGAATACTGAACAGTAAAATGCCGAAAGCAGATTGATGAGGGCGAACATAAGATTTTCTCTGTCACTGCGATTCTGTAAAAACATCAGTAAGTGATAGAAGCCAATGATAATCATTAGGAATGCAAAAATCAGATTTATCTTTGCATTCCAGAATGCTTCTATTGAACTGGAAGTTTTTGCGTCTTCAATTTCTCCGATAAAGGGATTAGAAACAATAGAACCTTCACCATCAACCCAGATTTGAACCAATATTACATTGTTGTCTTTTAGAAGTTCTGATGGAAGATTGTAAAAACGAGCTGTGTTCCAGGCACTGAATTCCTGAGGTGGAAAGTCTCCTTCACCGCCAACAAATACTCCGTTTACAAAAGTTTTATCGGCAAGGGCAATTCGTCCAAGATAGATTCCAAGAGGCTTGCCTTCAAGTGATGAAGGGATTGAAAATGTCTTTTTGAGCCAGATATAACCTTTTTTTTCTGGAACAAGTTCTTCCAGATTTGCAAGTTTTGATGAATCTAAAGCAGAGAAGTTTGCGTTTTTAACGTCGTTTTCCGAAAGAGCGTATTCCCAGCCGCTTGTCAAATCAATTCGTGTAGAATTGTTCTGCGTACGACAGCCAGAAAATAAAAATAATGTTAAAATAATTAAAGCAATAATTCTGCCTTTTCTTAAAACTGAAGAAATCATTCCTAGCCCCCAGGTAAGTGCAAATCAAAATGTTAAAAAGAAAATATGATGATAGTAAAACGATTGAAGTGATAGTATAACTATCAGTAATTATAATATGCTTTGGAATTTTAATCAAATTTAATTTGAAGTTTCTGATTTATTTTTTATTCCTGACCGTTTTTTATTATGCCGGCTGTATATTCAGAGATTTTAGAAATTGCTTTGCGGGCTGCGTGATGGCTTTTTTCAATAATCTGCATAAATTCATCAGCTGTAAAACTTATAAGTTCGCATTCGGTAAGAGCCTGAGTGTCAGCCTGATACGTTTGATTCAAAATGCATTGAACATCCCCCAGAAAACAGCCCTGGGAGCGAAGGGTAAAGCCCTGATCAGAGGCCTCGGAGAGGGCTCCGCTTTTCAGATAGTAGACACGACTAACTTTATCATCTTTTTTATATAGTGTATCACCAATATTAAGATGTACTGTATTGTAAGGAGTTTGAATTTCTGATGGATTGATGAAAAGAAAACGACGGAGATAGTCGCCGGCACTTTTACAGCTGAAAGGTGGAAGCTGATATATTTCTGAACGCAGCAGAGTGTCGAAAAATTGAGAAACATAAATCATCTGAGCACAGAATAAAAAAATTATGAAGAACATGTAAACCTTCATCATTAAAACTACAAGAGAGCTGATTGTTCCGTAAACAGCGTTGTAGTTTGTTACATTCATAAACATATTTAAGAAATATGAAACTATGAAGAAGGTTGCAGTACTAAGAGCAGCATAGAAAATGCAGCGGCGGAGTAAAGGTTTTGTTCCCGGAATTATGCGGTATGCAATTACAGTACTTATAAAAAGAATAAAATATAGAACAAAGGTTCCGAGGTTTGCAGAACTTTGTTTTTGAAGAATAGGAAAATATTCAAGAATCGTCTGAAAAAATGGCAGTGAGAGAATCTGCGAAAAAATAAAGGCAGCAATAATTACTACTGCAATAATCAGGGTTATGGAAAATTCAATAATAAATGTAAGAATTTGATTGAACCAGGACTTACGCGGTGAAACAGAACGAAAAACCTTATTCAGGGCCATAATGATGGAATTAAAAAGTTTGCGGGCCATCCATATAACCCACACACCAAGAAAAATATTAAAAGAACTGAAGGAGCGGATTTCCATCATTTTATCCAGAACAGGAGTAATCTTTACTACAGAATCAAACTGCTCCGTAAAACTGATTATAAAGTTGTAAATATTCGGATAGATTCTTAAGATTCCCACAAGTACCGTAAAAATAATCATCGTTACAGGAATGAAAGAAAAAATAAAGCCAAAAGCACAGGCAGAAGCGCTTTCCCACATGGCATTCTTCGTAAAATTTGAAATAGTCAGATAAAGCATCTGGCCAAAGCGAGAGAAAATTTTCTTGAAGTAAGCCTTTGGTGAACTCATGATTATATAATAGTCCTATAAGTTGGTTTTGGGAATAGGGAAAATAAAAAGCCGGACTTCGTAAGAAATCCGGCTTCATTTATTAGGGATTGCTTAGCACTTCGTGTTCGCAATGACGTTGGATTAGAAATCCGCCAACTTAGGAGCTCTAGGATATGGGATAACATCGCGGATGTTTTCCATACCTGTTACGTAGCGCATAAGGCGTTCAAAGCCCAGACCGAAACCTGAGTGTGGAACAGTACCAAAGCGGCGAAGGTCGAGATACCATTCGTAGTTTGACATATCCATATTGCGCTCTTTGCAGGCAGCAAGAAGCTTGTCGTAGTTTTCTTCACGTTCAGAACCGCCGATGAGTTCACCGATTCCAGGAACAAGAACGTCTACAGCCTTTACAGTCTTGCCGTCGTCATTCTGCTTCATATAGAAAGACTTGATTTCCTTTGGATAGTTGAAAACCATAACAGGGCCGTTGTAAATCTTTTCTGTAAGATAGCGCTCGTGTTCTGTTGCAATGTCGCAGCCCCAGTAAGGCTTAAACTCAAACTTAGCTCCGTTAGCAGCTGCCTTTTCCAAATCCTCAATAGCCTGCGTATAACTAATGCGTGTAAACTTAGCCTTAGCAACCTTTTCAAGACTTGCGATCAGGCCTGGCTGAATGCGCTTGTCAAAGAATTCCAGATCGCTGCGGCATTTTGTCAAAGCCCAGTTCAAAAGATATTTTACAAAGTCTTCCTGAATGTCCATGTCGTCGTCAAGGTCGAAGAAAGCCATTTCTGGTTCAATCATCCAGAATTCAGCAAGGTGGCGAGGAGTGTTAGAGTTCTCAGCACGGAAAGTAGGTCCAAAAGTGTAAACTCGGCTCAAAGCAGTTGCAAGAGTTTCTGCCTCAAGCTGGCCACTTACTGTAAGAGAAGCCTTCTTTCCAAAGAAGTCCTTCTTGTAGTCAACAATTTTCCATGCGTCTTCCGGCTTCATGCCACCGTTACCGGCCTTTACAGCCATCTCGGCAATTTTTTCCATGCTCAAAGTTGTTACCTGGAACATTTCTCCGGCACCCTCACAGTCGCTGCAGGTAATCTCCGGCGCATTAATATACTGAAAGCCGCGCTCCTGGAAAAAGCTATGCACAGCAAAAGCCATCTGGTTACGAACACGGTAAACAGCACCAAAAGTGTTAGTGCGGGCTCGCAGGTGGGCAACATCGCGAAGATACTCCATAGACATCTTGTTTTTCTGCAATGGATACTCATCAGGATTTGCTTCACCAAGACACTTAAGACTTTCCAGAGTTACTTCAACAGCCTGACCACTTGCAGGCGACTCAATCAAAAGACCTTCAGCGCGGAGACTTGCTCCGGTGTTGAGCTTTTTGAGTTC
>CAMNBC010000071.1 GCA_946532115.1 uncultured Treponema sp.
TGTTAGAGTTAAAAGATATTCACGTAAAATATTCATACAAAACAGTTCTCAGAGGTATCAACCTCACCTTCGAAAAGGGAAAAATTTATTCCCTTCTCGGGGAGAACGGCGCCGGTAAATCAACCCTTGCACACGTTTTATGTGGAGATATCTTACCAACCAGCGGAAAAATCCTGCTGAATGAAAAAAAACTTAACATCAAAAATCCCAAGGATGCAATTAAAAACGGTATTGTTTGTGTACATCAAAGACCACTGCTTGCACCTTCGGTTTCAATACGTGAAAATCTTCTGATTGGAATTGAAAAAAAAGAAGAAACACGTATTCCACAACTTATGAATCTATGGCTTCCTGAGCGAAAACTTTCGGTACTGGTAAAAAACTTGTTCCCCGCAGAGACCTTTACCGTTTCGCTCATGGGAGCACTTTTAAAAAATCCTTCGGTATTAATTTTAGACGAACCACCGGAATTAGAAAAAGAAACTCTCCGCAAGCTTTCAGACAGCGGACTTGCAGTAATAATGATTACCCACAGTTTTAAAGAAGCTGTTGAAAAATCAGATGAAGTTGTTTTATTAAAAGAAGGAATTGTATTGGAAAAAACACCTTCATCACAAATCACAGAAAAAGACATAAAACAGAAATTATTCGGGCTCACAAAAACCGTTGCACAGCCTGATTTTATAGAAGAAAAAGACATTACAGAAGAAGAAGTTTTGAATCTAAGAAAAGAGATTGTAACCGAGTTTGCTAACGCAAACATCGCAGGGTCAAGCCCGACAATGACACACAGTCGTAAAATTGGATACATTCCTTCGGACAGGACGTTCAGGGCTTCGAATCCGAATCTTACGATTTTTCAGTTATGTTCGGCATATCACACAAACTTTAAACAGAATATACTTGAACAATATTCAAAGGAACTGCTCCGAAAAGCAGAAGTAAATATAAAACTTTACGAAAAAGCAAGCTGTCTCTCCGGTGGAATGCTTCAGAGAATAATTCTTGAACGCGAAATTGCAGAAAATCCTGCAGAATTATATCTTTTTGATCCGACACATGGTCTTGATGTAGAAGCTACAGAACGGTTATATTCAAGACTCGAAACACTTGCAAAAAAAGGAACAAAAATCATAATAGGAAAGGCAGAATGAATCTTTATTATTTAGGTTCAGCATTAAACCTTTCCGGACTATATATGATAGCCGGATGTGGTGCGCTGATTTCAATAAAATCCGGAGATTTTAACTTAGGCGGCGAAGGCCAGATTTATCTTGGCGGATTTACAAGTGCTTTGTTATTAGCAAAATCAGGAGAGTTCTTTTCAGGCAGTGTGACAGGCGGCGATTTATCGTGGTGGACAGCAGTTATTGCCGTGTTTATTGCACTTGTACTTGCCTTTGCAGCATCGGGTGTGATGGCACTTTTATCTGCCCTGCTAAAAATCCTGCGCAACGCAGATTTTCTTTTTACATCGTTTATTGCATCCGCAGCAATAATTCCATTTATAGACGGCTTAATCACAGGCCCTGCAAGAAGCCAGACAGAAAATCTATTAGCCACACCTTTCATTCCGCGGGGCGCCCGACTTCCTTCTATTATGAGCCCCTCGCCCCTCAATGCCTCTTTCATAACAGCCATAGCACTCTGCATAACACTCTGGTTTATACTCAATAGAACCGCGTGGGGCCGCCAGCTCACAGACCTCGGCATTTCGCCGGAATTTTCACGGTACGTGGGCTTTGCGTGCCCCTCACTCAGTATGAGTTCCGCCTTCATTTCCGGCGGTATGCACGGACTATGCGGTGCAGCGGCCGTCCTGGGCACCTATTTTACGTGCCACCAGGGCTTTTACGCAGGCTCCGGATGGAATGCATTAAGCGCAGCCCTCATTGCAGGAGCAAATCCACTTGCACTGATACCTTCGTCGCTTTTTATGGGGTTTGTGACAACCTATGCAAACCGTTACGCACTTTACAATAATTTTGGCTTTGACATCAGCAGTTTGATTCAGGCAGTAATACTTTTAGTAATTGCGTTTCCAGGGGTGAAGCTGGCAAGCATTCGCCGAGGGGACCGTGAAATAAATGAGACCTCTCACATTCATCGTAAGGGCCGCTCATTGCTTGAAATCTTACACATTCGCCGTGGAGGCCGCTCATGACAAGCATTCTCGCTGCACTCGCCTACTCCTGCCCCCTCATTTTATGTTCACTCGGCGCACTCTTCACTGAATACGCGGGGTGCCTCGCACTGTTTATGGATGGCATGGTAAGCTTCGCAGCATTTTTGAATTATGCCTTTACAGTCTGGAGCGGCTCTGCTCTTGTTGGAACGTGCGCGAGCTGCCTCATCTGCGTGGGAGTTACGCTGGCATTTAGCGCAGTAATCGAAAAATTCCGCGCTAACCGCTTTATTGCCGCCATAGCAATGAACCTTTTGTTTGGAGCTCTTACATCTTGCCTGTCGTGGGCTTTGTTTGGAACCCGTGGTGTGCTGGCGGGAGATGTCTACACTTTGAGCATGGGCGCGACGCGGGCGGCGACAGTTTGTACAACTGCGGTTTTTGTTGCGATGGCGGTGTACTGGCTGGGTCACAGCCGCCTCGGGCTTTATGTGCGGGTTGCGGGGAGTGATGCGGATGTCTTAAAAGCAAAAGGCGTAAATCCGGGAAATATCAGAACCTTATCCTGGGGGCTCGCAGCTTTATACAGTTCTCTTGCTGGCAGTTTTCTTGTAATGAGACTTTCATCATTTGTACCAAACATTTCGAGCGGACGCGGCTGGATGGCTTTAGCAGCTGTTTTCTTAGGCAAAAAAAAGCCGCTGCGGATTGTTGCAGCGGTATTCATATTCAGTCTTGCCGATATTTTTGCAGCCAATATTCAAAACTACATCTCGGGCATTCCATCATCCTTCCTGATTTCTCTGCCCTACCTTGTTTCTTTACTTTTGATTCTGGTCAGATAATTCTATATCTGATTCTTCAACTTCGGCTGTCTTAAATTCTTCGAGCACATTCTCAAGTTCTGCAAGATTCTTATAACTTTCGTCACTTGCAGAACTTACATTATTCATTTTATTTACAATATCAGCTGTTTCTTTTTTAATTTGATGCAGTGCCTTTATTGCATTAAAAACTACATCATTCATATTATCAACCTGCTGAGAAACATGTTTCTGCATATCTGCAAGATCCCCGCAATTATGATTCATTTCATCTGCCGCTGTAGAAGTTTCATCACTTCTCTTTTGAATCTGCTGCATCTGACTGTCAATTTTTCCAATTCCGCCTGAAACTTCCTGTAATGCCCCCACAATATTGTCAGCATGAAGGCTAACCTTTTCAAAGGCATCAAAAGCAGACTTACTTGAAGCATTTGCTGTTTCAACAGCCTGAACGATTGCATTTACTACTTTTGAAATCTTATCTGCATTTTCCGAAGTCTCTTCTGCAAGAGAACGAATTTCTTCTGCAACTACGCCAAAGCCCTTTCCTGCATCTCCCGCATGTGCAGATTCAATTGCGGCATTCATTGAAAGAAGATTCGTCTGCTCTGCAACATTGTTAATAATTGTTACAACTTCATATACTTCATCCAGCTGTTCCGAAATCTTGCTAAGTATTTCATTTGTTGCTGAGATTTTTTCATCACCATCGGCAATATAAGTATGCATTTCACCCGCATTTCTTACACGCTCTTCTGCCATCTGATTAATATACTCAAGTGTTTTTACAACTTCTTTTACAGCTTCATTACTATTTTCAATCGCATCATTTTGAACAGAACTGCTTTTTACAAGTGTATCAACATGCATATTCATTTCTGCAATTACACCAATGGCACTATTTATAACAGTAACAGCATCCTGAAATTTTCTGATGATTTCATCAACACTTGAATCAATCAAAGCAATTGCATCTGCTGTACTTCCTGCAGATTCATTAATCGATGCTTCTGCATCAAGAGCTTTCTTAGCGTTTAATTTTACAAGCAGGAAGAACTCATTTATCTGATGAACCATGTTATTAATATTTGTCATTAAATACCACATTTCATCGCTGCCTTCAGGCTTGATTTTTACGTTAAAATCCTTTCCTGCAAGTGTTGTTGTCATATTTCGAACTTTAACTATTCTTTTCGAAATATTTGTCGTTACAATCAGAATAAGAACTGTCAGAACAACTGCCGTAATAATGGCAAATAAAATTGTGATGAAAATAAAGCGGTTTTCATTTACCTCTATCACTTCATTTATCATTACTGAAGATTTTTCATTTAATGTCATAAGAGAAACATACAACAGACGGATTTTTCTAAGCTGCTGATGAGCATCTTCCGTCATTGCAAGCAAATCTGCCATTGTTTCCCCATCAGAATAAAGTTTTGCAGTTTCGCGGATTCCAAAACTCTTTATATTAGAACGGACTGCAGGCATCAATTTTACAGTTTCCATCTTTTTTAGAACTTCTTCTATTGGTGCAAGTCCGTCTTCTATCAGTTTCCATGTAAGCTTTACCTGTTTTAAGTTAGCATCAAATGATTCCGGAAAGGTTTTGACTATTGGGTTCTCTGTAAGATAAGCAAAAGTCTTTGTTATTTCATCTTTTTGTTCAATAAATGCTGAATAAGCATTTTCAATATCAAAATCCCAGTAATCCATTCTTTCCAGATAATCAATGATAGAACTCAACTGTTCCTCAGAACGGATTTCCATATTCTGATAATCTTTTACCCTTTGAACACTTTTAAGATTTATGATGGAAAAAACTGTAAGAACAAACGACTGTAAAATCGTTAAAAGAATAATAAAAGAAAATTTACCATTTAGTTTCATAAAAAAAACCTACGATACATTGTTTAATAACTACATTGTATCATAGGTTTTTGTTTTTTCAAGATATTTGTCATTGACTGTCATTGTCGGACTTGATCCGACAATCTGTACAACACTGTGTTTTACAGATTCCCGTGTCAAGCACGGGAATGACACAATTAGTATACACTCAAAATCTTCTCGAGTTTTTCTTTTCCAATAATGCGGAAGAAGCTGCCGAGACGTGGGCCCTGCTCTTTTCCAATCAAAGCCTGGTAAAGTGCAGTAAAGAGAGCCTTAGACTCAAGGCCCATTTCTGTGGCAATGTCATACATAGCCTGCTGACATTCCTTATCCAGCTGGAAAGAATCGAGTTTTGGAAGAACTTCGTCGCGAACACGCTTAACAGCTGTCAAAAGGTCACCGGAGAGGTCTGCCTTGCTGCCATCGTTGCGGAGTTCGAAGCAGAAGTCCGGTGCGCAATCTGGAGCCGAATGCTTTACCCAGAACCATGCACATTCAATGCGGCGGCGAAGTCGCTCTTCCTGTTCAGGTTTTACATCTCCAAGAGCCTTAATTACAGCATCAATATCACCAGAGTAAATCTGAAGAAGTGTTGTAAGCTGGCGGATTGTAATCTGATATGGCATTGTTTCTGGAATCTTTCCATCAATCTGAGAAAGCATATAAATACGCTTTTCCTTATTGAAGTGATCTTCAGACTTAGCCTTATCTACACCGTAAACGATACGTTCTGTCTTATCATAGTCCTCATAAACCTTGAGAACGTCCATATCAAAGCTGATGGCAAATTCTGTGTTAGGTCTTGTTCCTGCAAAAAGATAGCGGAGAACTTCTGCCTGATAGATATCAAGAGCATCCGGTAAAGCAATAACCTTACCCTTTGAAGAAGACATCTTACCTGGAACACCCTTGAGGTTTACAAAGTCATAGCGCATTGTAACAGGAGCATCCCAGCCGTAAATCTTCTTTGAGACAAGCTTTGCTGTATCGTAGCTTCCACCCGGGCTGATATGATCTTTTCCACCCGGCTCAAATACAACCTTTTCTTCGTTCCATCTCATTGGCCAGTCTACACGCCAGCCAAGCTTTGCACCTTTGAAGGTACGGATATCTGCTGTTTCTGTGTGACCGCATTCGCACTTATAAGTAATTCCGTATTCTCCGTCGTAGTCGAGAATTTCTGTTGTATCTTTCTGACACTTTCCGCAGAAAATTGCTACAGGCCAGTAAACATCTTCCGGCTTCATTTTGTGAGCATCGTCGCGGTATTCGTTTAAACATTCCTTGATAACCTCGCGGTTCTGCATAGCCTTGCGCATTCCTTCTGCATAACGGTTTGCACGATAACGGCTTGCCTGATAAAGGAATTCCGGATGAATGCCAACGCGTGGAAGCTGAGTCTCAATATCAACTTCGTGATGGCGTGCATAATTTTCGTTGCGTCCGGTTGTATCAGGTACTTCGGTAATAGGATAACGAAGATATTTTTCAAGGATTTCAGGGTCAGGCATATTAGCAGGAACCTTGCGGAATACATCGTAATCATCCCATGAATAAATAAAGCGTACGTTCTTACCTCGGTCGCGGAGGGCACGAACAACAAGGTCTACAGTAATAATTTCGCGGAAGTTTCCAAGGTGAACTGTTCCCGAAGGTGTAATTCCTGATGCACAGGTATAAGAATCCAGATCACCCTTTTCGCGGATAATCTGGTTAGCCATCTGATCTGCCCAGTGACAGAGCAGAGGATCTCTCTTTTCATTCTGATTTTCGTTGTTACTCATAAGAAATTATTATAGTGATTTTTATCTATTATATCAAATGAGTTATACGCTAGAACTTAATGACTCGAGGTGCTGCACTAAAGCTTGAGAAGGTTGCAGTTGCATTCTTAAAGTAAAGCACTTCGGTATTATCATCATCAGCTGAATACATTGCCTTAAGGTCTGGATAATGATCAAGCATATCTACCTTTGGCTCACGGCGGTCATCGCGAACAAGTTCTCCGGCAAGTCTCAGCCAGCTACCTGTCGCACCGTCAAAGCAGCAGAGTTCAACCTTTGGATTTTTCTGAATCTGCTTTGAAACATCCTTTTTCTTTCCGGTCTGGATGTAAAGCTTATCTTCAAAAAGATTGATTGTTCCAAAAGGACGGTTTCTTGGCTGTCCATTTTCCTCTACTGTCGCAAGATAGTAGGTTCCGCATTTTTTTATGAAATCAAAAATTTCTTTCATTTTATCACCTCTCCCCTATTATAGCATATTTGAATTATTTGTTTATCAAAAAAAATAATAAATTTTCATTATACCTATTGACTTAGTAGGTATTTAAGGTTATAAATATTACAGAAAACCTACTTAGATACTAGGTTTATATATTAATGGAGGCAGAGATGAAAATATATTTTGAAAAGCTGGTTCGAGAAAATTTCCGTAACGGAGTCATGTGCCTCTGTTGTAAGGAAAATAATTAAGAGAGGGTTTTAGGGAGAAAGGTCTCCCTAGGAGAGAGGGTAGCCCGCAACAAGGTGCGGGCGCAGGGGGAGACTTCCCCCTTCTAAATAAAATTAAATCAGGAGAAAAATTATGTCATATAAATTCGAAACTTTACAATTACACGTTGGTCAGGAAGCTGCTGACCCTGCTACAGATGCACGCGCTGTGCCAATCTATCAGACAACTTCTTATGTATTCCACAATTCTAAGCATGCCGCAGACCGCTTTGGCCTTGCTGATGCGGGAAACATTTACGGACGTCTTACAAACTCAACACAGGATGTCCTGGAAAAACGCGTTGCTGCACTTGAAGGAGGTTCTGCGGCCCTTGCAGTGGCTTCCGGCGCAGCTGCTATCAGCTATACAATTCAGGCACTTGCTGCCAACGGCGGCCACATTGTTGCTCAGAAAACAATTTACGGCGGAAGCTACAACCTGCTGGCTCACACCCTGCCACAGTACGGCATCCAGACAAGCTTTGTAAATGCTCACGACCTTGCAGAGGTTGAGGGAGCCATCAAAGAAAATACTCGCGCCATTTATCTTGAAACCTTAGGCAATCCTAACTCAGATATTCCTGACCTCGATGCAATTGCCGAGATCGCCCACAAGCACGGTCTTCCAGTTGTAGTAGACAACACCTTTGGTACACCATACCTTATCCGCCCATTTGAGCACGGAGCTGATGTTGTAGTACATTCTGCAACAAAATTCCTTGGCGGCCACGGTACAACACTTGGTGGTATTATTGTAGAAAGCGGAAAATTCGACTGGAAGAAGAGCGGAAAGTATCCTAACATTGCGGCTCCAAACCCAAGCTATCACGGAGTTTCTTTCTATGACGCTGTTGGTCCTGCTGCCTTTGTTACCTTTATCCGCGCAATTCTTTTGCGTGATACAGGTGCTACACTCAGCCCATTCAACGCCTTCCTTTTGCTCCAGGGCATTGAAACTCTGAGCCTCCGTCTTGAACGCCATGCAGAAAACACAAAGAAGGTTGTTGAATTCCTCAGCAAGCATCCACAGGTTGCAAAGGTAAATCACCCTTCTCTGCCTGACCATCCGGATCACGCCCTCTATCAGAAATACTTCCCTAATGGTGGAGCTTCTATTTTCACTTTTGAAATTAAGGGCGGAAAAGACGCTGCCTGGAAGTTCATTGATAATCTTAAGATTTTCAGTCTGCTTGCAAATGTTGCTGATGTTAAGTCTCTTGTAATTCATCCGGCTTCTACAACTCACAGCCAGCTCAACGATGAAGAGCTTGCTGACCAGGGAATTACTCAGAGCACAATCCGCCTCAGCATTGGTACTGAACACATTGACGATATCATTGCTGATCTTGAAGCAGGATTTGCGGCTGCAAAATAGCCGCAGAAAAGACTTCAGGCTCGCAGATAAAAAGTTCCTATAAAAAAAGTATAGAAAGTGTCAGGAATTTGTTTCTAAAAATAGTAACAAGCACTTGACACTTTTTTTTTATATCATTAAATTGTTAGTTATATGAAACACACATATTACGCATACTATTATTACTATTATTCTCAC
>CAMNBC010000072.1 GCA_946532115.1 uncultured Treponema sp.
TCTGTTCGATACAGCCTTCGTGAGTTCCCTTAGCCTTCATAACCTTGAACAAAATTGAAAGGTACAAAGAAATGATTGGAATAACAGCGCTTGAGCGAGTTACAAGTCCCTTGTTTACAGAAACATAAGCGGCACCACCAAGTTCTTTAGCGAGCTTGTCGTTCAATTCATGAGCAGTAGCTTCAAGGTGCTTTTTAGCCTGACCAATAGTTCCGTCGCGGTAAATAGCGTGGCTCAACTCTGGCCCGATGTAAGAATAAGCAACTGTACGGCAGCCTTCAGCAAGAACACCTGCAGCAGACAACTGATCAATCCAGAGTTTCCAGTCTTCACCACCCATTACCTTTACAGTGTTTGCAATTTCTTCTTCGTTAGCTGGCTCAGCAGCAGACTCCTTCAAAGAGTCAGTCAAAATATCAATTCCAAGACCAGCATAAGTTTTACCAATAGGCTTAATAACAGACTTATACAAAACGTGAGCACCAGTAGCGCTGTTAGGGTCAATCTTATCCGGGTCAGAGCGAACAGGAGAAGCCAAAGAGTAAACGATAAGGTCAAACTTCTTTCCAGCCTTCTTTGCTTCTTCGATAATCATCTTGCGGGTTTCGTGACTAAAAGCATCAGCAGAGAAAGTTTCTGTGAACAAACCTTCTGCCTTAGCAGCACGGTCAAATGCCATATTGTTGTACCAGCCAGGAGTTCCACCCTTAGTTTCAGTTCCAGCCTTTTCAAAAGAAACGCCGATTGTATCTGCCCCATATTCAAATGCTGCAGAAATGCGGCTAGCCAATCCATAACCTGTAGAACAGCCCAAAACAAGAACAAATTTCGGACCATTTCCGCCCTCTTTCAAAGATTTTGTTCCGCGTTTTGCTTTCTGAGCTTTTACGTATGCAATCTGATTTTCAACTTCTTTAGCACATCCAATCGGATGAGCGTTAAGACACATGTTCGAACGAACCATTGGTTTGATAATCATAATTATTATCTCCTATATTTGGGCGCAACCCTCACTTCGTTCGGGTCGGGCTTTTCGTGGTTCCGCTATCGCTCCATACCGCAAGCGGTACGGCTTCGCCGCCACTACAATCCCTTGCGCATTTCTATTTTTACACTTTATCAAAAAATGTCATTTAAAACAAGATTATCCTTTTTTCTTCGGTCCTTCACTCTTTACAATTTCACCATTCTCAATTCGTAACCGGAAAATCTGCCATGTATGCTGATCTTTAAGCCCTGGAATATCATAATTCCAGTATTTCTTTGAAAGCAGCGGCGGGTCCAGACAGAACTGTACATCACCACTGTAGCTGAAGCCTGCATCCATATCCATATCAAGAATAATTACCGGATCCAGAAGCAGCGTATATGCCAAACCTACATAAGCGCTTAGAGGAGCAAAGAAGTCTGCTTTAGCTCCTACAGTAACATCAGCTCCCGCTCCAAGAATGTCATAACCAATTCCTCCACCTATACGGAACTCAATAACCGGTGCAATAGTGAATTTTACACCACCTCCAATCTTAAACTCCTTAGGATCACGGCTGGTAATTCCTGCAAAACCAGCATTCTCGCTGTATCGTTCAGCACCGGCATATGTATCACAATAGAAAGTAGTAATATCGGGTATACCTGCATACTTTTTTCTAAAGCCCCAGTTGATACCGGCTTTACAATCGAAAATTGTCATATAGATTCCACCAACAGTAAGATTATCCAATTCTACAACAGCTGCAGTTTTAAAGAGGAGATCAAAACGGGCGTCAAAAGTAAGCACAAGTGGCAGGGTCGGAACAGGCTGTATACGCTGGTGAGTACTCTTTGCATCCTTTGAAGGTCTAAGCCCATTCTTATAAGATGATTTTTGAAGTTTATCAGAAGCATCAAATACCCAGCTGTCTAATCCAAGCTCATCCTTAAGATCCATCTTACTCATTATATCAAGATAGTCCTTAATTTCTTCTGTGCTATAGTGTCCGTCTGGGAACTTCTCGTTAAACTTAGCCTGGAGTTCTCTTACACTTTTCTTCTCTGGTGCACTGTCTGCAAAAAAGGATGTAGAAGAAATGTTGAAAGCAATTCTATTCTCAAGTTCAAACTTAATAAGCACACCCATTTTGATGTTTACACTAGGATCTCCATTTGCAAAACTGATTCCACCACCAATACCAACACTTAAGTCAGTCTTAGTTCCCTTTACAATATCCTTAAGCCATTGTTTTCCAGTGAGTGTGGCAAATAAAGGAGCAAAATTGTAACTGTGTAACTGAGAGAAATACTTCTCAATTGCATCACGTTTTACCTCATAATCAACATAAGCATCCAGTTTTGTTTCACGTTCTTTCTTATGCTTATTTTCAGCCTCTGCCATATATTGTTCTATCTCAGATTTGAAGCTGAGTTCTCCGGGTCCAACAATAGTCGGATTACTCATCTTAGGAATTATTACAGCTCTTGCAGCAGACCTCTCTTCTTCTTCATCTTTTGCAGTAGCATGTCTGATTACATCTCCAAAATCGATGTAAAGCCATGGAATTATATTACTCAAAGATTGAGAGAAAAGGTTTACATCCGGACAGCTGTCAGGATAAACAAGAGCCAGCGCATGTCTGCAGAAAAGCACTCTTTCAACTTCGCTTGTAATTGGAGCTCCTGCAAGTTCATTACGAATTTCATCCACAGCCTCACCAGATTTTCCATCTATAAGTCTTTCAATAAAAGATGATTCACGTATCAGACGATTCAAATAAGCGACATTTTCAGCAATGCTGCGACCAGAATAATTTTCATTAACAATGCTTGAAGGCATAATAGAAAGCAGAAGTTTAATATCAAAGTCATCTGTAAACTCATTTGCATTAAACTCAAATTCCTCTGGAGTAGAATTAGAAGAAATCTGTTCTACATTTTCCAGTTCGCCCTCTGCAAGACTTCGTGCAGAACGCAAACTTCTATTACTTCCTACATACCTTGCTATTGTATTCTCCTCAGTATCAAGCACATAGTCACCATAAGAAATATCAGATACTAACGAACGGTTGTTAGTACCAACATCATACTTATTAATAATAAACTGCCCCTCGGGATTTATACCAAGAAGTCCATTCGGGTACACCCCTCTGGAATACTGAATCGGAATAACAGAGAACATTGTGGCGCTATTTGATTTTTCTACATCACACATAAAAGTAAGCCACATGTTTTCTTTATAGCCTTTACGTCCAGAATCCGGTCTGGTGTATTTGACATCTGCCGTACCATCACCATTAAGATCTGCAGTCTGGCCCTGTTCTAGTGTATAAGAGCCGATTGAAACATAACGATTAGAATCTGGTGAGGGGAATTTATAATAGGTAAAAGAAATATTTGATTTTGAAATCGAGTCTATTTCCAGAAAACCAAGTTCATAGTTTAGTTTTGAATTTCTGTATCCATACTCACCGTTTCCTAAACCATACTTTTCAACTTCCCCAATTCGAACGGCCACAATAACCCCTTTTTCAAGCTGATTTGCATTGGAGTCTTTCGGGCTGTACAGCATTGAGCCTCCCATAAAAAGCATTTTCTCAACATCTGCACGACTCATGATGGAACGAATACTGCTAACTGATGCAAGAGAAGAATCATCATCGTCGATTTTCGGTAATTCAACCAATAGATTGCAGCTAAAAAATAAAGCAGACACAATCAAAATAAAAAGGCAGTGCTTTCTCATAAGCTTCCTCCTACTAATCAGCAAAGCAATAAATACTGTAGACAATGTATTCCATTTCCTTGAACCCGATGTCTACGCTTGCATCCAGCAAATCAACAACAAACTCATTTTCCTGTGCGCCATAGTTTTGTGAAGAAGTCCAGACAATTCCCTGCAAGTCTGTCACACCACATTTTTTGAAAGATGTCTGAACTGTTTCAAGGTTTTCTGCAAGTTCATAAGCTTCCGAAGCAGTTGGCAGATACCAGCCATTTTTGAATTTTTTGAGATTATTATTCATTCCGTAATTTACAGCGTAATCATAAGCCGGATAATCGACAAAAGATTTTTTTGCATTAACATCATACAGGCCGACATTCTTCCAGGTTTTTCGACCATCCTGCAAACCAAAAAATCCATCATTTTTATATTGACCTTCAGATATGCTGTATTCCTGTGCCACAACTATAATTTGATTTGCAAGAATATTTGTGATGTAACCTTTTGATGTCTTAGAAGCAAATTCAAGCGGCTGAGAAGGATTTAACCCAACACCTAAGACTCTCGAAGATTCTTCCCTGTGCCCACCACTTGTAGAAAAAATTACAGCAACCGGTTTTTCGTTTCCTTCATAAGCGGCAAAAGCTTCCGGACTAAGCACCTTTCCATTTTCAAGTACTATATCGCCAATATGGAATTCTGTTTTGCTTCCGCAAGAAACTAACATACCAATACTCAAAGCAAACAAAATAATAAGAGTTATTTTAGATGTCTTTAAAAGAGACGATAAATGATTCATTCTAACCTCCATTCTATTTAATGTCTCACTACTTTTTGTACTATCATGGAAGTTATTTTTTAAATATATGAAATCAAGTCTTATTTTTGATTCAATAATTTATACGAAAGATTTTAACATAGTTTTAAAATACTACATAATAAATTTTTATTATTCATGGACTTTAATAACTTGCATAAAAAAAGGCAGACGTTCAATACACGCCTGCCTTAGAATTATAATGATATGCTACTCTGGCTTGAGTTTTAGCATTAGCAAGATTTTTTCAAAATGATACAGCCGTTATGTCCGCCAAAGCCCAGGGAACAGCTTGCAGCAGCATTTATTTCGCAGGCTACGCCCTTGTTTGGTGTATAATCGAGGTCGCAGCCATGTTCAAGGTCAGGCTCATCAAGATTGATTGTCGGAGGCACAAAACTGTCTTCCATTGCCTTAATGCACATGATGGCTTCAATACTTCCGGCAGCTCCAACCATATGGCCGATTTCGCTCTTTGTAGAAGAAATGTGAAGCTTTTTCGCATCTTCACCGAAAACTGATTTTATCATTGCAGTTTCAGCGGAATCGTTTGCAGAGGTTGAAGTTCCGTGGGCATTGTAATACTGAATGTCAGATGGCTTCATGCCTGCATCTTCAAAAGCGCGTTTCATTGCCAGTGCACCGCCGCTTCCGTCTTCGCGTGGAGCCGTAATGTGGTAAGCATCTGAGCTTGCGCCATAGCCTGCAACTTCAGCATAAATCTTTGCACCACGAGCCTTAGCGTGCTCATACTCTTCAAGAATCAAAACTGCAGAACCTTCTGCCATTACGAAGCCACTGCGATTCTTGTCGAAAGGACGGCTGGCTTTTTCCGGTGCATCGTTAAATTTATTTGTGAGCGCAGAAAGTGCCTGATAACAGCCGATATTAAAGCCTGTAAGATTTGCATCTACACCGCCTGCAAAACATACATCAAGACGGCCAGAGCGAATCATATCAAGTGCAAGCCCTAAAGAATCTGTTCCAGAGGCACAGGCTGTAGAAATAGTCCAGGATGGACCATAAATCTGAAAGTGCATTGCGACACCGGCAGAGGCTTCATTATTCAAAACAAAAGGAGCTGTGAGCGGCGGAATACGATTTACTCCGCTTGCAGGGTCCAGATACTTCTTGTAAGCAGTTTCCAGATCATCAGAAAGACCAATTCCAACACCGGTTACAATTCCGGCTTTTTCATCTTTAAGATTCTCAGCAGAAAGACCTGCATCATTTGCCGCCTCAATGCTGGCACCAAGCAGGAACTTGCTCATACGGCTCATCTTGCGGGCCATCTTGCGGTCTACGCCATAATTGTTTATATCAAAATCTTTTACTTCTCCAGCAATCTGAACCTGATGCTGTGATGCATCAAAAAGAGTAATTTTTGTGATTCCGCTTTTACCATTCTTAACATTTTCCCAGGCAGTCTTAACATCGTTTCCAACAGAAGAAACACAACCCATTCCAGTAACAACAACTCTACGCTGTGACATTTGAAATCTCCATAATAAAATAGTTGGGGCAATTATAACACACATTAAAGATAATAAAAAGAACTCGGAATCGGAATGTACGTGAACTCGTAATATGTGAATTTTTATCTGCGCGAGGGAAGCCCGGATCCAAACTGCATTTGGGCGTTCGCGAGCCGAAAGCGAGTCGGATACCACTTACGCCCAACCGCAGTTTGGAATCCGGTGCTGACCGGAAGCAGATAAAAATTCAAAAATTTAACAAATTTTTCTTGCATTATCTTTAATGTGTGTTATCATAAAGATGTAATCAGGAGCGAGATGAGGACGCACACCGGTTGCTTGAAGGGAGGCAATATGCAATTTCCGACAAAGAGAGATAACCTGGTCGAGGTTATATAATACGTAGACATTTTGAAGCGCCAACGGCTTTTCGGTTGGAATATTTATAGTGCCAATCCATAGTTGATTGTGAGCACATTACAGGCCGGCTAATACGCCGGCTTTTGTTTTTTAAAACTTTCCACCGCCAAGAGTTGCTGAAAGCTTAAGTGAAATATCTGGATTTTTATCGAATTTAATAAATGAAATAACTGGACCAAAACCTAACTTCAACTCTTTTATTGGAGAATAGTAAAGCATTGCAGTTGTAGTAAGTGATTTCTGAAGCATAGAATTTACATCGTATCCAGCTTCTTTTAGCATAGCAATTTCTGATTCAGTAAACTCTTTACGCCCAAAATTTGCCATTGAAAAGATACTTGCAGTAATATCTTTATTACCAAAAACTTTTCCAAAGTTTACCATTGCAGCAAAATTATGACCACCAAATACGTAATTATGTGGCGAATCCATATCATTACCATTATAGTAATACTGTGCTGCAAGTGTAATCATTGGATCCTTCCAGTAATAGCTTAAACCGGCAGTTACCTGGAAAATGCTTGTTTTATCATTCCAGTCTGTATTTTTTGTCCATTCACTGGCCGCTCCATATGAATAAACAAATTCTCCAAAGAAGCTGACTTTTTTAAGACTTCCGGTTGCAGTAAGCATTGCCTTTGGAGCATTCTGATATTTATAAAAGGCACCAAGCCCAAGTTCCCAGTTACCAATCAGAATATCAGCTTTACCGGCAAGCGCTGTATCACGGGCATAGCTTACTATTCCCGCTGTCTGCTTTATAAAATTGCTTGATGGAATAACATAGAACCAGAGACAGTTCTGACTGTTTGGTATGATGATCTGAGTGCGAAGGTTCAGACTTCCATCTACCTGCTTTTCCGGATTTTCAGGATCGATTGATGAAGTATTAATCATATCTGATACAGGGCTGAAGAAATAACCGGCTCCCCAGGTAACAGTGTGAACACCAAAACGGAAGAAGGCTGTATCTTTGATAGAGAAATCCGTAAAGAGTTCTTTGAGCTTGAACCAGTCGGTGATGGTAGTTGTAGTCTTAAAAGTTGGAAATCGTCCCGTACCTGTTTGATATGTTGTAGACTCTGCACTATTCACAAACGGATAGGCAAATCCAAACTTTGTATAAATACGCAATGTTTCCGTCGGACGAGCATCTACGCTAAGCATTGCGCTCAAATCAGGCTTGAGTTTTGTATTTTTAAGATTCTCACCAAAATCACTTGAATCCGGAGAATACAAAATCGTATTCGTCGAGATACCGGCAGAAAGGCTTCCGCCTACTTTGATTGAGCCGGAATCAAAAATTACACCTTTGCTTAAATCAGATTTTGCAGAAACATCAGCGACTTCTTCGATGCCGTCATCACTAAAGAAATCATCGTCACCAAAAAGGTCATCGTCGCTCTGGGCGAAGAGGTTTATAGTGATAAATGAAATAAAAAATATAAAAAGTATTTTTTTCATGTATAAGTCCTTTATAAGATCCCCGGGTCAAGCCCGAGGATGACATGCCTATAATCGAAGAACCGTTAAGAAGCAAGCCGTAAGGGTTGCTTTAGGTTCATCGAAAGAATGGCTCAGATGCAAGCTGTGCTTGCCGATTAATCTAATTCAGTCCTTCCAGATATGCTTTTGTAAAAATCTTATCCGGCAAAGCATCAAATGTAAGATCAGAAATTACCTGCTGAGTCTGCTCTCCCTTATTGAGTTCATCCCTCAAAATTGCCTGTGTAGCAACATAACCTGCAGGTACCTTTGAATATTTTGGAAGCAGGGTTGTACGCATCAAACGATCTGAACCGGAAAAATCTTCCTGCTTTAAAAGTAGCGGAATATCTTTTCGGATATAATATTTTGATTTAACATAAGAAGGCTCGCTTGTTTTTGCATGCACAGTGATAATATCTACTGCATACTTTCCAAGAGTTCCTTCTTCATAGGCTTCAATATTATAATTGTCGCGCCAGTGCGAATCACTCTGGTCTACATCATCAAGTTTAATGTCTGAATCACCGAGAGCTTCTTTTATTGAAGTATGAGTAAACTTACGACTGATAGGATCATAAGACCAGATGTTATCATCATTACGAAGATAACCAGTTCCTTTATCTGCTTCCGGGAAAAGCTGAACAATTGTCATAAGTTTATCATCAACACGCTGGAAAATCTTATACTGAAGATTCTCCTTTGGTTTTCCTGGCTTTTCAATTACGAGAGAAATGGTCGCAGAATAATCTCCGTGATATGCCAGAGTATCTTCTGCAGCTTCAAGAATTTTAAAAGCCTTTTCTGAAGTTGCACTATCTACCTGAGCAAAGGCTGCAGCAGTAAAAAGTGCAGCTGCTGCAAAAATTGAA
>CAMNBC010000073.1 GCA_946532115.1 uncultured Treponema sp.
AAAAGAAGGGAATTGGTTACAATGCCCGCACTGGTGAATGGGTAAATATGCTTGAAGCCGGAATTATCGACCCAGCTAAGGTAACATGCTCTGCTTTGAAGAACGCTGCATCAGTTGCAGGAACACTCCTCACAACAGAATGTGCTATTACTGATATCCCAGAGCCAAAGGCTCCAGCTGCACCTGCTCCTGACATGGGTGGAATGTATTAATAGATAGCTTCGCTGCGCTCTCAATGACGAGAGCGTTAACGACAAATTTTAATACCAACAGAAATCAGCATACCTTGTGCGTCTTTATCAACAATAAGGCCGCCAAGAGGTATGCTGATATTTATTACGGGGCCTGCCATTAATTTTGAATCAAGATTATATAACCAGCTGCCACCAGCCGTTAAGTAAAACCATCTTAAATCATTCCAAAACCAGCTGTTAATTGCAGTAACGTCTTCTGCAGCAGTTCCTGTCCATCCTGAATCAGATTCTTTTACTCCGGGCGATAATAATCCGAATCGCATCAAGATTGCCGGTCCCACATCCAGCTGAAAGCGGCTGCTGTGTAAGAAGAATGAAAATACAACCGGAATATTCAGCATAAAAGAAAGAGTTGTTGTAGTGCGGTTTTCAATTTCTGCAGGTATAGCCTTATTCTCGTACAGAAGATGATTCATCATGAAAAAACTGAGAGTTGGTTCAATTGCTATCGCTGAATAATCAGGCCATAGGAATCCGATTGAAACAGGATAGATGATTGGCGAGGGAGCACTTACAAGAGTACTTTCAGTATTTAAATAAAGGGATGGTTCAAATTGAAGGACAAAATCAACTGGAATTCCGGAAGATTTTTCATCCCGAGACAGTTCCTGCAAATCAGTTTCCTGCGCATAAACAGATGAGATAAATATAACTGCTGCAAGAATCGAAAGAAGTCTTTTCATTCTATGCCGCCTATATCAATCTGCTGTAAAGAGTACGGTCAAGATTAACCTGAAGAAAACCAGCGCGGCCAGTTTTATAAAACGCAGTTTCTTCCCAGGCAGCGTATAGAGTAGTTCCTGAAATTACGAAATCTGAATAGACAAAACCTGTGGGGAGTTTCGGCAGACGAATTGCAACCGGCATGCCACTTCTTAAAATGTGACGTCCAGGTAACGCGCCTTCAAGGAAAAGTGTGCCATCTTCAAAAAGTGCCGCGCTCCAGCTTTGTGAAAGAATTGCCGTAGCATGAAGTTCTTTTTCATTACTGTTACTGACTTCATTCGAATATATGCGTGGAGAAAATCCTCCGGCATTTTTTACATTAATTTCAAAAGGAAGTTTGGTGTCAAAACCTGCGAGAAGTTTTTTTATACGGTCAGGAGCATCCTTATAGCTGATCTGTTTTTTACAATCACGGAAAGTGTCAACGTCGCTCTCTTCAACAAAAATAGAAGAATCTGCAGTTGCTGGTGAAATTGCAAGAAGAGGAATCTGCGGGCGGAATTTTACATAAGAAAATTCATTTTTGATATCGGAAATTGTTTTAATGCTGCAGCACCATTCACGACCGTTCCAGTAAAAATCTGTTACTTCGGAATTTTTTTTGCTGGTGATGTTGTTTGAGTTTATAAGCGGATATGAAATTTTCGCAGTAGAATCAAACTGTACAAGAAAAAGATGTGCCGAATCATTATTTTTATAATCTGGATCTACAATTGTATCATTGAAAAAAGAACTTTTGTAAACAGAAAACAGAGGAACATTTCCCATAAAAACAAGGTTTCCTGCTGTGCGGTCTGTAAAAAGAGTCACATCAGGTGAAAGAAATATTTCGTCACCATTAAATTTAAGAACTCCAAGCCTATTTACAATTGCATAAGCTGTGATATTATCCAGGGCTTCTGCAGAATTATTGGCAGAAGAAATACGAAGTGTTTCTGTCCATGGTTTCATGGCCTGAGAAGGAGCATTCTGTGGTTTATCAGTCTGATTAAAACTAAGACTTGAAAAATAATACCAGGAATGATTTTTTTTTGTAATTTCAACTGAAACTGCATTTTGCGCAGGAATATTGTTATTGTTTTTTTTACAACACGGGAGGCACAATGGTATAACTGCGGACAAAATCACAAGTTTAAGTTTATTCATAGCTCTCCTTATATATCGGCATATAAATATACTCCATATGAATATTTTTTGCACTTAAATATGTAATAAAAATTCCAAAATTTTTAGCATCAGAAAAAAGCATAGGAAAATCCTTTTTTATGGTGATTTGTCCGGTTTTAGTGATTATCTGATTTTCAGGAATAAATTGAGATAAAACTGAAAATCCTGTTGTTTCAAATATTTTTTGTGCAGAAAGCTGATAGCAGCCTGAAGGTGAAAGCAGTGAAGTACGGAAAGTCTCATTTGAAAGATTTTTGATGATTATGGCAGTATCACAAAGCCATGGATTATAAAATTTCTTGTCTTCCAGAGATGTAGAGTCTAATTTTTCCTGAATAATAGAATTTAATTTTTCCCAGTTGAAAGTGCTTACGTATCGGGCTGCTTCTGATTCTGAAAGTCCGTTCAGGCTGCAGTTTTTGTAAAGGCATTCCATTATAAAAGCTGCATAACCTTGTTCCCAAACAGCTATATTTTGTGAGGATACAGGATAAATGTAACCTGCCGGATGAAAATAAAGACATTCGTTTTCGTTTTCCAGAAGAGTGACTGGAGCAGCCTGCAAACTGAACGGACAGTGCTTTTGAATTGAAATTTCAATTTGTGTTTCTGGTACGGCATAAAATGTAGTTATTTCGTCATTTTTAGCAAGTGTGATTTTCCAGCGGGAAATTGGTGGATATGAACTTGGGAGGAATGTGGCTTCATTATTGGTTTGAGGCGGCCAGTCTGGCAAATTGATTGTGACAATCTCCTGGTCTGCATTTTCATAAAACAGAGAACAACCTGTAAATGAAATGATGGCTAAAAAACATCCTGCAGAAAGATAACGGCGTATAAAATATAAAAAACTCATACTATATATATAGAATGAGTTTTTCGATTTTATGAAGTTAAACCGGAAATTTATTCAAATTTAGCAATTTCTGTCTGGCAGAGCTGATCGCAGACTTCGTTATATTCAACTCCTGCGTGTCCTTTTACCCAGTTCCAGGTTACATTGAGTCCTGCATTAAGTGCGTCGAGTTGTACCCATAAGTCCTGATTTTTTACGGGCTTTTTATCTGCTGTGCGCCAGCCCTTTGCTTTCCAGCTTTTTATCCAGGTGGTAATTCCGTTTTTTACATACTGGCTGTCAATATTTACTGTGACATGAGAGCCTGCAAAATCTGGAGTGTTATGAACAACTGTAAGAGCGGTAATTGCAGCCATGAGTTCCATGCGGTTATTGGTTGTCATTTCTTCCCCGCCGGAAAGTTGTTTTGCAACTCCGTCTGCAATGACAACAATTCCCCATCCGCCAGGACCAGGATTTCCATGACAGCCGCCATCTGTGTATATTGTTATTTCTTTCATTAAAATTCTCGCTTAAGTTGTGGTATACGTTCTATCCAGAGTTTTGACAAAAGCTTGTAGCCTTCTTCATTCGGATGGATTCCGTCGTCGCACATTAGTGTAGCAGAGTTTTGGGTGTTTGTAAAAAGGGTCCATGCATCTATGGTCTGAACGTTGCTGGTGGAAGCAAACTCCATAAGTGCATTCTGGTAACGCTGTTGATTTTTACCTAGTGTGTCTGGAGTACCGTGAAGAAACTCTAACATTGCAGTTTTGTTGTGAGCTTTTGCAATTGTTTTGAACCAGCGGTCGCAGACATACGGAATAAGGTTCATTATTACCGGAGTTATTTTGTGGGCGCGGCAAAGCTCTGTCATCTGGGTGAGGTTTGCAAGATATTCGTCAAAATGTACTTTTGGATTGATTTCTGCAAAGTCTGGAGCAGGCTGTCCTTCCGGGAATACATTCCAGTCGTAATCGCAGTCATTGGAACCAAACTCTATAATGCAGAAATCAGCTTCGCCACCTTTTTCCAGAAATTTCTGCAGCTTTACGAGGCCTTTGCTTGTTATGTTGCCATAAATTGAACGGTTATCCATTTCAAAACCGAGTTCTTTCTGTGCAAGAGAAAGAGAGTCGTTTTGAGTAACATCAAAGAGATTTTTAGATTCTGGAATTGTGATTACGCCTTTGAGGATGGAATCGCCGAATATAACTAATTTCATGTGGAACTCCTGGATGGCGGCTCGCATAGTCTCGCCGCTTGAACCGTTATTTCGATAATCCTAAAGCGACCCGCTGTCGCAGCTCGCTTTTTAACGGATTTTCGATTATGGGCCTCAGACAATCACACCCTTTGTGCTTGGAACGGTGCCGCCGCGGCGAATGTCTATTTCTGTTGCACTGCGAATTGCGCGACTCACTGCTTTGAAACAGGCCTCGATTTTGTGATGGTCGCTGCGTCCGCGGATTACGTCAATGTGCAGGTTGCACAGAGCCGCATTAGCAAAGCCCTGCCAGAAGTCTTCGAAGCAGTCTGTCTGGAAGGTGCCCTGTTTGCCGTCCTGAACGCTTACGAGCGGCATGCCTGAGAGCTGTGAGTTACAAACGAGGAATGGGCGGCCGCCAAAGTCTACGGCTGCCTGGGCTAGGGTTTCGTCCATCGGGTAAATGAAAAAACCGCTGCGGAAAATGCCGGCGCAGTCACCGAGGGCGCGCTTAAAGCATTCGCCGAGGACTATGCCTGTATCTTCTATTGTGTGGTGCTGGTCTACGTTGAGGTCTCCTTTAATTGTTCCGCTAAGGTCAAAAAGTCCGTGCTTGCAGAAGGAGCGGAGCATATGGTCAAAAAATCCGATTGGATTTTCTACATCGTATTTTCCAGTACCGTCAAGGTTGAGGGTGAGCTCAATCTGTGTTTCACCGGTTGTTCGTTTTACAGTTGCGGTTCGCATGTTTTCCTCCGTTTTTTTATAGGTTCTAGGTTTTAGGTGCTAGGTACTAGGGGCGTTGCGGGGATATGCCCCGCAGAGGGGGTAGCGGAAAACACCGCAGGTGGTTGGAGCGAGGGGGAGACTTCCCCCTTATATCCTAGAACCTAAAACCTGGCACCTATAACCTTCTACAGCATTACCTTTCTCAATTCATATTCAACGATATCTGTGGCACCAAGGCTCTGGAGTTTTGGCAAGAGTGTTGGTACTTCAGATTTTTTAACTGCAATTTTAATTGCATAGCCGTTTCCGCCGAAGAGTGGAGAAACTGTAGGGCTTTTCATACTTGGAATTCCCTTTATGAGAGTTTCAAACTTATCTTCGGCACAGTTCATTTCCAGCATTACTCGGCTGCGTGCATTTAAAACTGTTTCAAAGAGCATTTTGAGCTCAAGGATTTTCTGTTTTTTCTCCGGATCAGCCCATGCTTCTTTGCTTGCATACATTCTTGTAGAAGATTCCATAAGAGTGTCTACAATCTTGAGGCGGTTTGCTTTGAGAGAAGAACCTGTAGATGTATTATCAATTAAAATCTGTGCGATAGAATCGTCATTGTCCTGAACAAAGCCTTCTGAAGTTCCCCAGGTACGGAAAATTGTTCCGTTGATTTTTTTATCTTCTACCCATTTGCGGCTCAAAGTCTGATACTCTGTTGCAATTGTAACTGGATTTGCAAGAAGTTTATCAAAATCACGTGCTTCTGGAATTGCGGCTACAATGCGTACAGGGTCAAAGCCTAAGTCCATAACTTCTACAACATCATTTTCTACCTGATTTTCATAAACCCAGTCTTTTCCTGAAAATCCTACATCTGCTTTATTATTTGCAAGAAGAAGGCTTGTAATCTGTGGCTTTACAACCTGAAATGCGAGGTCTTTTTGATTTGTAGTAGGAAAGTAAGTGCGGTCTGGAAGATGGATTGAAATACCTACGTCGCTTAATAGTTCATAAACCGACTCGTAGATTCTGCCCTTGGCAAGTAAAATTTTTAGTTTGTCCATTTTCCTTATCTCCTGTTTGCGCTACTTAAGTTTTGCGCAATATTTTTAGTATAGTTTCAGTATATAGAAGTCTTTACAATAATTCAAGAAAGGAATTTGCGAAAACGTTTTTCCTATGCTATAATTAAACTTGTATTTAAAAAAAGTAATAGACGTATTATTAGGAGCATTAAATGCCTATTACTGAAGAAGATTCTTTTTTTACAGAAAATATTGTTAATATAAATAAACGCATAACAAAAATTCTTTTTTGTGCAAGTTTAGTCCCTATTATTTTTATTATCCTTACACAGGCTGGTGTCTGGTATGTTCCTACCGGATATGCTTTAATGATTTTTGTATATACGGTTCTGATGGCAACCGTTTGCTTAATACTGGATAAAACTAATAAAAAGGTTTTGCACTATGTTTCTATGTATCTTGGACTTGTTGCAATTTCTGGGTTTGTGTTCCTGATGGGAATTAAAGGTATTATTGTTCTTACCATTTCGTGGGCTTTTGCACCATTTATCAGCTGTCTGTATTACAATCTCAGTCTTACACGAATCACAACTATCATAAATTTTATACTTACTGTACTTGCTTACTGGTTCCGGGCTCCTTCTGTTATGCTGGTTATAAACGGAATACAGACTCCTCTTCGCTGGTTTATAGAAAATGTTCCTGGGGTAATTATTGAATTTGTTTTTGTTTTTCTTATCACTGATTTTCTTTCAAAAAGAACATATCAGACTTTCCGCCGTCTTATGTCCATTAATGCGGATAAAGACGGAGCGTATAAACGCTTAAATGAAAAAACTCTTGAACAGTTTAATACAAATAAAGAACTGCAGGAAAAGAATGTATATATTGAAAAGCTAAATGCTGAACTCAATTCAAAGAATGCAGGTCTTAATGAGAATCTTCATAAAATAATTGAATTTGTGGTAACGTGTCTTGGTTATTATGATTTATTTGGAGTTTCGCATAGCTATCATACTGGTAAATATGTTCAGGAAATATGTAAGAAATTGCGTGCCGGCGGGCATTATACGGAAGAGCTTACGGATGAAGAAATTGAGCGACTGATGCTTGCTGCTCTTTTGCACGATGTTGGTAAAGCTCGTGTGCCTCAGACTATTGTAAATAAGTTTGGAAAATATACAGATGACGAATACGAAATAATGAAAACGCATCCAATGGAGGGCCGGAAAATTCTGGAGAGCATGCCTCCTGTTGATGACGGTCAGTTTAATATAACTGCAAAGGAAATGGCTCTTTATCATCATGAAAGATGGGATGGCAGTGGTTATCCATATGGAATTTCTGGAGAAACCATTCCGCTTTGTGCCCGTATTATGGCTGCAGCTGATGTTCTGGATGCTCTTATAAGTCCTAGATTGTATAAAGAACCTGTCACTGTTGATGATGCAATAAAAATCTTTGAAGAAGGTAAGGGAAAGTTATTTGACCCGTGTATTGCTGAAGCTGTAGTGAGCCTTAAAAATGAAATTATTGTAATCGACAGGGATTTTAAAACTTATGAAGCTGCGGATTTTGCTGATACTCTTGAGTTGTGGAAAAAGTATCATCCAGAATTAAAAGATTTTAAGATTGGAGCGAAATAGCATGAATGTGGGAATCAGTGTAATTTTAAGTATTGCTGCAGGCGTTCTGCTTCTTGTTGGTTTTTTGGGAACTTTTGTGCCGGTTTTACCTGGTGCACCACTTGCCTGGTTTGGTCTGCTTGCTGCCTTTTTTTCTGAATATAATGATATTTCAGTTTTATGTCTGATTATTACTGCTGTGATTGCAGTTGTTGTATCTGTTGCAGATAATATTTTTCCGGTTACGATGACTAAGAGATTCGGTGGGAGTAAATACGCTGCAACGGGTGCTACTGTCGGTTTAGTTGTGGGCTTTTTTACGGGGCCATGGGGAATTATTCTCGGGCCATTCTTTGGAGCTTTGATTGGTGAATTGATAAATAAAAAGGGCCGCAGCGAAGGTGTTTTTAAATCTGCACTTGGAGCTTTTATGGGCTTTCTGCTGGGAACAGGCCTCAAAATGATTACCGTTCTTGGTTTTATCTGGATTTTTGTGATTTCATTTTTTAGATAAAGATTGCCCCGTCAAGCCGGGAATCAAAAAAAAGAGCGTCTCTTTCGAAACGCTCTTCCCCCTAATTTATATAAACCGTAAAGTTTATTTCTATTCAATAATGAATTTGTCCTTTCCAGCACCACATTCAGGACACTTGTAATCTGCTGGTACATCTGCCCAAGAGGTTCCTGGAGCTACATTGTTTTTTGGATCGCCTTCATCTTTATCGTATACATGTCCGCAGTTATCACATTGCATTCTTTCCATATCTTGTCACCTCATCTTTCAAATATTATCAGTATATTTAATTATATCACGCTTTCTCCGTTTGTAAAGGGAAATGTTTAGAACAGATGTTGTTTTAAGGTCTCGGAGAGTTGTAAAAAGTTCTGATACGGAGTGAAAAATGCCTGACGACAACATCATCCCCGTTGGCGACAGGCATTTTTCACGGGAGTAGCAGAACTTTTTACGAATCCGCTTGCATAACCTTAAACGGATCTTCTGTTCTGTACATTTCACGCAGCTTTGGCTTTTCGATTTTGCCTGTAGGGTTTCGTGGAACCGGTGCAAAAATAATCTTGCGAGGTCGTTTGTACTTTGGAAGTTCCATACAGAAGTTGTTTACATCTTCTTCGGTGCAGGTGTAGCCCTGTTTTACTTCGATG
>CAMNBC010000074.1 GCA_946532115.1 uncultured Treponema sp.
TATTGATTACCCTTCAGTGTATCATGATTCCTCTTTTCTTTATGTCTAACTGGACGGGCCTTTATGATACACGACTCGGTGTCCTTATCTGCTATATAGGTATTGGCATGCCAATGGGTATTTACCTTACTACTGAATTCATCCGCAGCATTCCGGATTCACTTGTAGAGTCTGCCCGCATTGACGGTGCTCCATACCTTCAGATTTTCTTTGACATAATTTTCCCAATGTCAAAACCAGTTGGAATTACACTTGCAATCCTTACAATTACCGGAACCTGGAATGAGTTCATGCTGGTAAATATTCTTGCATCCAGCGAAAAAATCAAATCGCTGCCGGTTGGCGTTCAGAAATTCTCAGGTGCTCTTGCTTCGGATTACGGAAAGCAGTTTGCGGCCCTTATGATCAGCGTTATCCCAATCATAATCTTTTATGGTATCTTCCGTAAGCAGATTACTAAGGGAGTTGCGGCTGGTGCGGTAAAAGGTTAAAATGATAGTATGCATGTAAATAACGACTATCAGCGCAATGCAAATCTTTCAAAAGTTTTTGAGACTGTATGGAAAAATCAGAATTTCAGCAGAATTGATATTGCAAGAAAATTAGACTTATACCGTTCTACAGTCTCAAACATAATTGGTACCCTGGTGGACTCGGCGCTGATATGCGAAGGCGAGAGAGGCAATGCAACGGAGAAGGGAGGCCGCAAGCCGGTTTTCCTTTCCGTGAATCCTGATTTTGGATGTGTAATTGGAATTGAACTTCAGCTGGATACTTATCATGTAAGTCTGCTTTCTTTTGATGGGCAGCCGCTTTTGTTCGAAGAGGGGCCGACTCCGGTAAATACCAGCTTGCTGGATAATCCGGAAGATTTATTTGTTTCTACGATTGATTCAATAATGAAAAAGGCTGCAGAGCTTGTTAGGAATAACAAACTTAAGCCCCTTGCAATTTCTGTAGGAATTCCCGGAATCATTGACAGCAGCCGGGGGGTGATAGAGCGCTCGGCTCCATTCCGCCTTATGGATTTTGATTATGGTAAGAGGCTCTATGAACGTTATGGCATTCCCCTTTTTATGGAAAACGATGCCCGCTGCTGTTCCTGGCTTCAGCTGGCTTTGAATAAGGCTTCCGGAAAAAAAGATTTTCTCTGTGTGTTAGCCCGCACTTACGCAGGCAATCCTCTGCTGACTTATCCGGAAAGCTATGAGAAGGGTATAGGAATTGGTTTATCCTTTGCAATGAACGGACGCATCATTAACGGACGAAACTTTGCTGCCGGTGAATACATTTCCCGTTCCTGGACAACTTATCAGAAGGGGCAGACAGGCTTGCCAGAGGCGGTATTGAAAACCGTAGATACGGTAGATGATTCTTACGCAGAATGGGTAAGAGATTTGTTCGGTACCCTTACGATGATGATTCCGCTTTTGCAGCCGGAGACGGTTTATGTTCACGGACAGCCGCTTTCCCGCCGGGCTTTGATTGATGAAGTTATTGCCCAGAGAGTTCCTCAGTTTTCTTCCATCATGAAGTCCTGCAATTCGGAGCTGGTCATTATGGATGAGGATCCTTACGGAATTGCTAAAGGCGCCGCCCTTATGGTAATTCAAAAGCTCTTTGAAGTTGTTCCTCTTGAAAGTGAAAGCGGGGCAGGTAGCTCTGCTTTATCCTGGGACCAGCTTTTTGAGTTACATAAAAAGAGTGTAGATGGCTCAATTCTAAAGGGGGTTTAGGGGAGACGCCAGAGGCGCTTGGAGCGAGGGGAAGGCTTTCCACTTTAGTTAAGATTAAAAATACGCTATAATAGATTAATGACTGAACTGGAACAAGTTTTAAGCGAATATAATTCTCTTGGTATAAATCAGCAGCTTGATTACGACAAGTTCTATCTTTATTCAATTATCACACACTCAACTGCTATTGAAGGGTCAACAGTCACAGAAATTGAAAATCAACTTCTTTTTGATGAAGGTATAACTTCAAGCAAACGCACAATAGCTGAGCAGATGATGAATCTTGACTTGAAGAAAGCTTATGAAAAGTGTTTTGAATACGCAAAAAATCATGAAAAAATCACTATAGATCTTTTGTGCAAACTATCTGGTATTGCAATGGCAAATACCGGGTCTTCATATAATACTATTGCAGGATCTTTTTCTTCAGCTAAAGGAGAATTAAGGTTATTAAATGTAAGTGCAGGTAAAGGTGGTAAAAGTTATCTTGCATGGCAAAAAGTTCCCGAAAAACTTCAGAAGGTTTGTGATTACCTTAATGAACAACGAGCAAAAATCAAAAAAGAAGATATTGAATCGGTTTACTGCCTTAGTTTTGAAGCTCACTATATGCTGGTTTCTATTCATCCATGGGCTGACGGAAATGGTAGAATGAGTCGCTTAGTAATGAATATGATTCAAAAAGAGTTTGAAGTTGTGCCATCTATCGTAAAGAAAGATAGTAGGACACAATATATTCAAAGTCTTGCAGAAAGTCAGGAAAAAGACGATTCATCAGATTTCATAGATTTTATGTATAATCATCATCTTGAAAACATTAAAGAACAAATTGCACAGTATAAACAGTCTATGCAAAATGATACTTTAAATATTCGAAATGATACTTTAAATGATACTTTAAAATTAACTGAAAAAGAAAACACTGTCTTGAAATTGATTCAATCCAATTTAAATATCACAAGCAGTCAAATTGTGCAGATTTCTGGTTTTAGCCGTCCAACTGTAATGCGTGCAATAAAATCGTTGAAAGAAAAAAAATTATTGGAACGTTTAGACTCAAAGAAAACAGGCAGTTGGAAAGTGAATGTAAAATATTAATAAAAAAAGTCAGCTGTTTGATGCTTTTAAGTTGCTCCAATCAAATGATATGCAAAGCTTAATCAAATTTCCCCTTTGCGCGTTTTGCCATTGTTGCGACAATCAGTTTCCAATCATCAACAAACCAGTCTGGTGAAACAGGAATTGCATGTGAGCCTTGAGATAAGACCCACTCAATTACTTTTAAGGTTTGAGTTGAAGAAAATTCGACACGAGTTTTCTCTTCTTCTTCAAAGTCTATAACTTTCTGATTGTCTGCTAATGCCCGTTCTTTCACGATTTCACGGGCATCATTATATAAATCAATAACAAAATCGACAGAATCATCACTCATAAAGACCCCAAACTTCCCGCCACCACAACGAGATGAAAAATCAAAATCTTCCGGCAATTCAAAATGTTCCGAAGTAACTTCAAGATTTTTAATTCTGCCTAAAGAAAAAATCCTTTCTGCATCTCGTTCAAAGGAATAACCAAAAAGAAAACAAGAGCCGTCATCAAACAAGAACTGATATGGAGAAACTTTCCTATGAGTAGTTTCTGTATTCCAGCGACCGTTATAATCGAACTCGACAACATAATTATTGCGGATTGCTTCAAGAAGTTTTTTCCAGATTTGCTCATCAATGTTTACTTTGGGAACAGGTGCAACGGCAATCCGTTTAAGAAGAGAGCTTTTTCCAACTCCTTGAGTATCTGTTATAAAATTGATTACATCAGAAATTGAATTGTATATAGGACTTCCTTCAAAACTTGAGAGCAGTGTCTTTGCAGCAGAAAGATAAAATACATCATCTGTAGAAATGCTGTTCAAAGCAAAATCCCATTTTTCGTCCATGTAATAATAACCGCCCTTTTCAGTATTAAACTCTAAAGGCGCATGAAAATATGTTCGCAGAGTACTTAAGTCACGATAAATTGTTGCTTCTCCAACTTTACTGTAGCCGGTTTGTTCACAGTAAAGCTTTTGCAATTTTTGAACGTCCGGGTACATTCCCGCTTTTACTGCGTTATGAATGATAATGAGGCGCTCAAGCATCTTTTTGTTTAAGGTGCGTTCGGAGGATTTTGATTTCTGTTTCATAAGTATATTATAGCATGAGTTACTATCATTTGGTGATAGTAAAGATTTTATATTGAATTATAACAAGTGTATGCTACAATTATTTTAGTAACCAATTAGAGGAGTAGAGAATGACCGTAAAAGAATTGCAGAAAAAGCAAGATGAGATGTTTGAAATAATTCGGCAACATGCTCAGAACGCTGGATTAATTAAACAGAAACCTATAATTGAACCTATTTATGATGGGGTAACGGATATTGAAGGATATCTTGCTTCCAATCCTAAGATTATGTGGATACTTAAAGAACCTTATGATGATTTTACACAAAGTGGTAAATATAGGGGTGGCGACTGGTATTTTACAGAACATTTCAAGAAAAAGGACGTATGGAAAGATGAAACAATGTGGAAAGTTATGATACAAATAAACTATGCGATTCGAAATGGATTGAAATGGAAAGAATTAGATTATATTGAAAATAATCCAAATATGGCTGATGAATTAAGAAAAATAGCATACATAAATGTTGGTAAAATGCCAGCAGGAACTACAAGTCCTAATAATCATATACAGGAGTGTTATAAAATTTGGAAAGATATCCTATTTGAGCAAATAAAACTATATAAACCAAATGTTATAATTTTTGGATATACCTTTGAACTGTTCGCTGAAGATTTAGGTATTATTGATAAGCCCGTTCTTACTGTTTCTGGGCAATGGTTCTCCAATCTTTATCAGAAAGACAATATGATTCTTATTGATGCTTTCCATCCTTCTCGAAAGGGTGGAGAAGATGGTAGTCATGACTATGTTACAAGCATTATAAATGCATATAAAAAAGCGATAGAAAAAAAGTAAAATATTATTTACTCTCAGGATTTGATAGTGCACTGTGGTATTCTTATATCACAGTGCATTTTTTTATCTAAATATGATTACCATAAAATCGAGGTGGAAACCTTGTATGTAGATTAGGTAATTACCATGTCTAAAAAAATGGAAGGAGGAATTTATGGAACATTATTATTGTGAATGGTGTGGAGTAGTACATCAGAGTGTTAGAGCTCTCGTAAATTCTAGTTGCCCGCGGAGTCCAACCAGAAAACACACATTGTATGAGGGAAGTGAAAAATCTCAGTACACATGCAAATATTGTGGTGTTAAAGCTCCGTCACTTCGTAGTCTTGTGAATGCAACCTGTACAAAAAGCCCGACAAAATATCATCACGCAACTTTGTAGGAAATGACCAAAAAAAATTTTAATCAATAATTTTTTCTACTATCAAGATTTGATAGTGCACTGTGGTATCGTTATATCACAGTGCATTTTTTTTGAGGATAAAACAATGAAATGGATTTGCGAAAGATGCCAAGGTACAAATGAGGCAGGCTTCACAATTCAAATTAAAGCAAGAACGGATTCTGATTTAGTGGCACATTCTGTACCAGCTGAATCAAGTCTTTGTTTTGATTGTGCTTTGTATTTGCTATGGTCTCGAATATTTCCAGATGGAATAAGAAAATATTGGGATGAATATTACATGTCAGGAAATCTTTGTGTATTAGGCAGAAAGAGTCGGTATGGATCTGTTAGTAGAGAGTTTGATATTAACTATGGATTCTTGGATTCAGAAACAAATCTGTATTGGGATGAAAAATTATAAATCGAGGGGATAAATATGTTTGAGGATAACTGCAAATCAAGAATAGAAAACTTCCTGCTTGTATTATTGATTGTTCTTTTGTTTCCGTTTCCAAAAATTGTAGAAGAGATTTTTCTTTTTGGTATTTTTGTTGTTGCATGTTTATTATGTTGCTGCAAGAAGAACAGGATAATTAAAGAGTCGTTTCTTTATAATTTTCCATATTTGATTTTTGAAATAATGTTGTTACAGATTCATTCTGTAAGATTCACTCTGGTGGCGCATGAAACAGGAAATCATTTGTTATGTGTAAAAGCTGTGGAATGGCTTTGTGAAAAACTTGCATTCACTGAATCTACTATTTTTTCGATGCTTATATATTTTAGTGGCGTTTTAGCTTTCTTAATTATTTTCATAGTTACTGGAACTAAAAGATTTGTAACAGTTACAGAAAGATTCAATACAGAAATTGAAAACGTAATGAAAAAGGAACTGTCAGAAGAATCGAATACATATTCTAACTGTTCATTTATTATTCATAAATTACAAACATCTTTTATAACTTGTTCCGTAATCTGCTCGCTTCATTTATTTGCAGGAATTTTTATGGACATGATGAATAAAGAAATGAATTTTTCAACAGCGTTTTATGAAAATATTATATTTACTATTGGTTCCGGTCTGCCTTTTATTGGTATATATATTATTCTCTTTTTTTTCGTTTTTTTATGTTGCAAGGAGTAGTTGTTATGAAAAAAGAATATTTAAACAGGACTTTTCTTAAATCAATTTATATTCAGGGATTTAGATGTTTTAAAAATGAAATACATATAGTTTTTTCTCCAGAGCTTAACGCAATTCTTGGTCCTAATAAGGTTGGGAAAACAAGCATTCTGAATGCAATAAGATGGTGCCTTTCAAAAAACAAACCTAATGTTAATGATTTTTTTTCAGGAAACGAAGATAATCCTGCTATGGATTTTGCAGAAGTTGAATTAACCTTTAGTAAGGTAACCAAGCAGAATTCGGATATCACAATCAAACGTAGAATCGAAAAGTCTGGCGAATGTAAGATTATGGATAATCGATTTTATAACGGAAAAAGAATTAATTATAAGGAATTAAACAAAGCATTAGATTTGGAAAAGTTATCTAAATCTTTCTTTTTGTTTGATGAAATTGATTTAAGTCTTGATGATGTAAATTATCCAGTTTTCATTGAAATGTTAAATCAGGTTAAAAAAAATACCCAATGTTTTCTTGTTACTAAGAAAAAAGAATCCTGTAATGAATGTAATACCATGATAGGAGTTACTGCAGAAGATGATGGATTTCCAAAGATAATAGAGCTGCATATGTAACAACTAATTAAACACAAGGAATGCAGAATTAATAAAAGACAGGTGAAGAAACAACTTCAGAAATTATGTATGTATTTTTGCATGAATACATATCTGGCTTCTTTTGATAACATTGATTTTTCTGGCTTAAGGCTTCCTTCTCTAATAAGTGATTATGTAAAAGAGGTTCCAGTTTTTTCTAACTTATCAAAAAGAAATATCGAAAAACAATTTCATAAAGGCCTTATAATTTTTTACAAAAAACGAAGGAAGTATATTATTTGGGAATATAAACTACCTTTACTAAAATCGAAACAATTAACTGAACATCTTTGTAACCTGGTTATCGAAATGTATAAATTAAGATTAAACATATTAAAAGATTATGTCTCAGAAACATTTACTGATGACGACTGTAACAGTATTGAGGTAATGTGCCGGGGTTTAGAAATGTCTGACAAAAAAACAGTTAGTTTAATTCAAAATATTCAAATACAATTGAGGATTATAAAGATATAAAGAGGATAGATCATGATAATAGAAGCACAAAGGAAATTAGGAGGGATTCCTTGGTCAGAACCATGGGAAACAGAAAAAAGGCTTGGAACTGATTTTACTTGCAGAATAAGATTTGGTAATCTTTTAAGAGATTCCGGCGATATTTTACTTTGTCCAACAGGAGAAGATTTTAAACCTTCAAACCCATTAGCACATTGGCTTGTTAAAAAAGAAGGAAGATGGTTAAAACGAAAAATACAAACTCTAAAAAATGACGGTTACATAGGAACGGAGTATGCTGCTTTTTTACCATGTCATAAATTAAGATACAGGGGAATTATTTTTGTTTCTGTAGATTTTTATTCCAAGCACAGAGATGAAGTAAATAAAAAACGTATTGCTGAAGCTCTTCTTCTAGCTCAAAAATATCATTGTGCGAAATTGTCGTGCCCAGAAGGCTTTTTATATAGAGAATACGAGGATATACCAACATATGATTTTTTAATAGCTGAATTAAATGAAACTGTTAAAACCTTAAATGAGACTGATGAAATTAATTATATGATAGAGTTTGTAATTAAGAGAAAACTGATAAACTATATAAGATTAAAAGATTCATTTTACTCGTATGATAATTATACAAAAGCTCTTTTTGAAAGATTTCCAATATCAGCTGAGATTTTTCCTTGGTATCGAAAAAGAATGAAAACAATAAAAAGAATTTATTCTGTTGGTCCTATATTAGCATACATGATTCGTCATGTTCTTTCATATGAAAATGTCAGTACTTGGTATATAAAACTTTTGAGTAAAATATTGATATTCAAATTTGGTTGGTATTTTGAAGTTGATCCTGGAATAACTTGTAATAAGGGTGGTTTGAGTTTTCTTTTTGACTTTTGTTTTGAAATGCCATGGAATTATATAAGGTTATGTGAACTTTTTTATAAAAACAAAGAGGATATTCCCAAAGAAAATGAACCTATATATCACCCTGAAGGACAACGCTGGCTTTATGGTCATCACCATAAATGTCCGATTCCATGTATTTAATTAAAAAATGGAAGGAATAGAATTAAATAATACAAAGAGGTGAGAGAAGGCATTCCCCTCCTTTTTTTCTATTGCATTTTTATTCAAAAAACGGCATAATCTTTGCATATTTATACATTCTTTATA
>CAMNBC010000075.1 GCA_946532115.1 uncultured Treponema sp.
GCCTGTCTGATTCTTTCGTAACCTTTTTCAATTTTCTGGCCATCTGCAGTTTCAACAAGTTCATAATCAATAGGCAGTCGAATATGATCGAGTCCCCATTCCTTTATTGTTTTGAAATCTTCTTTTTTAATAAAATTGTTATAACGCTCTTCCGTATGATTGCACTGCGAAAACCAGCCGCCTAAATTAACACCGTGCATAAATCCATCAAATCTCTTCATAAAATCTCCTGTATGATAATTTTATTGTTTATTTAAGAGTACTGAATTATGAGCATAAAATACAGAATGTTTCTATATAATTGTTGTAGGGAGATTTTCTTAATTTTATTTTGAGAGTTTTTCATCCAGCTGACGGGAGAGTTCAACGGAAAGATTGTTTTTCATTGCATTAAATTTATTTTCCATATAGGTGGCGAGTCTTGCGTAGAGTTTATCAAAATATGACTGAGTTAAATCGTCGCCAAAAAGTGCTGCAGGAGGAACGTTCAGCTCTTTAGAAATACGGGCAATAAGATTTGCAGAAGCAAACTGAGTTCCAGTTTCAATAATGGAAAGATGCTTCTGAGTTATTTCAAGCCGCTTGGAAAGCTCTGATTGAGTTAAGCCGGCAAGCTTTCTGTATTTCTGTACATTTTTTCCGAATAAATCTGGAATATCCAGTTCCGTTTCATTCATAAATATAATTATCTCACGAGCCGGCCCTTCTTGGAACTTTTACAAAGGTAATAAATATTACCAAAGAAAAGGAGTTAAGAGATTTTTTTAATGGAATTATCTATTTTTCAGGTTTATAATATTACTAATTTGGTAGAAAAATCTGTTATTTTGGTATATTGAGCGAGAATGTTAGATATTAAGGAGATATGGTTTTATGAAGAAAAGAATCTTTCTTGAAATTTGTTCCGTTGTGCTTTTGGCGATCAGCATTTTATTTTTTACTTCGTGTGAAACTTTGGACAATATTGGTTTAAAAATAAGCAGTGTTTTTTCTTATGATAAGGATGAAGAAGAAAATAGTGCAAAAGCAAAATCTTCTGCTTCAAAAATTTCAGTAAAACAAAATTATTATAAAACTCCTGAATCTTATGAAAAGGCTTATTCTTACAGGACAGATAGCCCGGAAAAAACAATACAGTTATACATTAAAAATAAAAATATTGATTCTCTACGTTCATCAAATCCGAATGAATATATTAAATCAATTTCTGATAAAATTAATGAAATTGCAGGTAACGATTTTGAAAAAGTGAAAATGGCTCATGATGTAATTTGTCTTTTGGTCAGCTATGATGCAAAAAACTTTTGGGCTAATACTGTTCCATCGCAGGACTGGCAGTCTGTTCTAAAAACAAAAAGTGCAGTTTGTGAAGGTTATGCAAATCTATTTCAACAATTTATGATTTCTCTGAAGATTTCTTCTCAAAAGGTTAGTGGATATGCAAGAGGTGTCGGAACTGATATTTCTACAGAAAATCCAAAAGCTTCTAATCATGCCTGGAATATTGTGAAAATAGATGATTGCTGGTATCTGGTAGATTGTACCTGGGATTCTGGATACATGAAGGGAAAATCTTCGGTTCAGGCTTATACCACAGACTGGCTCTTTTTAAAGCCTGAGCATTTTATTTATACTCATCTTCCGAGTGATGCAAAAAATCAGCTTATCCAACCCGCTCTTTCTGCCGCTGAGTTTGCGGCATTGCCAGATTTCCGTCCAAAGCTTTTTGAGATTGCAGGAGACGGCTTTAATTCAATTAAGAAGAATAACAGTGCCGCTTCCTCTTATTCAATTGAAGCAAAAATTAAAGAAGGCTGGAAACTGACTTATGTATTGAGAGCGGATTCAGGTTCAGAAGTTAAAAATGGTATCTGGACAGAAAAAGACGGCAGCATTACAGAAACGACATTTCAGTTTCCTTCAACCGGCCGTTACAGCGTGTTTGTGTATTATGGAAAAGAAAGCTCTCTTAGCGGACAAAGCTGCGGACAGTTTATTATAAATGCGTCTGAGGCAAGTTCAATAAAATATCCGGCAGTGTATCCGGTAAAATCAAAAAGTGCAAAACTGATTTCCCCAAAACAAAGCCCGCTTGCCGGCGGAGACACTGTTGAGTTTGAAGTTTTCTGTGATGACAGGGCCTTTGTCGCAGCAATTGTTGGCAGAGATTTTATTCAGCTGGAGAATGATGGCAGCGGCAGCTTTACAGGCCAGGTCTCAATTCCAAAGGGAACAAAACAGATTTCAATCGGCCTTTCTGCAAACGGCAAGGGAAGTTATGAAACCCTTGCGGTGTTTGAAGTTAAATAATTTTTGGAGGAGATTTGAAATGAAAAGGATTTTCAGTTTTATAGTAACACTGTCAGTTTTTATTGCATCTGTTTATGGTGAACTAAGATATATAGAAATTGACAGTATAAAAAATGTACCTGTGATAGAAATAAAAAATATAGATGATTTCGAGGCTATAATAAATGAATATGGAGTAAGAATAGGATATCTTCAAAAAACAATTGATTCATCTATTAAAAATAATAAGAAAGATATGGATGGATTAATGTTATACATCATTGTTGATTCTGTGTATTTTTCTTTTTCTATGAAAGGCTATTTGACTTTATCTGATTTTAAAAAAGGAGAATCTTTGAAATTTCTGAATGGGGCTGACTATAATAAAGCCCTTACATTAGGTTTTGATAATTCGGAAATCTATTATTATTATACGAAAAATTCTTTTTCTTCTGTAAAGGATTGTGAGGATGCTTTTAAAAATGGATTTGTTAATGTAAATGAGAAAAATACTGGAAGTGTATTTAGTTATGGAAATTCTAAGAATGACTCTGCTGTATATTATAAGGCAAGAGAAGCTGGCTACTTAAATTATGCTGATTATATTGAATATTTGGCTTACACGAATAAAGGCTTTAATACTAAGTCTGATTGGCAGCTCGCTAAAAACAAGGGTTTTGATGTAGGTAAAGATTATTATTCTGCTTTAGAGAACGGTTTTGATAATTTTGAAGATTATAATTCAGCACATGCTATGGCACTTACTTCTAATAAAGATTATCAAAAGTATAAGCAGATTACTATTGAAATAGAAAAGTTTATGAAAGATAAGAATTTAGAGAAAAAGAATGCAATTATTTATTACTATATTCAAAAGCTTCCAAAAGGTGAAATGGCGTTGTCAGCATTGCCTGATCTGCTTGTGGAATTGTTTAATACACAATCTGAGGAACTGGGAAATGCTTTAGATTTATGGTACAGCGATATAAGTAATATTAATGAGGTAAAAAGTCAACAAGAACAATATAATTTCAATAGAAATCCTAAGAAGCAAATAATTCACATAAAAGGACTTTTTTCTCAAACTACTATTGCTGATTTCCTAAAATCTGTAGATATGACTTCAATAGGTAGTTATAGCTCGAAAAATCAGATTCTTAAAAAAATAAAGTGAAACGTTGGATATTCCTGCAAAATTTGGGAAAAGTGAGTTTTTGACGGAAAGAAACTTGGGGGAAAAGAGATGATGTTCCGTCAAAAATGGGGTAAGTTGGAATTTTGACGGAATTATTAACTGATTATTAAGTGATTTTTTAAGAAATGAGTGAATTTATTGTGATAGCTTAAGAAAATACCTTATTATTTTCCGTCAAAAGTTTGAAATATGTAATTTTTGACGGAGTTCTATTGTTGTGCAGGGGTAATAGATTCCGTCAAAAACTTGGGAGTGTGTGCTTTTGACGGAAAAATGCCTTGGGAAATCTGATTTTTGGGAGTTTTCTGCGCAAGGGCGTGGAGCGGCGGCGAAGCCGGCCACTGGAGCGAGCGAACGTCAGTGAGCGAGTGAAGCGGCTGACCGTTAGGGAACCGCGGAAGGCCCGACCGGCCGCCGAAGGCGGACGGATGCGCCCGAAAAATTACTGTACGCTATACAGCAAATCTTCGTAGCTTGGGAATGGTTTGTATTCTTCGCCAAGCAGGGGTTCAATCTGGTCGGCAACTGCGCGGACTTCGTTCATTGCAGGAATTACAACTTTTGCATAGGCGTGAGCCTGTTGCATGAGATTGCTGATCTTGCGTGTTTCTTCATGTTTTGCAGCCAGCTCGTCTGCCTTGTTTGAAAGGTCATTTACGAGAGTGTTAAGCTTTTCCATAAGTTTTAGGCCTGCGTCGCACATTGCACAAACACGCTGCATCTTAAACTCTGTGTCGGCGAGCACATTCATATATTTGAAAGCTGCCGGCATAATGTCTTTGTGAACCATCTCGAGCATTGTGTTTGACTCAATGTTGATTACCTGACAGTATTTTTCGAGCTTAATATCGTAGTGACTCTTCATTTCGTCTGGAGTGTAGATTCCCATACGAGAAAAGAGATCTATGTTTTTCTGGTCGATAAAGTGTTCAATTGCCTTTGGTGTTGTGCGGTAATTTCGAAGACCACGGCGTTCTGCTTCTTCAATCCATTCTTGGCCATAGCCGTTTCCATTGAAAAGAATGCGCCAGTGTGCGGTAATTTCACGCTTGATGAGTGCCTGTAAGTCTGCCTCAAAGTTTTTAGACTGTTCAAGCTCGTCTGCAAAGGCACGCAGGGTATCTGCAAGGATTGCGTTCAATATTGTATTTGGCCCGCTGATTGAAAGAGAACTTCCTACAGAGCGGAATTCAAAACGGTTTCCTGTGAATGCAAATGGAGAAGTACGGTTGCGGTCTGTTGAATCTTTTGGAATTGCAGGCAAAACGTCTACACCGATATTGAGCTTGCCACCGGTTTTATTGTCATAAGGTTTTCCGTCTTTGATGGCTTCGAGAATTGCTTCGAGTTCGTCGCCTACGTACATTGACATAATGGCAGGAGGGGCCTCAATTACTCCAAGGCGGTGATCGTTTCCGGCGCTTGCAATTGAATAGCGCATTAAATCCTGATTATCATCAACTGCTTTTATTACTGCTGTAAGGAACAAAAGAAACTGAGCGTTATCTCGTGGAGTTTTTCCCGGTGCAAAAAGATTTTCGCCCTTGTCTGTTGCAATAGACCAGTTATTGTGTTTACCGCTTCCGGCAACGCCTGCAAATGGTTTTTCGTGCAGAAGACAGATGAGGCCGTGACGGCGGGCAACCTTTTTCATAATTTCCATTGTGAGCTGATTTTGGTCTGCGGCAAGGTTGCTTGTAGTAAAAATAGGTGCCATTTCGTGCTGAGCAGGAGCACCTTCGTTATGTTCTGTTTTTGCATAAATACCGAGCTTCCAGAGTTCAGTATTTAAATCTTCCATATATTTAATTACGCGTGGTTTGATTGCGGCAAAATACTGGTCATCCATTTCCTGACCTTTTACCGGGCGGGCACCAAATAAGGTGCGGCCGCACATCTTCAGATCCTTGCGTTTCTGGTAGAGTTTTTCATCTACAAGAAAATATTCCTGCTCAGGTCCCATAGTTGTAGTGATGTGTTTTGCATCATTTCCAAAAAGCTTGAGTACACGTAGACCCTGTTCATTTAACGCTTCCATTGAACGAAGCAGCGGAGTTTTTTTATCAAGAGCTTCGCCGTTATAAGAACAGAAAGCAGTAGGAATACAAAGAGTGTGATCCTTTACAAAAGGGTAAGAAGTCGGATCCCATACAGTGTAACCGCGAGCTTCAAAAGTAGAGCGTTTACCACCACTTGGAAAACTTGAAGCATCAGGTTCACCTTTAATAAGCTCTTTTCCGCTAAAGCTCATTATAATTTTACCTTCTTCAGCAGGACAAAGGAAAGAGTCATGTTTTTCTGCAGTAATCCCCGTAAGCGGTTGAAACCAGTGCGAGTAGTGAGTAGCACCTTTAGAAATCGCCCAATTTTTCATGGCTTCAGCAATCTGATTCGCGGCTTCCAGATCAAGAGGAGTTCCTTCTTCCATTGTATGCTTAAGGGCTTTATAAGTTTGTGAAGGTAACATTTCCTTCATTACTGACTGATTAAAAACCAAACTTCCAAAAAGTTCCGGGATGTTCATGTTTGTCATGTGGAAACTCCATACCGCGCTTCGTTGCGCCTTTTTTTTCGATTGTAGGCATATTTTAGTGTTTTTTATGACGCTTTGCAATGCAGAGAATACTGTGTTATAATATCAGCTTATGAAAGTTTGGATTAAATATTTACTTGGTGTTGCTTTTGGTGTACTTGCTGCTTTTATTCTTCCTACAGAAAATGCGGTATTTGCTAATGCGGTTGCTTTTCTTACAGAACTTTTTATCCGTGTGGGAAGATATATTGTTGTACCGCTCATTTTTACAAGTGCAATTGTCGCAGTAAATAAACTCAGAACTTCCAGACTTTTATGGAAAACTACAGGCCTGACAGTTCTCATTATTGTTCTTTCTTCCTTAATAATGACATTTGTAGGGCTTGTTTCAATTCTTTTAGTAAAACTTCCTCGTATTCCTATCACTGTAGATGTTGCAACAGAAATGTTCCACCTTGATGTAAAGGGAATGATTCTTTCTCTTTTCCCATATTCAGGATTTGAAGCCCTCAAAGATGGTTCTTTCCTTTTAATCTGTTTTGTTTTTGCATTTATTATTGGATGGGAAAGTGCATCAGAAGAAACTGCATTTAAGCCGGTATTTGTTCTTTCAGATTCTTTTTCAAATCTCTTCTATAATGTGGCTAACTTTTTTACAGAAATAATGTCGGTTCTGGGGATTGCGATTGTATGTTACTGGACTATTGATTTCCGCAGTGTTATTGCAACAGGAATTTTTACCCCTATGATAATCATGTTCCTTGTTGATTTTGTAATTATTGCAGGAATTATATATCCTTTAATTCTAAGATTTGTATGTCACGATCCTCGCCCATATAAAGTGCTTTATGCAAGCATTGCACCTCTTATCCTTTCGTTTTTTAGTGGAGATTCAAATCTTGTAATTCCTCTTGTAAACCGTCATCTTTGTGATAGTCTTGGAATTCGACGCCGATGCCGTAGTTTTACATATCCTTTGTTTGCTATTTTTGCACGCGGTGGTTCTGCTCTTGTTACTACAATTTCTTTCATTTTGATATGGCGTTCTTATTCCAGTCTAAGCATTCCACTTTCTGATATTATGTGGATTTTTGGACTTTCTTTTGGGCTTTCTTTCCTGCTTGGAGGTATTCCTTCTGGCGGAGCTTTTGTGCTTTTGACAATTATCTGTAACAGATATGCACGTGGGTTTGAAACCAGTGTCCAGCTCTTAAAGCCTGCAACTATGATTATTTGTTCATTTGCTGCACTTTATGACACTCTTACTGCTATGGTAGGAAGTTATATTGTTGCCGTAAAAACAAAGATGATTGAGCACCATTCAATAACTCATTTTATTTAATCTATTATTTTTGAAATGTCGTCTAAAAGAGTTGTTTTTTAACAGTTTTGAGATATAATATTCAGTTATAAGAGGCAACAACTTGGGAATTTCTGTTAACGACATTGTCATGGGGAGAAAAACATTTTTTATTTTACCGGATACTTCTCTCATACCGACATCATACCTCGAAGATTATTTTGCGTTAGGATATGAATGTTATTTTATTGAAAATGACAAGCGTGTTAAATTCCAGAAAAAAATCGACGTTATTTTATCCCTCTTTAAAGACTTAATTCTTTTTTTTAATGTTGATTTTCATCTTCCTGATCATAACTGGGAAAACTATATTCAGGATTTAATAATAGATCATAAAATTCAAGACTCTGTTGGTATTCTTTATACAAAACGTGCAACAAAAGAAGATAAAATTCGTATTGAAAAAAAATATCTATATGAACTTGGGGTTCGCTGCGGTTGTACACAGCTTGAATATCAAAAAAAACAGAATTTTGAACTGATTGCCAAACTTTTGTTTGCAAATCAGGCTCAGGGGCGTCGTAAAACTATTCGTGCACTTTGTACTAATGCCTGTACTTATACTGTTACTTATGGTCCGCATCAGATAACTGCGGCCGGGGTTTTACAGGATATAAGTCTTTCTCATTTTACTGTTCTTGCTCCAGGTTCCGGGCTCGAAATTAAACTTTACGAAAAATTACCGGACATTCACTTTAATATACGCGGGTTCCTTTTCCGTTCAAGTGCTGTTCTTGTTATGGAACGTCCTGTAAACGGTGATATGCTCTATGTATTTGCATTTGTTTCATCTGCAGGCACAACCGGACTGGATGAACGTACACGAAGTCTTTTAATTCCTTCTCTTTATAGATTGTTGTCTTCAAATTGTAATGCATTGCTTGAACGTCTTTATATTTCTGTTGATGATCAGCCGGAAATTAATGAGCTGCCAGATGCGGATGAGGATTTGCTGTAAATCACATCATTGGCGGGCTTAATACATTTGTTATATGCGGACTTAATAAATGTGTCATTGTCGGGCTTGACCCGACAATCTTCTTTTCACTACAATTACTCCCACTATGGAATTTACACAAGAAACTATCGA
>CAMNBC010000076.1 GCA_946532115.1 uncultured Treponema sp.
TAGCCATTACTTCTTTGTTGTCCCAGTCATAAACCTGATACTTTGCAGATGATGATCCGCAGTTCAATGTAAGAATTACCATTTAGATTTCTCCTCAAAAAAAAGATGTCCGACCAGGTCGGACAATGACAATCTATTATAGAAAATAATAATGGATTTTTCAATTATAACTTGTATTTGCAAAGATAAATTTGATATAAACAAATTTTGCCCTTATAATTTAGGAATGAAGAAAAAAGGTTTATCAAAAATCACAAAGACTGTAATTTTATGTATAGTTCTGGCAGATTTTGTGCTTTGTGCAATTGTATTTGCTACAAGTTATCTATCTTTCAACAGACAATTCCGTGAACAATATGATTCAAGCATTCAGGAGATATGCGCCGCAGCAAGAAGCTGCTTAAATCCGGATGATTTTTCAACTTACCTTGCTACAAAGCAGCCAGATAAAACTCACGAAACCATTGTCACTATTCTTCAGGATTTAGTTGATAATTTTAATCTGAATATGATTTATGTTTCTGCAGTTGATGCACCTGACTACACTCACATTTTCTATTTTTATGATCCGGTTAACAGTCATGGAAAATACAAACCTTACCCGCTTGGTTATGAAGAAGATTATTTTGAACCAGATTATAATGCCTCGACAAAACGGGTTTTTGAAGAAGGCGCAACCATTGTCCGCCACACAATAAAAACCCGCAGCGGCTCGCACATCACAGCTCAACTCCCCGTTTATGACTCCACAGGAAAAATTGTTGCTGTTATTGGAGCTCAGAAAAGCATCCAGGAATTTGTTAATTCACGCCGGGCTTTTGTAAAATTTGTAATAATCACTGCCTTGATTTTCGCAATTGGTTTTGTCATTCTGTTCACCTCGTATTTTGATTTCAGATTCATCAGACCAATTCTTCTTATCACTCATGAAACAAACAGATTTGCCTCATACAACGGAGAACCAAGCAGTAAGCTTCTGGGAATTACAAACCGTGATGAACTTGGAACTCTTGCACATTCAGTTTATAAGATGGAAACAGTTGTTTCAAACAATATTGAATCCCTTACACGAATTACGACAGAAACCGCTCAGGCACTTGCCAGCGCAATTGATGCAAAAGACAAATATACACATGGCCACTCAACCCGAGTAGCTGAATATTCAAGGACCATTGCACGCATTGCCGGCAAATCCGAAAGCGAATGCCACTACATTTACATTGCTGCACTTCTGCATGATGTTGGAAAAATTGGAGTTCCAAACAGTATTATCAACAAAAAAGGAAAACTTACTGATGAAGAATTTTCAACGATAAAAAATCATCCTGTAATCGGTAAGCAGATTTTGGGAAACATAAAGCAGTCTCCATACATTACAGATGGAGCTTACTATCACCATGAACGTTATGACGGAAAAGGATATCCTGAAAAATTAGTTGGAACTTCAATTCCAGACATTGGTCGAATTATTACAGTTGCCGATGCGTATGATGCTATGACCAGTAAAAGAAGTTATCGTGACCCGCTTTCGCAAGAAGTTGCAAGACGTGAAATTGAAAAAGGAATTGGCACTCAGTTTGACCCGCAATACGCTAAAATCATGCTGCAGATGATTGATGAAGATAAAGATTATAAAATGCGTGAACAAATAGAATAAAAAACGGGCTGTAGTTTATGACTGCAGCCCGTTTTTTTTATTTCATTACAATATTATTTGATTTGAACTTTGGACGTTTTTTGTACAAGTACTTAAGAGGATGCACATCAAAAGCATTTGTATACCAGCCGCCAACTTCCGAAAGATCTATTACACTTGAAGTTACAGTTCTATAAAGCGGAAGAATCATTGCCTCATTAAGAAGAATATTTTCTGCTTTTCCTAAAAGGTTCATTCTTTCTTCTTCTGTTGCGGCAACTGCTGCCTGCTCGAGAAGTTTATCAAAATACTCATTTTTCCAGCCGGAATCATTCATTGTAGAACCGCCACGAAAAAGTTCAAGGAAGGCAAGCGGATCTGCAAAGTCTCCAAGCCACGATGTAAAAATCACGTCTGCATCAGAAGAAGCAATTGTAGAATAATACATACTTGAAGGATATGTCATCATTTTAAGCTCAACACCAAGCGGCTCAAGAGCATTTTTGATTGCTGCAACTTCCTCCTCTGTAAACTCATTTTCAAAGACCTGCATGACAAGCGGAATTATTGTTTCTGATGGAATGCCATATTTTTCCCGCGCATCCTTCATTTTTAGAGAAGCTTCAATTTCATCTGTATAATCAAAACCGTCTATCTGTGGATATCCTGAAAGCGGATATACAAGTGTTGTTGCAGGAATGAGATATTTTTTATGAATTATCTCCCATGGGAATGCTTCCACAATTACATTTCTGAATTCCGGATAGTCCCAAAGGGAATTGTGCAAATCTTTTGCAGCACGAATACTGGCAGGCTTTTTGGAACTCATTCTGAAATAGAAGAAGCCTGTTCCGAATTCCGGATTAACCTGTATTGCGGCCTTGTCCAGAATATTCAACTGATTCACACTCGCACAAACCCAGTCTACTGCGCCTGTGTTATAATGAAAGGTATTATCTTCTGCATTTTCAGACTGAACAAAAGTGATGCGTTCAAGAATTACATTTTTATTATCCCAGTAATACGGATTCTTTTTCAGAATATACTTACGATCGGTAGTTAGTTCAAGTTCATACGGACCACTATAAACCTGCGGATTGCTGTGTGTTATTGAAAATGCTGTGTGACAAAGAATTTTTGGAAGATAGTTAGCCGGCGTGTTCAGATATATTGAAAGAACATTTTCGGAAGTTGCATAAATACCAACTTCATTGAAATCGCAGCGCCCCATGCGGAAATTTTCGGCGCCACGGACAATATCCAGCAACGAGGAATAAGGCGATGCCGGGTTTGCAAGCATTCTAAGCCAGCAGTCACGTACTGCACCTGCTGTAATTTTCTCACCATTACTGAAATATGCATCATCCCGTAAGGTAATTGTCCAGCGTTTTTTATCCCGTGAAATCTTAAAAGCTTTTGCAATTGCAAACTGCGGTTCCAGGGTAATTGGACTTGTAGTAAACAAGCCTTCATAAAGTCCATTCAGAATTTGAGAGTCACTTGAATAATTTGTAATCTGCGGATTCAGCTCATGAGGACGCACAAGTTCAACAATTATAAAATTCTGCTGCAGTTCCTGAGGCAAAATCTGTTTTCGTTCTGATTCCTCATTCTGAGCATTTTCCATTTCTAATAATTCTTCTGGAGTCAGTTCATGCTCACCTTCAGGATTCTCTCCAAATTCCTGAGCTGATAAGGGAAAAAAAATACAAGCCGCACATAATAATACTGCGGAAATTTTTCTGATATTATCTACTATTTTAACCATTCTCTGTAAGTCCTAATCTCTGCATCTGGGCGTGCTCTTCTTTAAATGAAGCATATTCGCCGCGTTTCTTATTAGCATTTATTATGGAATTACGCAAGGCAGACAATTCAATCTGCATACCTTTTACTTTTACCTTAAATTCTGTATCAACTTCATTTTTGAAATAAGCATCCAGTGCATTTATAATTACAAAGATTGACTGTATTTCAGAAATCTGTTTATTAGCAAAAGCCAGAATTGCATCTTCATTTGAAGCATTGATTTTCTGATATTCAATACCCTTCATTCCAATTCCATTAAAGACACGTTCCTTGCGGGAAAGATCTGACAAAAATTCATTTACATTAATTTTCTGAATTCTTTCCATACCTGTTTTTACATCTTTTATCGGGAGATTACAAATACGTTCCTTTTCTGCAATATGAAAAGCTTTTCTCAAGGCAGCAAGCAGTTTGTTAAATAACGTATTTTTCTTCTGATATAAGAGAGTAAAGTTTTCACCTAATTTTGAATGCAGCTGAGTAAGTGTCGGAGCCATTGCACCAAGAGCAACAATAGTCTGCATAAGCATCTCTTTTGTATCTGGTCCAACAGCCTTTTTCTTTTCTACCTTTTCAATGTTCTTAATTGCAAGGCGTTCAAGTACTGCGGCCTGTTTGCGCTCTTTGTCTGGTCCGTGATCCTCTTCAACAATTTCATTAACCAAATCGGTAAATATTGTTTTTTTACCTGTTACTTTTGTATAAAGTCTTTTGATTTCTGAAAGTTCGCCTTCTGCCGACTCAGCAGCTTTTGCCTTATCAAAATCCGGATGTTCAAACAAGTCTTTTCTAAGACCACCCTTAAAAAGTTCACGCAAAAACAATCCGAGCTCATTCAGCATTTTGGTAATAACGACAGAAGCCTGGGAACACTTTGAAACACTATCATTTATCATACTCTGCACAACATTCGGAGCATTATTTTTTGCACTGTTAATTGTCATAGCAAGAGCACGGGTATTCATTTTTGCAGAATTCATTGAAAGGTCTTCCCAGTCAAAAGCCTTATTCAAATCAATAAGCTGTTTTACTTTCTGAATGGTAAGATTCTCTGTGGAAAAACGGAAGTAGGTACAGATAAAATCAAGCATGGTTTCGTAATCAGAAAAGCGGGCACCAAAAACATTTGGAATTTCACTCTCAGAAAAAGGTGTAGTTTCCGGTACTACAATATCAGAAATCTTTTTATCCAGACGATAAGGGTCTGGCTGTATTAAAGATTTTTTTACGAAACACTCATACAGATTTCTGACGCAGGTATGCATTAAGCGATACTGGTCAAGAAGCTGCTGGAGACACTCTGAATTGTACCATTCTTGTTTTTTGCTTAGAGCTGCCTGAAGCTCTACACCAAAGTTATACTCTTCCATAACTTCTATTATCGGCAGAAGTCTTCAATTACTTGATTTTTCAATTATTTACTTAAAATTTTCACAGGTGTACCGCTAATCAAAATATCAAAAGGAATTTCCGGCCTATTGCCATTTTTATCTTCTGCAACTTCAAATCTAAAGCCATCATTTTCTGCACGGAAGATTTTTCCTTTGAAAGAGAACTTCTCAACTTTAATTTCAGCATCGGCACCTTCCTCCCCTATCAGATAACGAGCCTTGCCTGAAACATAAATCATAATATCATCATAATCTGTTGCTGACATAATTATTGCATTCGTTTTTGCAACAGTCATAATGTTTTCCAGAGTTTCCTCATAGAAAGTTTTTTGAGAAGTTAGTTCTGCCTCCATTTGATTTCTCTGTTCAGTAAGTTTTTCATTAAGAGAATTAACCTTTCCATTCAGTTCTGTAATTTTTCCATTAAGTTCAACCGTCTCGTTATAAAAAGAAACTGTCGTATTCACAAAAGTTTCGCCCATTGTATTTACAAGCTTATGTGAAGCCGCTACATAAGACGGAATGGAATTCTTTTGCGGAATTGAAGAAATAGTTTTATCAAGATAGTTGTATTGGTCAAAAACATTCTGATAAGCATTCATTGCAGAAGAAACTTTTGATGAATTAATACCATGTTTATTTATGGAAGCCTCCCCACTAAAATCTTCTGCATTCATTGTTCCGGCATTTTTTATAATATCTTTGGCAGCCTTATCATTTAACACAGGATCAAGTTTATCAATTTCCGACTGATACTGTGACGAAACTGAACCAACTGCAGCACGAATATCTTCAGAACTTCGTTTCTGAGTATCTGCAAGTTTTTTATTGAGTTCAGAAATACGCGCTTCATACTGGTCTTTAATTTTCTTCTGCTCAAGTTCTTTTACCTTGCGTTCACTATCCAGTGCTTTTTCTTTTTCCTTGGCAGATTCAATTTTTGCAGCATCAAATTCTGCAAGCTGTTTTTTATATTCTTCTACTTCACGCTCTGCCTGAATAAGCTGAGCATCATACTCTTCATGAATCGCAGCAACAGCGGCACTGTATTTTTCTTCTACCTCTGAGATGCGCTGGTTATATATTTTTTTTGAACGAAGGTTCATTGAATCAATAACAAAAACATCGTTTGTATGTGCATCTTCTGCGGCTTTTAATTTAACTGCCATATCGCCTTCAATGGCTGCACGTTTTTTTACCGCATTTTCATAATTGTTCTGGGCTGCTGTTACTGTATTCAAAAGGTTCTTAAGATTAAGATCATCAAACTCTTCAAGGCTTACAGTAATTTCCTGATTATTCGAAGCAATGATTCTTGTCATAAAAAATGCAATTCCAAAAACAAGAAGGAAACAGCCTATTAACATCAGCGCAGAAAATGGCGAGTGATTCTTTTTTGATTTTGCATATTCTTCTTCAATATTATAACTCTGATCAGATGTACCATGATGAATTCGTTCAAGCTCATCACCTAAGAACAGCATTACTTCTTTATGAATCTGATTTGATTTTTCTTCGTCTGTCATTGCAGCTGCCTTTATTTTGTCGTCATTGCCCATATTCCACTCCAACCTTCAGGTGCACCTTTTGTTCCCATACGCTCAAGAAATACCTGAGTAACATCAAGTTCAAGGCCTTTAAATATTTTTCTGGCAGACTTCCAGTCACCGTCGTAATAATACTTCAAGCCTTCTTCAAATTTCTGATATTCAACCAGCAGGCCTTCATCCATTTCGTTTGTATCAAACGGAAAATAAATTTTCTTTCCTTTTGTTTTTCCTTTTACCTGAACTGTATCAATTTCTATGAATTTATAACGGGCAGTTTCTGCACTCACCTCATTCTTAATCGATTCAGACACAACGACCGGTATATGGTATATACGTGTTAGTCCTTCCAAACGGGAAGCAGAGTTTACCGTGTCACCGATTACAGTGTTTGTCATATGAGCCTGACGCGGATCTTCAAAATCGTTTCGTCCGATTGTTCCATAGAAAACTTTACCACCATCAATGCCGACTCCAACATCTACCATAACAGCCTGGAAAACTCTTTCTTCTGATTCTGTAAGCTTTCGTGTTTTTTCTATTTCTGCGCGGCGGGCAAGCATTTCCTGTCTGAGATCTGCCGTAGTACGGGTAATATTCCAGGCAGAAATTACTGCGTTATAGGCTTTTGATTTTTTAGAATCAAGCGTTCCATAAATCGCAAGAATTGCATCTCCAATAATAGAACCGACGATTCCATAATTTTCATGTACATTGTGAATTACACGGTTGTAATGAACATTAAGAACTTCAATAATATCATTCCCTAAGGTTTCAGTTCGATATGTAAAACTCTTAACATCAGAGAAGAGCATTGCAAGATCACGCTGACTTCCTTCAAGTCCAACATCACGGCCTGCATATGCTTTTGCAACAATGTCTTTTGAAACGAATTTCTGGAAGGTATCAAGAAGATTATTTACCTGCATAGACAGTGAGTTAAAAGAAGCTGCCATGTAAGTAACATCATCATTTGGTGCTTTTGAAATATCAATAAGTTCAAGTTTTTTCTTCTGCTGCATCTGAAGCAGTTCTGTTGTAATTGAACGCAGGGTTCTGAATTCACGGCGAATTGTTATGTATCCGACTGTAATAAAAATAAACGTAAGTATGATTATCAGGGCAGAGATAATTCCATAAACTCTGTAATTAGATTTTTCAAGGTCGGAACGAAGCTCAGCACGAATTATATAATAATCCCAGTCATCATGAAATTTATAAACTCCAAAATATTCTCCATAAGGACTTTCAAAAGAAATTGAACCTTCTTCTATTTCATTTTTTCTGTCGGCATTAATTTTTTTCAGAGTTTCAGAACCCCTAAACTCCGGAGCCAGGGCAAGTTCATTGGCATCTGCAAAAAACTGAATTTCACCGTCAGCAGTAATTCCAAGAGCAACACTGTTTGGATTTTCAAAACCTGTTTTAGCAACCTTACACATTGCTTCAATGCTTTCAGATTTATTTCCTGAATACGAAAAAATCTGATATTGATTTGAAGAAGTTGTATACAGTTCTTTGAGCTGACTTACCATAATGGTATTGTTCAGATTGATAATCTGACGCTGGGTAAGCTGAAGTGAAATAAAATTAGTAATGAAATTTGAAAGCAAAATCAGACATATAAAGATAAGCAGCATCTTTAAGCCGATTGGAATAATTCGCGTTTTCCCTACTCTGGAAAAGAATTTGATTCTGCCAGGCACAATGAGTCCTCCAACTGCCGCATTGAAAACAAAAAGCGACCATAATAATCAAAAAAAAATTGTACTTTCTCCGGTGATTTTTAAATGATTATTTTAAAATAGAAGCACTCGCAAACGTTGTAGTAACTTTCATTATAAATGAATTGAATAAAAAACGCAATTTTTTTATAGTTAACGTATGTCGAAAAAATCTAAATCAATAGTACGTTCCGGGCTTTTGCTCACTTTAATGACCTTTGCTTCGCGAA
>CAMNBC010000077.1 GCA_946532115.1 uncultured Treponema sp.
CTAATTCTTCTGAATGGATTGTTACCCGTAACTATCTTGAACTGGTAACTCAGTTACCATGGAAAGTTCCTGCAGTTGATGATTATGATTTAACTCGTGCAAAGAAGGTTCTGGATGATGACCACTTTGGTCTTGAAGATGTTAAGAAGAGAATTGTTGAATATCTTGCTGTTCGAAAAATGAAGAAAGATTCCAAAGGTTCTATTCTGCTTCTTGTTGGGCCTCCGGGAGTTGGTAAAACTTCTGTCGGAAAGTCTATTGCAAATGCAATGAATAAACCTTTCTACCGCTTTTCAGTTGGCGGCATGAGAGACGAGGCAGAAATCAAGGGACACCGCAGAACTTACATTGGTGCCATGCCAGGAAAAATCATTCAGGGACTCAAAATTACAAAGAGCAGCACTCCGGTCTTTTTAATTGACGAAGTTGATAAGATGGGCTCAAGTCACAATGGTGATCCGGCCTCGGCTTTACTCGAGGTTCTTGATCCTGAGCAGAATGTAAGTTTCCGCGATACTTACCTTGATTTGCCTTTTGATATTTCTAATGTGTTCTTTATTTTGACTGCAAACTCTCTGGATACTGTACCGGAGCCACTTCTTGACCGTGCAGAAATTATTCACTTGAGCGGCTATATCGATCAGGAAAAACTTGAGATTGCAAAGAAATATCTTATTCCAAAAAATCTCGTGAAAAACGGGCTTGCAAAAAATCAGGTAAAATATACAAAGGCTGCATTACTTGAAATAGCAGAAGAGTATGCTCGTGAATCTGGTGTTCGTAACTACGAAAAGTGTCTTGATAAGATTCACAGAAAGATTGTTACCGAACTGATTACGGAGCAGGAGTCTTCAAAAACTGATTCGGTTGATTTGAAAAAACAGATTACTATTGATGCTCCAGATTTGTTCAAATATCTTGGAAAACCTGTCTTTGATGAAAGTCAGATTAAGGTAGCTGCTGTTCCTGGAACTGCTATTGGTCTTGCCTGGACAAGTATGGGCGGTGATACACTTTTGATTGAATCAACTTCTTTTGCCGGAAAAGCAGGTCTTGTGCTCACTGGTCAAATGGGTGATGTAATGAAGGAATCAAGCCAGATTGCCTTTGACTGGGCAAGAAAGTTTGTGCTTGAGCGTGGTGTAAAAGATGCTAAGTGGTTCGAAGAAAATATAGTACACTTGCATATTCCGGAAGGAGCAACACCAAAGGATGGCCCAAGTGCGGGAATCACAATGGCAACAACTTTTGTTTCATTGCTGCTAGATAAAAAGATTAAGCCTAACCTTGCAATGACAGGTGAGCTTTCTTTGACTGGACAGGTTTTGCCAATCGGCGGACTTCGCGAAAAGACTGTAGCAGCTAAGCGTAACAAGATTAAAACTATTATTATTCCAAAAGCAAACGAGCGCGACCTGGAAGATATTCCGGCTCATGTTAAGCAGGGAATTAAATTTATTCCTGTGAGTGATGTAAGGGAAGTTCTGGAAATCGCATTGGGTGTGAAATAATAGATTGTCGGGTCAAGCCCGGACATCTAGTTCATAAAGCCTAGTTCTACCAGCCAGTCGCGCAGCGGCTCGTTCCAGTGGAATTCTTTCATAAAAGCGTTGTCTTTCATTCCAAAGCCGTGGCCGCCCCATTCGTATCGGGCGAGACGGCTTGGAATATTTGCAGCCTGCAATGCGTCGTAAAGACGAAGTGAGTTCTCCGGAATTACAACCGGGTCATCGTCGCAGACTACTACATAAGTGGGCGGCATGTCTTCCGGCACATTCAGCTCCATTGAAAATTCATCTTTACGAGCCTGTGACTGTCTGCGTTTTCCGCTGCCGAGCAGACTGTTGCGGCTCCAGCGGTGTGCAATATCATCCTGCATACTTACAACCGGATAAACCGGAATCACAAAATCCGGACGCAAACTAACGTTAGTTTGTATGCCAAGCTTAGCTATTTCATCATGAGTCTGCCAGAATTCGCCGGCCATAGTTACAAGATGACCTCCGGCAGAAAATCCGATTACTCCAACTTTGTTCGGGTCAATATCCCATTCATCAGCATTTTCGCGAACAAGTTGAATTGCTCTTTGAATATCCTGAAGCATTGCAGGGTAGTGGTGAAGACTTTCTGCGGTTCTATATTTTAAGACAAAAGCAGTAACCCCATTTTTTGCAAACCAGTTTGCAGTAGATGTTCCTTCACTTTTCAGTCCCAGATGATGATAACTTCCACCAGGACATACGATTACAGCTGTTCGTGTATGAGGGCTGTCTTCAACAGGCTTATGCATAAACATAACAGAATACTGTTTTTTCATTCCTTTTATATTTCGCCATAAATATATTGTTTTATCTTGTGCAGTTATTGATAAAGAAAAAAGCACAAGTGCGGCAAGAGTAGTAACAATCTTCTTCATAATTCTAATATAGCATTATTGAGGTGATTTTTCTATTATGCTAAAATCTGAACATTATGAGCAGCAACAAGATGGAAAATATAAAAGCAATTATTTTTGATATGGACGGAGTAATCCTCGATTCCGAATCAATTTCAGATATAACCTGGAGAAAGGCAGCTGAAGAAAAAGGCCTTAAAGTAAATGATGAAATCTTAAACGCCTGCCGCGGTTCAAACAAAAACGACACAATTCAGACTTTGAAAAAATATTATGGTGCGAATTTTGACAGCGAGGCATTTCTTGAGAGAACTTCAGAGCTCTTTCACGAAATAGAAGAGAAAGAGGGGATTCCGCTGCTGCCTTATGCAAAGGAAATCCTTGAATACCTTAAGCCTCGTTACAGACTTGCACTGGCTTCATCTACTCGTGGTCCTACAGTTGAGCGACAGTTGCGGGCAGCCGGCGTAATTGATTTTTTTGAAACCCGTACAACCGGTGAGATGGTAGAACACAGCAAACCAAATCCTGAAATCTATCTTATGGCCTGTAAGTCTATCGGTATGGAACCGAATGAGTGCGTCGCAATAGAAGACAGCCTGAACGGAATCCGCAGTGCTCACGCTGCTGGCCTTCATCCGATTATGGTAATAGATAAAGTCCAGCCGACAGAGGAGATTCGAAAAATGTGTGTTGCGGTGTTTGACTCTCTGATAGAGGTGAAAGAGGTTTTATAAGTAAAATGTTTTTACAAGACCAGGAATTAATGAACCTCATGTAATTGAATCATTAAATCTATTATTTTTCTTCCATTATTAACTTTTCTGTATAAGCTAATTGCTTCTTTCAGATCTCTTTTTATTAATATCTGATCTCTATCATCTTTCATACCGGTCTCATATAAAGGTGCTAGTTCTTCAATTGCAGTCGGATATCCCTTTTGTGCTGCTTTTATTAAAAAATCTCTATAGGTAATTAGATTTCGATGTATTGTTCCATAATAATGTTCTTTTGCAAATAGATATTGCGATTTTCCACTAGTATCATTTTCTGCGTTTTCTTTTAGTTTCAAATATTCTTTTTGTTGTTTTTCAAATTCGGGAGATTTTTCTTCTTCTGTAGGTTCTTCGGCTTCATAATCCATATTTTCACGTTGTATTTCATTTACTAAATCATCTTTGAATGGATATGGACAATCATCAAGTGGTACTTCGTTCTCGGTTCCGTTTTCAACTGATTCTGATGAAATAATCCAATCGATCCAATGGGATTTATCTTCCCATTTCATTACATACGATTGTATATCCATTAATATATTATAAATAAGTGTATAAATTTCTTTTGGGTCACCTTGTGAAGAGATAGCATTTTGAATTTTCTCTTCTGCCTTCAGTAAGTCATTATTACGAATGTCATTGTAAATTTTTTCAGATATAACTAGTTCTTTTACAGTATTATTTGAATTATTGATTTTATTTGCCCAGAATAAAGAAGCACTATATTCTATATAATTATTATATTGAAAAATCAAAAAACACTGTGTGCGGATTGTTCGGAATATTGCTTTTGCAATTTCAAGTAATTCTTTTGTATTTGCAAAGTCTTTCATCTTGACTGTGATAAAAGTAATTGCATTAAATCTGTTATCATCATATTTTTTTCGATAAAAACCTGCAATTAAAGAGACTTCTTCTATAAGAGATAGAGTCGTTTCTGATATAGATTTGTCATAAGCAGAATGATACTCCTCTTGTAATTGTTCTAACGGAATTATATGGCTTGGTTTAAAAGCTATTTCTTCTGGAATACTTATCATTTTTTTGACTTCTCCTTTATATGTAGAATTAATTTATCAGTATACTGCAAATTAACTCATTTTTTATTTTTGTTTCATCATTATTAATAATTGCATCGGGAGTATAAAGACTGTCTATCATTTGTTTTGAATTCTTAGAATGTATAGATTTATTCAGTAGATTTTCTAGTACTGAAAATTCTGAAGAATTATAGGATATAATTGTTGAATTATCTTTGCAAATTGATCTAAGTCTTGCAAGAATTTCAGTTGGCCTGTATTCTGCTTTTCCATCTGAGTTGCAGTATATTAATTCATATGGATATATTACATTAGTCTTTTTTTTCTTTGCTGCTTGAATGTCATTCTTTTCATCTTCCAAAAGCAGGAAAATTGCTCCAGGGGCTAATTCTTGTTTTTCAGTTTTTATTTCAATGCAAATTCCATTTGGAAGTTCTTCCAGTTTTGATTTTTCAGTATAATCATTGTAGTCTGTTTTATAACCGGAAAGAGTATAATCGGTAATAGAAAAAGAATTTTGTAATTCCATGTTCCCATTTTTTATTTCTAAGAAATCAGTTTTCAAACTTTCTCTTATTTGCTCGGCCCTGATATCATTTTTTTTTGAGTTTTCATTCGTTAATACATTTCCGTGTCCTGCACCAGAAGCATCAGCTGCAGCCATTCTTCCTTCGACTCGATCTTTTAGTTTTAGATATGTATCTAAGTCTTTGCTTGGCCAGAAATTTACAAGTTGAATTGTTTTATTAGTACTTCCAATACGGTCAATTCGTCCAAATCTCTGGATTATGCGTACCGGATTCCAGTGAATATCATAATTTATTAAATAATCGCAATCCTGAAGGTTTTGACCTTCACTAATACAGTCAGTTGCAATAAGAAGATCAATTTCTCCATTTTCATTAGGATATTTTTTATCCTTAAATTTTGATTTTGGAGAGAAGAATGTAAGAATCTTATCAAAATCATATCCTATGTCAGGAAGATTTGTCTCGCATCTTGTGCCTGTAACTAATGCAGTTTTTATATTGAATGACTCATCAGCCCAATCTTTTAAATTTTTATAAATATAATGAGCGGTATCTGAAAAGGCTGTAAAAACAATTATTTTTTTATTGTTGCTATTTATTGGATTTTTTACTTTTTCTTCAATTATGATTTTGAGTTTTTTAAGTTTTTTGTCTTCGTCTACTGATTTAGCAACTTTTGTTTTTAAGGTTGTAAGTAAATCTAAATCAAATTTTAATTCAGCTTTCCATTTTTTATAATCCATATCACAGAGTTTTATTTCATAACTTTCTGTGTTTTGAATTATTGGAGATTCATCTTCAGACTCAGTTTCTATAGAGTCTTCAATATCATTGTCTTTGGCATCGTCGAAAGAGAAACTGCCTGTTTTTGAATTATTGTTTTCATATTTATCTATAATATCAATAAAGTTTTGTATTTTAAAAAGAATATTATCAATTGTTATTTTGAAAGAATCAGAAGAACTTTCAAGTCGTTTTAAGAGATTAGAGCGCATCAATGATATCATACCTAGTGAACGACCTTCTGCGACGTCTTCTTCTTTCATATTTTTCATTCGTTCTGCTGTAAAAATATCCGGATAGTTTTTTCGTTTATCTGGGATTATATGTTTGTACGGAGTATATACAGTAAGAAATAATTCAGATAATTTATTTGCTATAGTATCATATTCTGATTCTGCACCATCATTATAATCATCAATAGTTATTGTTTTTTTTCGTTCTGGAAAAGAGTGAAGTTCTGATGAATTGTAGAAGGTTTTTATATGATTTCGTGAACGAGCAATAGAAACTGTTTCAATTAATTTTAAAAACTGTGGATCAAGTTTTGTTATTAGAGAATTAGTTGTTTTTTCAGTTGAATTTTCCATCCAATTTTTGAAACGTTCGTCTGCTTCTTTAATAAGGGACTGGATGTTTTTGAGTTCAGGGAAGTTTCTATTAAAAGATATTTCTTCTCCATCATATGCCATTCTCAGTTGATTTTCTAAATCCGTAAACTTGTTGTTTACAGGGGTTGCAGAAAGAAGTAAAAGATCTGGCTTACTTTCACCTTTCATAACATTGTCGATAAAAAACGAATATCGATTCTCAATTCGATTTCCATTTTTATCTTTTCTATCACTGTAACCTGAGCGGAAATTGTGTGATTCATCTATCACTACTAATCCGAATCCACCCCAGTTAAAATCTTCAAAGTCAATATTTCCTCGTTTGCCTCTGGTTCTAAGTAAATCGGTATGAAAAACTACTGTATAGTTAAAATTATCTTTATCAAGAATATTAGTTTTTTTATTAGCGATAGAAAGATATTGTTCCCAGTTATTTTGCAGTTTTTTAGGGCATAAAACTAGAACTCTTTTTCCCTGCATCTGGTAATCTTTTATAATACCAAGGGCCGTAAAAGTTTTTCCTAAACCAACACTGTCTGCAAGAATACAAATCCCAAAATTATCAAGGCGGTTTTGAATTGCTTTTACAGCATCTTTTTGAAATTTATACATTAATTTCCAGATTTCTGTAGACTGCAATTTTTCTATATTTTTTGAATCATTATTTTTGTTTTCAGATATTAATGAATTATTTGATACAAGTTTATTAAGTATAAAATAATACATTGTGTCTGGCGTTAGATTTAGCAGACTCTGTAAATATTCTTTTATTTCAGCTGTTATGTCACTTGCAGAATTCCACTTTTGTTCAAAATCAGTTTTAAAAAAAGGATTTTCAATATTCTGGAATTCCATTATTGGAGATAGATGGTCGTTTTCATTTTTTGAGTATGCGAAATATTTTGCATTTAAATTTGATTTTACGGTACTAAAGGAATAGTTATTTGTAATAACAGCTCCGTATGAAATATCTTTTAATTTTTTTATTGTGAGAGTCTGTTGTTCAATCATTTTAATTAGATTTGCAACTGTATCTAAAAGGTGAAGTTGTTCTTCAGTATTATAATCAAATGTATCATCAAAATAATTTTTGAAATCTGTATCAGAAATTATGACTCTGATTTTTGCATTTCGAGGGAGTTTTTCTAGTTTTTCTATTAAACGAATTGAAAAAGAAGTTGCTATTATGGAGATTTGATCATTTTCTTCTAAATTGTTATTAATTTCGTCTATAAAAGTAACTTTTTCTGAATTAGTAAATGTTTTCATATTTTAATTATACTCCATTTTTTTGATAAATCAATTAATTGAGAAATCTGTTATAAAAGTAATAGTGGAATTATTAAAAATCAAGCATATAGAATAATCTGTATAGTGTATTTATCTCATAATTTAATTTCCTAAACTTGTAATATAAAGCCTCCTGGCGTATTATTAGATTAATATGACTGACTCGGAAAACTTTGACTATGAGAAATATGAAGCCGAAACAATTGAAAAACTTATTTTGCGGGTGAAAGAGTGTGACCGCGAAAATACAAAAGTTCTTTTGGATGATTGCCTGAATAACGGAATTATTCAGCTGGAACTTTGTGATTTTGATGAGTGTTTTTCAGAGGCGACTGAAATTGAATATATGGAATTCAATACAGTAGAGGAAGCAGAAACTTTTCTTTCAAAGCGAGGAAGAATAAAAACTCTGCTGCTTTTAATTTCATATGGTCAAGAAGAAGAACTGACAATGCTTGAAGTTGCAGACTGTTTGAAACGCATAGAAACTGCTTCCGGGCAGAAGCCTGAACCTGAAAAAATATTTTGGAGTCAGGTTCAAAAAGCTCCAGCCCGATTTATTCGTATGTTAGTTCAGTTCTAAAAGCCTAGACCGCAAAGCCCATTCGCTTTGCAGCTCCCGCTGCTGCATCCAGTTTTTCTACCTTGCACATTTCTACAATGTCGGTGAAGTCGGCTCGGGTACCTGAAATAATTTCTTTCATTTCTGCCTTGCGAACGATGTTGTCAATTTCACCGCCAGACAGGTTGTAATTTATGGCAAGTTCTTCTGCCTGTGCAGGGGACATCCATTTCATCTTGTTTTTCCAGATTGCCTTTTTTGCTTCAACAGACGGATTTTCAAAATGAATTTTAAATAGAAAGCGGCGTTCAAAAGCCGGAT
>CAMNBC010000078.1 GCA_946532115.1 uncultured Treponema sp.
CAAGAGAAATTAATTTCGTCCCGACAGGCTGCACCTGCGGGACAAATCATAAGGAATAAACAATGCCACTTACAACAGATATTAAATCATTACTTCCACACCGCGAACCATTTTTGTTTGTAGATTCTATTATTTCTGCTGATGAAAAGGGTTGCGTTTGTGAACATACATTTACAGAAAATGAGTTTTTCTTTAAGGGACACTTTCCAGAGTACCCTGTAGTTCCCGGCGTTATTCTCTGTGAAACTATGGCTCAGGCTGGTGGTGCTGCTTTGCGTTACCTGAATATTGTTCCTGCAGATGGACTTTTCTTCTTTGCTACTTTGGATAAGGTAAAGTTCCGCAATCAGGTTCGCCCTGGCGACAAGGTTCGCATGGAAATTGAGTTCCTCCGCAACAGTCCAAAAATGATTAAACAGGCCGGCAAAGCTTACGTAGGAGACACTTTGTGTGCCGAGGCTGAATGGATGTGCCTCGTCGGCGCAGCGAACTAAGTGAGTGAGCCGACGAAGTACAATAACTTCCTTACACAACGCGGCGCCGCAGGCGACGCATGTGCCTGGTTGGTTCTGCCAACTAACTACATCCACGAGCAGAGTGGAATCGAAGTGCGCGAAAGCGCACTCGTATATAAATTTCCATACAGATTTCTTGCGTTTTGAATCATATATTTGTCACGTTGAAATTTAATTAAAATAGTTTTACAATATATATTCGGGTGGAAATTTATTGTGAATCAGTTCTTCAGACCAAAGCAGACAATTTTCTTTTTTATCTGTTGTGCACTCAGCCTGCTTGTTCTTCTGTTTACATACGCTAAATTGTCTCTTCAACCTGTAACTCCCGTGGCACAGAATTCCCCGGCAGTTGAACGAGGCTCAATCGTTGACCGTTCTGGTTTTCCCCTTGCAGTTCAGACAAATTTTTATCATGTGGGGGTTTCTGTAAAAAACTTACGTGATAATGAGAAATTAAAAAAACGGTTTGCCGAAGATGTTGCACCTGTCTTAGATTTAATTCCAGAAGACGTTGTTTCATTACTGAGTTCGAACCGTAGTTTTGTATATCTTAAGAAAAAGGTTACTCAGACAATATATGAATCTTTGAAAGAACTTACAGATTCAAAGGGGTATAATTTTGTAAGCTATGAAAAAATTCCAGGACGCAATTATCCAAGCCATGATTTAGCCTCTCAGCTTATAGGTTATATGGGAGATGATGGAAAAGGACTTGCTGGAATTGAGTTTTCACAGCAATCTATTCTTTCTCCGGTTGGAACTGATGAAAATGGAGAACCTCTTCAGGGAAAAAATGTTTTCTTGAGTATAGATGCAAATCTTCAGTATAAACTTGAACAAATTGCACATAAAACAATGAACGAAACTCAGGCAGAGAGTATGATGCTGATTGCTGCAGATTGTACTACTGGCGAAGTTCTTTCATATATAAGCTTTCCTTCTGCAGATTTGAATGAATATGGTTTTTCTTCAATAGAATCAAAAGTTGACCGTCCTGCAATGACTGCATACGAGCCGGGATCTGTTTTTAAGATTTTTACAGTCGGAATTGTTTATGACGAACATGGAATTTCACCAAACGATACTTTTGTTTGTGACGGAATGTATGAAAAGCGTCTTGCGAATGGTGAAACAATCAGAATTAAATGTCTTGAGCATCATGGCTTGTGTACACCAAAAGACGGTTTGCGATATTCCTGTAATGATGTTTTAGGACAGATAAGTGACAGAATCAGTGAAGATGAATTTATCGCCAGAATCCGCATGCTGGGATTTGGTACAAAAACAGGGGTTGAGCTTCCTGGCGAAACTTCAGGTCTGGTAAAAGATACTACAAGCAGTACCTGGTCTGCACGTTCTAAGCCAACAATTGCAATCGGTCAGGAAATAAGTGTATCTGCATTGCAGATGGTTCAGGCTGCTACTTCCATAGGTAATGGCGGCGTTCCGGTTCAGCTTTCATTTATTCATAAAATTACAAATAAGGACGGAACAACTTATTATGAGCATGAACCTCAGTATAAATCAAGAGTATTTTCAAAAAATACTGCAGATTATATTTTGAGCTGTATGGAAACTACCGCCAAAAATGGTACGGGTTCAAGGGCTAATCTTCGTGATGTTGATATTGGTGTAAAAACCGGTACTGCTCAGATGGCAGATAAGGTTCACGGCGGATATAGTGATACAGATTTTCTTTCAAGCTGTATGGCAATTTTTCCGGTTGATGATCCGCAGATTGTTTTGTATATAGTTGTTGAAAAAGCAAAGGGTGAAACTTACGGTGGACGTATTGTTGCGCCGGTAATTGGTGAGGCTGCTGATATTATTATTGATCATTTGGGAATGAGCCGTGGTGGAGCTGCATCTCTTGAGCATAGTGGGGTAATTACAATTTCTTCTTCTCATGGAGTTGAAATTGATTCTGTAGTACCTGACTTTACCGGAAAATCAAAGCGAGAACTGCTTCCTCTTATGGATCGCCAGGATATTAAACTTAATATAAACGGAAGCGGCTGGGTTACAAGCCAGAGCCCGGAACCGGGAACACCCGTTACGGAGAATATGGTAATTGAACTCAATCTGGAATAAAAATTTTTCCGCTTTCAAAAATAGATTTCCGCAATTAGCACAGATAACAGGTTCTGAGCCTGTAAATCCCGAAACATTCTGGAAACTTGAGAATGCAAAAAATGGAATGATTACAGCAAGTGAATATGGAGTTGCAGGTAGTGCTCCTGTGAGACTGCATTCTGCTTATAATCCGGAGCGTGAGGCCTCTGGAGCTGTGAGTCGGGATGAAGTTTTTTCAAAATCTGCAATTGTATTTTATGGGTTTGGGCTTGGTTATCATGTAATAGAGTGTGCAAAAAAAATCAGTGAATACGGCAGCAGGCAAAGCATGGACATTCAAAGTAGCGGCATGCAATGTACAGTGGCGGGAAGTTGTTGTGATGGGAAAGTTCCTAGGCTTGTTTTAATAGAGCCTGATGTGGCACATTTTTTTGCTGCCTTGTCCGTGCTTGACTGGACTCCTGTTTTTGAAGTTGAAAATCTTGTGATTGCTGTGGGGGCTCCTGCAGAATCTGTTTTACCGCTGCTTGAAGATGGTTCAAAAGTGAATGTTGGCGGGGCTGGTGTGTCAGATGCCTGTTTTTTTGATATTCCTGCTTTTACAGCACATGCAGCCTCTTATTTTGATGCTGTTCGCTCAATCGTGAAGCGAAATCAAAGAAAGAACGAAATTAATGCTGCTACTTTGAAAAAGTTTGGCAGGTTGTGGTGCAGAAACAGCTTAAAAAATCTTGGGGAGTTTGCAAAACGCGGACTTGTATGTAGTCTTGAAAAAAAGGCTTTTGATGAAGATGGTAATCCGTTGCCGTTTTTAATTATTGGAGCAGGGCCTTCTCTGGAAATGATTCTTCCATATTTAAGAGAATTACAGGATCGTTGTGTGACAGTTTGTGTGGAAACTGCATTACGTGCTTTATTAAGAAGTGGAGTTCAACCGGACTTTGTAATTTTGACGGATCCGCAGTTCTGGGCATACAGACATATTGCAGGGTTGAGGGCTCCTGATAGTGTGTTTATAACAGAAATTAGTGCATATCCGTCTGTTTTCCGCTTTGAGTGCCGCAATCTCTTACTTTGCGCCTCACAATTCCCAATCGGCGCGTTTACGCAGACAAAGCTTCGCCTCACACCAGGCGACCTAGGCACAGGCGGTTCTGTGGCTTCAAGTGCGTGGAATTTTGCACATCTTGCGGGTGCCCGCGAAATCTTTGTTGCCGGCTTAGACTTTGCCTTCCCTGGTAAACAGACTCATATAAAAGGAAGCTCAGCTGAACAAACCTGGCATACTCTATCTAGCCGCCTCTCGAGTCCTGATAAATTCACCGCCGGCGCTCTATACAGCGCCAATGCAACTACTGGCCGCGACTATACCGGGGCGCCGGTACTCACCGACAGCCGCATGAAAATGTTTGCCTGGTGGTTCGAATCCCGACTCGCTTCGTGCCCGGAAACAAAAACTTATACACTCGGACCACATGGTTTGTCTGTTCCGGGCATAAATGTGGCCTCTCTTGATTCATTGTTAACTCGTCCATCTGCAGTAACGCAAAAACTTGCCTTCCTAAAGATTGCCGCAACTGCCAATTCTGAACTCACAAAAAATCAGATTAGCGAACTTAGCCTGTTAATCAACAACTTCCCACGTCAAGAATTTCTAACAGAATATCCATTCTTATCTGACTATTTATAAAAAGAGTTTTCACTCAAAAACTCTGTGTTCTCAGTGTCCTCTGTGAGGAATTTATTTATATGATTCCTGACCAGAATTTATTTTCCTAAACCACCTCTTATTATTTTCCGATATTTGAAGTATGGAAATAATAAGTTACGTTCAGGATGACTCCCGCAGAAGAAGTTTTTCTCTGCCGGATATCCAGTGGAGACGGCCTGCAAAAGTGCGCTCTGCCTCTTTGACATCAAATGTTTTTTCAACAGATTTGCGAAGCTTTAAGGCACAGGAAGTGCGTAAGCCGTTAAACTTCCGTACGTTTTTTAAAATACTTGGAAGTTCTGTAACAGATGCCTCAGACTTTATAAAATCAAATCTAAAAAGAATCCTCATTGTCGTTTTAAGTACAGTAGTTACAATCACTGCAGTGTTTGGAATTATTCGTCTTTGTGAATACCATATAAATTTTACTGGTCCAATTGTACTTGCCAGCGACGGCGGTGCAGATATAGAAAATCTGAATAAACTCATGTCCAACTTCGCTCTTGCAGGTTCTGTAGATTATGATGAATCTGGAAATCTTCTGGATGTAGAGGTTTCTGCAAAATCTGTTAATTTTACTCAGCCTGTGAGCTACCAGACTTACAAGGTTCGTTCCGGCGATACAATCAGCGGAATTGCAAAGAAGTTTGGATTGACTAACATTTCAACCTTGATATCTGTGAATGATATTGGAAATGTCCGTCAACTTGCTGCAGGACAGAAACTGAAAATTCCTTCAATTGATGGAATTGTTTATACTGTAAAAAAAGGTGATTCTCTTAGTTCTATCACCGGTAAATATAAAATCAGCCTGGAACAGCTTCTTGATGTAAATGAGCTTACAAGCGAAACTCTAACTGCCGGTCAGCAACTCTTTTTACCAGGTGCTGCAATGGATGCAAACTCTCTGCGTAATGCAATGGGTGAGCTTTTCCGAATGCCGATTTCTGCAAAGTTCCGCTGGTCTTCTCCTTACGGATATAGGATTGATCCTATTGCAGGTGTTAAATCGTTCCATACAGGAACTGATATGGCATGTCCAACTGGAACTCCAATACTTGCAGCAATGAGTGGAAGAGTAACAACAACTGGTATTAACCGTGTTTATGGAAATTATGTAATTATTGATCATGGAAACGGATATCAGACTTTATACGCTCATATGTCAAAAATAATTGCAAGCAAGGGACAATGGGTGAGTCAGGGAACAAGAATTGGACTTGTTGGTTCAACAGGCTATTCAACCGGCCCTCATCTTCATTTTACGGTTTATAAAAATGGAAAATTAGTAGACCCGATGTCGGTGTTGAAATAAGGGGATATAATATGTGTATCTGCGGTGGTTGTGGAAAATTAATTGATAAAAGATTTTATTACTGTCCATGGTGCGGCTATTCAAGAGTAAAAAAAGAAGAGGATGATAGCGCAAAATTACGTTATGCAGAATTTAAGGAAAAACAATATCAAAAACGTTATAATCAGATAGAAAAGATGGAAGAGCAGCTCGATTCACTTGAGCATGAACTTTCTATCCTCGTATTAAGTGCGGAGATGCATAAATGAAAAAACTCGCGGTTCTGTGTCTTATAACAGGTCTTATCTCATTTTCAGCGGTAGCCGGAACTTCCTTTGGAAATCCGGATTTGAATCTTAATGACGAAATTCTTTTTACCGTTCGTCATAATATGGTTGGAACCAGTCCGTATAAATCTCTTTTCAAAGCCGCTTTAAAAGATGGAAAACCGGAACATGCACCAGAAGTTATAACCTGTTATCCTGAACAGATGGAACTTCTTTCCGGAGGTGATGTTCTTCAGATAAGAAACAGATATGGAATTGCCCGTTATTCAAAAAAAGCTGGTCAACTTACCTGGATAGAAAAGTGTGAAGAAATTCCAGAGAATATTGTTCCTGTAGTTCCTTATGCTGTAAGTCCCAATGGAAAATATTTTTGTCGTATAGAGCGTACTTCTGTATTCTCTGGTAATCTGATGCTCGTAAGCACAGAAACAGGTAAGAGCAGTGTGCTATGCGAAGGTGTTTTGAATTCCTATGAAGACCTTCCCGTAAAATGGTCACCGGACAGTTCTGTTGTTGTGTATGAAAAAAATAATTCTGTTTATTTTTGTAATCCGGATGCAATTCTTCGTGGTGTAGAAATTGACGAACGTTACCGAAAGGTAGGAAGAGGAACTATAAATTCAGTTTACTGGGCTTCTTCAAAATATCTTGCCTATGTAGATGATTATCTTCTCTATAAAATCAATACAAAAGAACTTTATACACTTGGCCTTTATTCCGGAATTATAGGGCAGGGTAAGCCGATGGGACGCTTCCCGTTTCAGTTCAATCCTCTTACAGATAAGTTTACATGCAACAGTGAAGTAACTTCAGCTGTAGTTACACAAAACGGCAGGTTGTTTACTTATCTTGTAGTTCGCAGTGCTTCCTGCGATTATATGGATGTAATTTATTCAAGACCGTATACAGAATCAAATGCTTCGTTAGTTGCATCTTACATTTTCTGGGATGATTCTGATAAACCGGTTTTATGGCAGGAAAAACTTCCGTATGATGGAATTAAAGAACATGGTTCTGTATACAAGCTTGATGTTCAGGCGAAGCAGGTTCTTCAGATAGAAGATTCTGGAAAACCTTTGTTGTCACCAGGCGGAACAAAAGTTATGTTCTTTGCCGGTTCAACAGTTTATGTATATGATATTAATAACTGGAAACGTATTGCGGTCCTTACAGGTGAGAAAGTTGTGTCTGCAATCTGGACTGATGATTCAAATCTGTATGTTGGTGGAGAAAAAAGCGTACGTCTCTGGAATATAATTACAAATAATTCTGAAACCATTACTTTGTCCTCAGTAACTGCAGGGTATTGGAATTCTGCTGATTATTCAATTATAGCAGATACAGGAAATTCAAATTTTTACAGGTATGATTTAAAGAAAAAGACCTGGTCAAAAACAGAAGCAACTTCTGCAATTGAACCTGTAAAGCAGAATGGCCGATACCGTGTTTTTATTGGAACAACTCCTAATAAGAATTATGATAACGCAATTTATGTGCGTTCTCTGAGCAAGAGGGCTGTTACGCTTCCATTGTATAAAGAAAGTGTAAAGAAAGCCTTGGAAAAGAAAAAGGTTGCGCTTGCTTTTGAGCTTTATGATAATGCAGATGGTCTTCCATTAATTCTATCGGAATTAAAAAAATTTAATGCAAAAGGAAGCTTTTTTATAAATGGAGAATTCATTCGTCGTTATCCTGCTGAAACAAGACAGATTGTAACTAATGGTCATTTGTGTGCTTCGATGTTCTTTACAACTGCAAATCTTACAGAAAATAGTTTTGTAATTAATGAAGAGTTTGTTCGCAGGGGACTTGCTCGTAACGAAGATGAATTTTATGACTGTACAAAAACAGAACTTACACTTTTCTGGCATGCACCTTATTATGATATTACGCCAGAAATTATTACTTACGGGGCTAATGCAGGTTATACTTATGTAAATCCATGCAGTGATGTTTCAGAGTTTAATAATCCTGATATGGATCCTGAAAAACTGATAAAGAAATTTTTGCTTGGGTTAGATAAAGCTAACGGAGGTGTAGTTTCTGTTGTCGGTGGATTTTCGCAGAGTAATCATTCACGTCCATTATATAAATATATGTCTTTGCTGATTAGTGCTTTGCTTGATAGTGGATATGAACTTGTTGATTTGAATTCGTTGTGATATGTCATGTTCGGGCTTGACCCGGACATCTAATAAAGTCGGCTCGCTAGTCTCGCCTCTGAGGCGATTTATAAGTAGAACCTAAAACGACCCGCTGTCGCAGCTCGTTTTTTAACGGTTCTGCTATTTTAGCCTTATTCCTCTTCCTGGAATCTGTCGCGATATGCGCCGTAGCCGTCTTCTTCTTCAACGTCGTCGTAAGGTT
>CAMNBC010000079.1 GCA_946532115.1 uncultured Treponema sp.
ACGGAAAATTGATTGGTTCTGCTCAGCGTGTTCCAACACCTACAGGATCTACAACTCTTCTTTTCGCTGTAGTTAAGGGTAAGGACATCACTAAGGAATCTATCAACGCTGCTATGAAGGCTGCTGCTACAGAATCTTTCGGATACAACGAAGACGAAATCGTATCTAGCGATATCATCGGTATGCGCTATGGTTCACTCTTCGATGCTACTCAGACTATGGTATCTAAGATTGATGACGATACATACCAGGTAGAAGTTGTATCTTGGTACGATAATGAAAACTCATATACTTCACAGATGGTACGTACAATTAAGTACTTCTCTGAGAACTGCTAAGTTTAGCTAATGAGTAAAAAAAAGACGCACTACGGTGCGTCTTTTTTTTTGAATTCGTATGAGTTTTCATTATCTTTTATCCGACTGTCGCAATTTTGCTACGCAAAATCGCTCCGTGCGGCTCTGCCAGCATCGCCGCATGGTATGATAATGAAAATTCTTACACATCTCACAAAACCGCTAAGTTTTTTTTGAGTTCTTAAAATTCTGTGGTAAAATAATAGAATCATAAAAATATTTTTGATTTCTTTTTATATGGAGAGTTGTATGAATTATTTCTGGATTATTGAGTTGGATTCATTTTGTACATTAATTTTGGGAATTCTTATATACAACTTCTTTAAAAATTATGACAGACAGGCTAAACAGCATTTTTATGTAATGGCTCTTATTGCGGGAACCATTTCCTGTTTGTGTGATGTTAACTGGGGACTTATAGAAGGTGGCTTTATTCCTGAACCCCGTGCGGCGAATTTTTTAACAAATGCAATTTATGAAATTTCTTCTACAATGATGGGCTATTACTGGCTTTGCTATGTAGAAATGTCACTAGATTCAAAATTCATAAAAACAAAGTATCTGAAACATATCGCAAAGCTTCCTGTAATTGTTATCATTGCCGGCGTAATAGTTTCTGTTTATACAGGTGCTCTTTTTTACATAGATTCTGATAATATTTATCATCGTGGTGAATATGTTATGATTCATGTTGCAATGAGTTATTTGTATTTGATTATTACTTCTGCTCATGCGTTTATTAAGTCTCTTATTTGTAAAAATTATCTTAAAGCCAAGGAATACAGAATCCTTTCTATGTTTTTAATTTTCCTGCTTATTCTTGGAATTATTCAGCTTATTTTTCCATCTGTCCCTAGTGTTGGGGTAGGGGTAACTCTTGCATTTTTGTTTGTTTATATTGATTTGCAAAATCTCCTGATAACGGTTGATGCACTTACGGGACTGAATAACAAAAAGCAGCTTATGCGATTTTTAAGTTCGAAAATAAAGGCTGATTCAGATAATGGAAATCTTTATGCCTTTATGCTTAATGTTAATAGATTCAAAAAGATAAATATTTCGTACGGACACGTTGAAGGTGATATGGCTTTGATTCGCTGTGCAAATGCCCTTAAGGTGGCAAATAGTAATACCTCAAATTTTGTTGGCCGTTATGGAAGCGATAAGTTTATTATTATTGCCGAGCTTGATGATGAGGATGATCCATTGCGAATCTGCGAAAATGTAAGACAGGCTTTGATAAAAGAATGTGAAAAAGATGGAATTCTTTATGATTTATCTTTTAGTTTTGGATTTGTGCAGTATAAGAAAGAAATGAAAGATATTCAGGCTTTTATTGCTGCTGCTGATGAAAAATTAAAAGAAGGAAAAATAGAGAGAGAATAAATAAAGGGTGACTTCAATGGATTTGGTGGGGAAAACGGGCGAAGCCACCCTTAGAAATACTAATCTAAAAGACCGAGTAAAGATTCTTTAGGCTGTACACCTACTGAAGATTTATGAAGTTTACCGTCTTTGAATGTAGCAACGAACGGAATGCTCATTACGCCAAACTGCTGAGCCAGATCAGGTTCGTCGTCTACATTAACTTTTCCAACTTTAATTTCCGGATGTTCTTCTGCAAGTTCAGAAACAACAGGTCCGAGCATGCGGCAAGGGCCACACCATGGTGCCCAGAAATCTACCAATACGGGTTTATCCGATTCCAATACTTCTTTCTGAAAGTTTGCATTTGTTATTGTAAGTTCTGCCATAATTATTTCCTCCTGAATCATTATCTGTTAATCAGATATTCATTGTGTACAATCTAAATATACATTAAGAAAAATAATTTGTCAAGTAGATTGTGTACAATTAAATAAATGTCAATATATATATTTTTTTTAGAAATCATATTGACAAAAAATGAATAACCTATTAAACTTATAGGTATAATAAACAACACAAGGAGAACATACTTATGAAAAAAATCATTGCACTTGCAGCAGCCGCTGTACTCGCTTCTTCTCTCTTCGCAGAGACAATTAAAGTTGGTGCTACACCGGTACCACATGCTGATATCCTTAACCTGGTAAAAGATGACCTCAAGGCTGAAGGAATTGACCTCAAGGTAATTGAGTTCACAGATTATGTTACACCAAATGAAGCTGTAGAATCTGGCGAAATTGATGCTAACTATTTCCAGCACATTCCTTATCTTGAGTCTTTCAACACAGAACGTGGATATCATCTTGTAAACGCAGCTGGAATCCATGTTGAACCATTTGCCCTTTATTCAAAGTCAAAGAAAATCAAGTCTCTTAATGATATTAAGAAAAAGGCTCGCATTGGTATTCCTAATGACCCTTCAAACGAAGGTCGTGCCCTTCTTCTTCTTCAGGAAGCTGGCCTTATTAAGATTGATCCAAAAGCTGGAATTACAGCCACAACTACAGACATCATTGAAAATCCTTTGAAGCTTAAGTTCGTAGAAGTTGAAGCTGCTTCACTTCCACGCGTACTTGCAGATGTTGATGCCGCTGTAATCAATGGTAACTACGCAATTCCAGCAGGACTTTCTGCAAAGAAAGACGGACTTTTTGTTGAAGGTTCTTCTTCACCATACGTAAACGTTCTTGCTGTAAAAGCTGGTAATGAAAGCAAGCCTGCAATTAAGGCTCTTATCAATGCATTGCAGAGCGACAAGGTTCGCAAGTATGTTGATGAAACCTACCCAGACGGCGAAGTTGTTGTAGTATTCTAATAGATTCCGAAACAAGTTCGGAATGACGTCATCTAATGTCATCCTGAACTTGTTTCAGGATCTTATACGCCCTGTGCACACGCTTGCCACAGGGCTTTCTTTTTTTTATCATATCAGTATGTCCTTAATATCAGATTCCAAAAAGTACTGGCCGCTTCTGCTTTCAGACGGTATTTATTATCTGTTTACCGGTCTTTCAGCTGCAGTAATCAATAAAGAAGTTTATTCCATTTTATCTCCTCGTCTCATTTCCCTTCAAAGTATAATTGGTTGGGGTGGTGGTGTATTGCTTGGTTTTATGTGGTCAAAGTGGAATAAAAAACTTCTTCCTCTTATGCTTCCATTTTTTCTTATGCAGGCAATAGCCAGTGTTTTATATTTCATCTATACCGAAACCACTCTCAATATGTTCATTTTCTGGGTGCTTAGTATGGGAATGTATATTTTCTTTGGTGGAATAAGCGATAAAATTTTTGAAGGAGCAAAAGCCTGGTTTTTCAAAAAAAGCGAAGAACGTGCCTCTTATGACAACCTCATAGACATGACCGGTAGCATTGCTGGTTTTGCAGGTTATTTTCTTGCAATGCTTTATGTGCCGTCGCTTCGTGTTGCAATTTTCTTTAATTTTATAGCAACATTCTGCTGGTGTGCGGGAATTATCTGGTATACTTTTGCTCATCGTAATGATTTAGAAATTTCTGATGGAGAACATTTAAAAACAATAAAAGAATAGAGGAAAAAATGTCTGGTCATAAAACAACTCATACACAATTGGAACGTTTTCGTCTGATTGACAGTTTTCTTGCTGATGGAGAGGTTGTAGCTTTTGAAAAACTGCTGGATATTTTAAGGCTGGAACTGAGGGATGAAAACCTTTCTGAAAGTTCTCTACGTCGCGACTTCCGCTATTTGAAAAATGAGCTTGGTGCTCCCCTTGCTTATGATAATAAACTTAGAGGCTGGCATTATACAAAACCTTTTAAATTACCGGTTGAAGGCTTTTCTGATGATGAATTATTGTACCTGGAGCTTATTCGTAGTCTGGTAGGGGAAAATGCAAATGAGGATTTTTTATACAGAGCCTTTGATAAACTGCTGAATAAAATTACCCCTGCAAGACATGCTGAGAAAGAGACCCTGAAACAAGTTCAGGGTGACGACATACAACCTCATGGTGACAGCCTGCGTCATGCTGAACTTGTTTCAGCATCTTTACGCGACCGATTTTACATTGCACCCCGTCCAAAACCTGTTATAGATCAGGGAGTTGTTGAAAAGATAATCGAAGCCATCAAAAATAATTATCTGCTTGATTTTACTTATTTCAGTAAATGGGAACCTGAAGAGCGGCATAGAAAAATTATGCCTTTTCAGCTTGTTTTTGACAGTGGAAGTTTGTTCTTGTATGGAGCCGGCAGTAAGACTCCGGAAAATCCCCGCCTTTTTAAGCTTTCAAAAATGCATAATGTTCAGCTTATTACTTCACGAACATTTGAGTTACCGGACAACTTTCGTTTTAGGGAAGCTTTTGAGACGGGCAGATTTGGTGCTTTTCAGTATGATGAAGCCTACGATTTTAAAATAGAATTTTGGGGAGAAGCCCGAAGTACTGTCAGGGAGTGCATTTGGGTAGATAATCAAATAATAGAAGAAAATCAGGAAGCAGGATTAACTACAATTGCTTTTACAAGTTCTCAGTGGATTCCAGTTTTCAGATGGCTGCTTTCTTTTGGAGAAAATGCAAGACCTCTTGAGCCGGACTGGTTTGTTGAACAATGGAAAACTACAGTAAAAAAAATGAATGAAAATATATAAAAAAATATTGCTTAGTCATTAAATGACTACCCCTAGTTATTAGAATAAGACAAAATAAAATAATTGGGGGATTTCCTATGAAAAAAAAGCTAAGTTTTTTAGCATTTTGTCTTATAACAACAATACTTTGTATTACTGCCTGTACACAACCTTCAAATTCTGGTGGTTCAGAAGATCAAGAAATAACAATTCAGTTTTCTGTAGACTCTAGCCTGAACGGAACCTTTAAGAGTTGCAGTCCAAGTGGTTTTGAAAATATATATTTCATTACTTTAACTGATAATGGAAAGTGGGAGTTCGGACAAAACAGCACTGCCTCTATTACAGATAATTCTTCAAAAACATCTATTTCTAAACCTGTATGTATTTCAATTTATAAGGGAACTTATGAGAAAAAAGATAATGAACTTGTCCTTACAAAGACTCATGTAACAAATGGATTCTTGAACTGGAAAGAAGATAAAGTTGAAAACTGGAAAACAGCAAGACTTAATGCTGATAAAACAAAACTGGATATTACCTTTACTGCTGCAGACTTGAACCCAGGTGCTTCTAATAAAGAAAAAAAAGATGAGAATTCAGCAGATGATTCCAAATTAAAGAATTCCATCGTTTTTGATGTTAAAGAAATATATGATAGTAGAAGACTGAATGGAAATTGCGATTCGCTTACCGTTAATAATGCAGCTTCGGCAAAGTATTACATGTCATTTAAGGATAACTGGTCTGCTTCAACATGGGAACTTGGAATTAATGAAACAGACACTAATGGTTCAAAAAAACAGGTTCCTTTGTATAAAGGTAATTTTGAAAATAAAGCTGATTCTATTATTATAGATCTTAGTGGTTCATATACAAAAGAAATTGAGTTGAGTATTACCCATATTTACGAAGTAAATGAATGGATAGATTACAAAGTAAATAACTGGAGAAAAGGTACATTTAATTCAGATGAAGATAAACTGACTTTTAAATTCAGTGATGAAGATTTGGTTTCTCATTCAGAAGAAATTCTTAAAAACAATGCATTAGTTGAGAATGAAATTAAGGCAATTACAGAAAGCTCTGTTTATGTTCTTACAAAACGCTGCAAACTGAGTGCCGTTAAAAAAGGTCTGGATTACTTAAAGCAGAATAATCCGGATATAAAAATTGATTTGGATTTGTCTCAGTATACAGGTCTTGCAATAAGTGATAACGCTTTCAGTAACTGTACAAACCTTAAATCTGTAATTTTTTCAGAAAAACTTTCAAGCATTGGAAAATCAGCCTTTGAAGATTGTTCAAGTCTTGAAAAGATTACAATTTCAAAAGGACTAACAACTGTTGATTCTTCTGCTTTTGAAGCCTGTTCAAATCTTACAAGTGTATATTTTAAGGGAAGCATTGATGACTGGTGTAAAAACGATTGGTTTGCAAAATCCAAAGCAAGTTATTATAGTTTTAAGGGCTTTTTCCCGGTTGGCTATGACTTGTATATGGATGGTGAAAAACAGGTAGAAATTACTCTTCCAGATACTACAAAGAAAATTAATTCTTTCCTTTTTGCAAATTGTAAAAGTATTACAAAAGTAAGTATTCCAGCTACTGTTACAGAAGTAATGTATGGTGCATTTAAGGGTTGTAGTAATCTTACAAGCATTGAAATTCCTTCTTCTGTAATAAGTATCGTTGATAATTCTTTTGCGAACTGTACAAAGCTTGAAAGCATTTATTATAAAGGATCTTTGCGCCGCTGGTGTACTTCTAGTTCTTCCTATTCTACAGATGCAGAGTCTAAGTCTTGGAATGCAAGTGTATTTCCTGTAGCCTATGATTTGTATATAGACGGCAAGAAAATTACAGAACTTAATGCTCAGGTACTTAACAATATTACAAGCCTTTGTGATTATGCGTTTAAGAATTGTAAGAGTCTTACCAGTGTAATTATTCCAGATACCATTACAAGTTTTGGTTCTTCTACTTATTCTGGCAACAGTATATTTAAGGGCTGTGAAAATCTTACTTCTGTAACAGTTGGTCAGAATGCACTAGATAAATTCAGCAGTATGTTTGATAGTAAATATGTAACAAGAGTTGTTTTTTCGGATGGAGTAACTAAGATAAGCAGTTCTGCTTTCTATAATTTTTCTAAACTTGAAAGTGTAACAATTCCTGCAAGTGTAAAATCAATTGATTCGACTGCATTTTATTACAGTAAGGCTCTGAACAGGGTAAACTACGGCGGTACATTGGAGCAGTGGTGTACAAATGATGATGGCAATACTTCGGATGATGTAAAAAACTGGTCTGCCTCAATTTTTTATTCAGATTATGATTTATATATAGGTTCTCAGAAGATAACAGAGTTTAATGCGGCTGCGTTAAAAGAGGACGTGACGATTTGCAGCAGTGCCTTCAAGAGCTGCAAGAGTCTTACTTCTATAAGTGTAAATCAAAAAATCATTAATAAACTTAATTATATCTTTGAAGAAAAATATATAACAAATGTAGTAATTCTTGATGGAGTAACTTCAATCGGTTGTGTATCTCCTTACAATTTATTTCAGGAGTTTACTAGTCTTACTAGTGTAACAATTCCTGCGAGTGTAATAAAAATTGGTACCGGAGCCTTCTATGGATGTAAATCTCTAAAGAGTATAATTTTTGAAGATACAACTAGTAAATGGTACAAGGCAGCATCTTCTTATAAGTCCTATGTGGAGAATCAGAATAATAAAACAATGTCTAAAGATCCTGTAGAAAATGCAAAGTTACTAGTTCCTGTAAGTAAATATGATGACATTTATTATATAAGCGAAAAGAATAAATAGAATTAATTTCTTATAACCTTACATACAAAATCGCAGAGAGTACAGATGTCGCCTGTGGTTCCGGGAAGTTTTCTTCCCTGGGATCGCAGGCATTTTTTTAAGCCGTGGCGGCGGTAGTGGGAAAGACCTTCCTCATAGCAGATTTTTATCATTGGATTGGCGGTGGCATTTTGCATGATTGTTTCAAAGCTGTCTGTGATGCGGCCTATGAAAAGTGCCGGATTTTCATTTGCAAAACCACAGCAGGGTGCTATGTTTCCATCGGCGTGGACGTAAAGAATGTTGCCCGGGCCCTGACAGTAATCTTCCTTAAACCAGCGGCGAGCCTGCCAGGCGCGGGGGTCTTCTGAAATGTAGGTGCGGGGTAAGTGGAACTCAGTCACCCCGAACTTGTTTCGGGGTCTTCTAGTAGATGCTGAAACAAGTTCAGCATGACGACGTTCTACGGTGGTTTCGAGAG
>CAMNBC010000080.1 GCA_946532115.1 uncultured Treponema sp.
AGGATAAGGGCTATGAAACACTTTCTGCTGATGTAGGAATGGTTCCAGATGCTTATACTCCAGTTGATAAGGATACTGCTGCTAAGGTTCAGCGTCTTATTGACCGTCTTGAAGACAATGATGATGTTCAGAACGTATACCACACAGCTGAATATCCAGATGACTTTGAGCCAGAAGAATAAATATAGCAAATGCGTTAAGAAAAATTGCGAAAACTTGGAGCAATTTTTTAGCATTTACCATTTTATTTAGCTAAGAAATCCGTTCCGGTAAGGAGCGGATTTTTTTTGAGTAAAATTCCTCACAGAGCTTTAGAGGTCACGGAGATTGATATTTTTATTATTGACTCTGTGACTTCTGTGCTCTCTGTGAGAAATTCTTTTTATGATAAACAACGACAAGTCTTTTAATTCCCTTCCGGGAAATGAACAGAATAAAAGTTCTCAAAAGGTTCGCCGGGTACGACGGGTTCTTGGTATAGACCCGGGGCTTGCGAATACAGGATTTGGTGTGGTGGATTTTTGTGAGGGGCGATACCGCATGGTCAGTTATGGCTGCATAACAACTAAGGCCGAGCAGCCTCATGGAGAACGCCTCCTGACTATTTACAGTCGTCTTTGTGCTGTGATTGATGAGTTTCAGCCGGATGAGGCGGGAATGGAAACTTTGTACTTTGCACGTAACGTAACTTCTGCGCTCGGGGTCGCTGAAGCCCGCGGTGTTGTTACGCTCTGTCTTGCTCAGCATAATATAAAGCTCGGGGAATATCAGCCGAATCAAATCAAACAGGCTGTTACGGGAACTGCAAGCGCCGATAAGGAGCTTGTTGAACGCTATGTAAAAATCCTGCTGGGATTAAAGACAGAACCAAAACCTGACCATGCAGCAGATGCATTAGCCGGCGCAATAACTCATCTTCATTATAAAGGTGGACGATAAATATGAACAAATCTGATCTTAAACGAAATTACTGGATGCTGGATGGTAAATTTGCCCGTCAGGGGTATGACTGGTGGTGGCATAATTTTACTGGTATTAATGAGAAGACTGGTGAAGAACGCAGTTTTTTTATTGAATATTTTACCTGTAATCCGGCACTAGCGGCACAAAATGGTGGTGAAGAGCCTGTTTGCGGTCAATTACCCTTGAATAAAGAAAATGGTTTTCGTCCAAGTTATTTGATGGTTAAATGTGGATGGTGGGGCGAGAATGCAACTCAGCTGCACAGATTTTATGCATGGAAGGATGTTGCTGTCAGCTGCGATAACGAAGGGTATCATGTATTCGCACCTGAGTGTTCTGCTGGTGAAAAACTGCTGACGGGGCGTGTTGAGATTTCGGCGGAAGATTGTGCTGCACATCCGGAATGGATGTGTGATGCTGGTTCAATGACCTGGGATCTTCAGGTTACCAAGCAAGTTGCCTTTAATGTTGGTTATGGGGCTGGAACTTTGTTTCGTAAGCTAAAAGCCTTTGAAATGTACTGGCATGCAGAAGGTATGAAGTCACTGTATAATGGAACTGTAATCTGTAATGGTGAAAAGTTTATTATTACTAATGAACGTTCGTTTGGATATGCTGATAAGAACTGGGGTGAAAATTTTACTTCGCCATGGGTTTGGCTTTCTTCTTGTGATTTGAAAAGTAAAAATAGCGGACGTAAACTTGAGAACTCAGTTTTTGATATTGGAGGTGGAAAGCCCAAAGCCTTTGGACTTGTTTTAAATAGAAAATTACTCAGTGACTTCTGGTATGAAGGAAAATCATACGAATTTAATTTTTCCAAATTCTGGACTTTCTGCCGCACAAAGTTTGACTGTAAAGAAACAGAAGATAAGATTATTTGGTATGTGCGTCAGGAAACCTCAAAAGCAGTAATGGAAACCAGTGTTGAATGTGATAAATCAAAAATGCTTCTTGTAAATTATGAATCTCCTGATGGAGCAAAACGTCATAACAGGCTTTGGAACGGAGGAACAGGGGAAGGAACTGTAAAACTGTACAGAAAGACAGGCCTGTTACGCCATCTCGAACTTATAGACGAGCTTGAAGCTCGTCATATTGGTTGTGAGTGGGGCGAATATTGCTGATAAACTGTTACGCTTCTTAGTTAAGTGCCTGTTCAATAACCTTCAGGTTGTTTTCCATAATGCTTAAATAAGTTGTTCCATTTGCAATCTGTTTTGTTGTAACAGACTGCATGGAGTCTATAGTTAAAATTGCTGCATTTTTGTTCTTGCTTGAATTAATGATTGTGCGTGCAAGTTTTCCATCTCCACCTTCAATCTTGAGAACGTAGTTTAGCTTTAGTTCGTCTACTTTTTTTGCAAGGAAAATTACTGTTTCAAAACTTGCTTCTGTTTCTGCAGAACAGCCTGCAAAAGCTGCGTAATATTTCAGATTATAATCATCTGTAAGATAACGGAAAGGGAATCGGTCTCCAAAGAGAAGTATATTTTTTGAAGCAGTATTTACAGTGTCTATATATTTTGCATCAAGAGAGGTTAGTTTAGAAGTATATGCTGCAAGGTTTTTCTTATATACTGCGGCATTTGCTGAATCTCTTTGAATGAGTGCTTTACAGATTTCATCACAAATTACTTTTGCATTTCTTAAAGAAAGCCATATGTGTTCATCATATTCAACTTCTTCTTCATCATTAAGATGATGCTCGTCATCTTCTCCTTCTTCTGCCTGCATACCTTCTACAATTTCTTCTTCCTTTACATTGTTGCCAGGTACTTCGAGAAGATTTATAACTGTCATATTTTTGTTCTTTGCATTCTTAAGAGCGTCTTTTACCCAGACATCGCTTTCTCCTCCAACATAGATAAAAATATCTGCAGTTGATATTTTTGCAATGTCCTGAATTGATGGTTGATATGAATGAAGATCTGTGCCATTCCCGATAAGAATGAAAAGTTCTGCTGAATTTGTATCGCCAAGAATTTCTCGAGTCCAGTCATACTGCGGGAATATTGTTGTTACGATTTTGATTTTTTCTGGGGTTTTGGCTGACTTTTTTGATTTAGCATTAACTGTGACACTTATTAATGTAAGAATAATTAATCCTAAAACTGGTTTCTTTAATTTCATTGTATTTCCTTTTATAAAAAAATTTATGTTCAGGTATTGGGATTATTGTTGTTGTCCTGCTTGTTTGCGCAGTCTATACATATTCCGTAAAAAACTGTTCTAAGCGGGTTTATAACAAAGCCATGTTCTGTTTTAAGATGTCCACCAAGTTCTTTCAGTTCATCACATTCAAGATGAATAAGGCGGCCGCAAAGTTCGCATTTTAAATGGAAGTGCTGTTCTCCAGCGTTACAGGCTTCTCCGGCATATTCAAAACATGCGGCTGAATGGTCATCAATAAAATATTTTTGAATCTTTCCTTCTGCAACGAGTTTTTCAAGCTGACGGTAAATTGTAGCAATTCCAATGGAAATCTTTTTTGCCTCAAAATGAGCGCGGACATCTTCTGCTGTAAAATGCTTTCCCTGCATTTCTTTAAGATAAGATAAAAGTAAATCCTGCTGTTTTGTTTTGTATGCTGCTTTCTGCATTTTTGACTCTGCTCTTTAAATTGATAATGATTATCAAATTATACAGGTTGCAGAGAAAATGTCAATTAAAAATTATATTTCCATTGCCTAGTTTATATTAACGAAATCTGCATTTTCCTTTATACTTATTTTATGTTCAATTCACTTACCGGAATAATTACAGGAAAATTTCCAAAACAGGTTTTTATAGATACAAACGGGGTAGAGTGGGATTTGTGTGTTCCAGACTCTAATCTTGATATGCTTCCACCGGTTGGAAGCGAAGCCCGCATTTTTACCTGGCTGCAGCATACAGATCAGCTTATGTCTCTTTATGGTTTTGCCAGTGCAGATGAGCGTTCTTTGTTTTTAGATTTGCTCAAGGTTGATGGAGTGGGGCCTAAGGGTGCCGTAAAAATTATGAGCTCCGTTTCTTCGGGCAGACTGATGGAAGTGCTGGAGAATGGAGACCTTGAAATGCTCGAAAAGATTCCGGGCGTAGGAAAGAAAACTGCCGGTAAGATGATTTTGACTTTGAAGGGAAAACTCAAGTTGAGTGAGAGCTCAGGAGCTTCTGTCGTACGCGTAACCGCTGCCGGTCCATATCAGGATGTAATAACCTCTCTTGCAAGCATGGGCTATGATAAAAAGCTTGTTGAACAGAAAGTGGCCCAGCTTGCAGAAAGCCTAACGAACGATAGTTCGTTTACCGGAAAAAGCCAGAAAGAGCGCGAGGATATTCTGTTCCGCCGGGCAATTGTTGAGCTGGCTTAGGCGGAACTGTACATTGATTTAGAAGCCTTGCATTGTGTAGACATTAGACATTGCAGTTTTTCCGTCTGCAAAGTGAACAACGGCTACATAATAAACTAAACCTTTTTCGTGTGAATTGTACATATCATCGGCAGCAACTGAAGAATCAAAGGTTCCAAATTTATTATATTGTATATCAGTTCCTGTTCTCCAGTCATCATAAAGATGGCTCTTAATCAGTTTTCCACGGCGTTCCCACTCATCGGCGTCATTTCCTAAATCGCGGGCAGATGCAATTACATTTACAAGATAGGTCTTGTTTGAACGAGGAGTAGCAGTGTCTGCAAAGAAGGAAGATTTTATGTCTTTGAGATAGTCATTATCAAGTTCTCCGTTATCATTAATTGGTGGAATAAAATAGTAAACAGTATTTGAAACGGTTTCATCTGTAAATACGTCATAAGCGGTTTGACCACCTTCAATAGGGGCGTCTGTAACGTTTGATACCCACAAATATGGATTGTTATTTGTTGAAGTATAAGCCGGATCAAATTTGCTGTATGGACGACCATATTTTCTGTTTACACCAATACCGGTGGTACTATCATAATAGTTCTCATTAAAACCCTGCATGGTGATTTTGTAGAAGCTGCCTCCGCGTAATTCTCGTGGAGCTATTGTAGAAATGGTATTGTGTTCCCAGTCAGGGAAAATAAATTCTCCTGCTGCTGCTTTTGAATTATCATTCAGAAGGACAGTTTTTCCGTTTACTGTAGTTACCTCACAGTTTTGGAGTTCATTTAGAAATTCAAAATAGCCATTTGGAGAAGCCCATTGTGTTGCCTGACTGTTATCATCGTTCCAGCAGTCTTCAACATGAATCATATTTCTGTCAAAGTATTCATTTCCTTCTATCGGCAAGGTAGAAATAAAGGTTCTGTTTGAATGATCATATTCAACAGACATCTTATTCTTAAAAGTTCCTATATCAGCTTTTCCAAGGGTGATGTAGGTATAGTTTCCATAAGTGTCTGTGACTTTTGCAAAGAACATGTATTTCCCGTCTGCAAGTCCATATAACGGAATTGCAACATCTATTGTGTAATCTGCTCTTGTGTTATTATCTTCTAAATAACAAGATGAAGTATAGCTTCCAATACCACCAGGAAGCCTTTCAATTTCTTCCGGTTCCATAACAGTAAGGTTGTCTCCCCAGGATTCCTGATAAGGAGCATAGTAATACTCATAATATTCTGACAAATGACCTTCGTCTTCTCTTACTATGTTTTCAAACTGATAGAAATGTCCATCGTAAGAAAGGCGTGAATCATGCTGAGTTACATTGCTTGTTATGAATGGCGGTATGTTATCATCGTCTTCTGAAAAATTAATGTTCTGTGCATCTGATTCAACATTTTGGTAATCGTTTAATGCAATGATTTTCATTTTTGCAGATACTGGAGGATATCCTATGTGTGATTTACAATATGCAACTCCCTCAAAATATGAATTGTCACCAATGCTATTACCTTCACTGTTAAGTTTTTCGTCCCAGCCAGGCACAGCCCAGGTATTTTTAAAAGGTGCGTGCAGAGGATTTGTTACTTTAATTGTAAACACTTTTTGTTTATGTGCCTCATAATAAACCCAGTTTTCTCCGTCTGTGCTGTAGCACGGAACATATTTTACATTATTGCCGGAGTTTTGTTCATAATTACTGATAGTAACAGTTACATCAAAAAGTCCTGTGTTAATTCCTGAGGATTTTTTTTCAACTGAAAACTCTGGTGTTGTAATACTAGTACTTGTTTGTTTATTTGTATTAATATATTCTTTCTTTAAAGGGCCAAAGGTTTCTCCAACCCATTCACTATTAAGGGTTGAAAAAGTTTTGTATTCTACCTGCACGTAAACAACATATTCAGATGCGGGGTCAAGATTTTTAATGATATGAGAATCTGAAATATCACTCCAGTTATCTTCATCCAGATATTTTGATGTATTTCTGACTAATTCAGTCAGTCCATCGTTATCTTTACTTCCATCTGTAAGTTTTCCGTAGAAAACACGGTATATAGGTTTTACTTTTCGGTCCGGCAGATTAGCTATTTTTGTATAATCAGAATTTGTCATATCTTCATAAGAAAGAAGAACCTGTTTAGTAGGATTTCCATTATCATCCAGTTCATCACTTACATTATAATCAAGAAAATCAATGGCTTTAGGGTAGAGAATGGTTATGTAATTATCATTACCGGCTGCATCTAAGATCTTTGCCTGGATAATTATGTTTTTAGTTTTATTGTTAGCTGCGAAATCCTTAAACTCCTGCTGCAAGGGACCCCAGTATTCATTTTCGTTATACTTAAACCATTCATTCTCTTCCTCTGGATTTGTCAATTCAGAGGGATCAGACAGGTTATTAACATCAAGTCCCCACGACAAGTAATATGTATATTTTTCGTTGTTGTCTGAATAGGTCTGGCCGGTGAGCTTTGAACGGTAATATGCATCCTTTGGCAGGCTCCAGAAGAATACATTTTTCAAACATTCTTCAATTTTTTCTGCAGTAGGAGCGGTATAGTTCGGATCAAACCAGCCTTCTTTTAATCCTCTTTGTCTTGTTTCTTCAGAAACATCTGGTGACAAATCATTTCTGAAGGCTGGTGAAGATAATCCGATTTTTGTTTTAGCACTGTAAGCAAAAATCGTATCTCGTATAACATTATAAGTTTTTATTTCCTTACTATCCAGATTGTAGGAATCCTGAACGGTTACTTTTATTTCGTAAAGACCGTCTGTGTATTTTTTGTCAGAAAGATCGATTGTATAAGTTCCAGAATAATTATCGGAATCTTCTTTTTTTGTTAGATTTACATAATATTCTTCTACATCAGCAAAAACTTTTTCACCCATGGAATCGTAGAGCTGATGATATTTTACATGTCCTCGGACTTTGCCTCCGCCGTAATCATTTCCCTCAATATAAATATCAAACTTTGTCTTTATGTGATTAACACTGAGAATTGCTTTTTCTGCTTCAATCTGTTCTTGAGTTGCCTGAGCTGAGCCTTCTACGACAGGCAGCAGACCTTCTTTAAGAATAAGAGGTCCTTCTTCTGCTTTGCGTGGAATGTAAGTTCCCGGAACCTTTGCGATAATGGAGCTAATCTCCGGGGCTTTATTATCTATTTCTGTATTGATTTTGTATTTATGATTGATTGCAGTTTGGATTGGAAGTTCATCTGGAGTGGTGCAGGCTTTTGTAAGTCTTACGATAACATCCATAGTGTCCTGCTTACCTAAATCAATAAGCTTTTGTTCATTAGCAGCGATTTTTACATATTTATTATCATTAGACCATTCCGGTTTGATAAAATATTCTTTAAGACTGTTTCCTTTTGAATCTTCTATATAAAAGTTATTTTCAAAAGTTTCAGTATTCATTGATTTTGTGAAGGTGATTATGATGGCACTGTTTTTTGGAACTCCTCCACTTTGCATAACGGGCTCTTCAATTGCGGCAACCGGGCATTCATTATTTGCAATATAGATTGCTTTGTCGATTGCTTCTTTTACGTCACCACCATTAAGAAAATTTTCGCAGCTAAAAAAAAGGGTAGTGCAAACAAAAATAAAAATAGAATAAAAGATTTTTTGATTTGAAAAACGATTATTATTCATAACACACTCCATTCTATATTATAGGAGGTAAAAAAAATAACCGTCAAGGAAAACTTTTCCTTTATAGAAATTTTACCAGATTGTGTGTTATAATGGTTTATTATGAAAGAAGAAGATTTTTCTGCTGATTTTTCGGCTATTGTGCGTGCAGATTTAAAGAACA